>JBFRWJ010000720.1:0-8584 GCA_051439525.1 Spirulina sp. | reverse complement strand
TGGGGGTTGGGGGTTGGGGGTTGGGGTTGGGGTTGGGGAGTTGGGGGTTGGGGTTTAGGGGTGGGAAGGGGCGAGTCATCGGATGGGATCGAGCCTAACATTTCCTCCCATTGCTTTTGTAGAATTCCTCGCAGTTCTTGGCGAGCTGAGGAGCGCAGGAAATAGCGCAGAGCCAGCCAAATGGAAGTGACTATCCCGGTAATTTTCAAGGTTGGCTCGACAAAAGGGATGGTATTGAGAGCATCGAGAAAAGCGAGGAGAATTTTTAAACTGACCAGAGAACCCAAAGCGATCGCCACCACAATCAGAGCGCGTTGATTGCGTTGGAAAAATTGGTTCGTCCCTCCAGGCAAGCCAGCCAGAAATTGCAGGAGAGGATTCTCATACTCGGGAGTTCGAGTCGGTAACTGTTGTTGTTCCTCCTCTTCCCCTGTTCCCATGTTAACTGGTGACTGGTGACTGGTGACTGGTGACTGGTGACTGATAAGACTGATTACAGTTTCTCCCCAAGGATCTGAAATTTCATAGCCGTGGGGTTTGGGAGATCTCAGAATTTCATCGACTTCGGGATAGGCCTGCCGGGCGATCGCTGCCCCAGTTTTTTGCACGAGAACTTGCCAGATCTCTTCGGTGATATGGGGCATAAAGGGATGAAGGAGTTTGAGAATTCCTTCGAGGACATAAGCAAGGGTTTGCTGGGCCACCTGCCGAGACTGAGAGGAACCGTCCGATCGCAGTCGGGGTTTGACCAGTTCGATATACCAGTCGCAAAAATCCCCCCAAATAAACTCATAGAGGCGTTTTGCGGCTTCCCCCAAGCCGTAGTTATCGATATCGCGGCGGGTATCCCGGACGGTTTGATAGAAACGGGAGAGAATCCAGCGATCGCTCAATTCCAACGCCGTCACATCGGGGAATCCCAAGCGATCGGGGGATTGTCCGTCCAAATTCATCAAGACGAAACGGGCAGCATTCCAGAGTTTATTGGCAAAGTTGCGAGCGGCGGCGACAGATTCGGATTCGTCGGTGTCGCGATCGTACTGCAAGCTAATATCTTGCCCCGCCCCGGCGACTTCTTTAATGAGAGTGTAGCGCAGGGCATCCGTGCCGTATTTGCGGATTAAAATCAGGGGATCGATGCCATTGCCCGCAGATTTGGACATTTTCTTGCCATGTTCGTCCCGGACTAACCCGTGAATGTAGACATCTTTGAAGGGCATTTCCTCAGTGAAATGTCCTGCCATCATGGTCATGCGCGCCACCCAAAAGAAGATGATATCAAAGCCGGTGACAAGGGTAGAATTGGGATAGTAGGCGCGCAAGTCCGAGGTTTCCTTGGGCCAGCCCATGGTTGAAAACGGCCACAACCCCGAGGAAAACCACGTATCGAGAACGTCGGCATCTTGTTCCAGCTTGACCCCTTCTCCAAACATGGCTCTGGCTTTGCCGAGGGCTTCTGACTCATTGCGAGCGACGATAAAAGGGGTATTGTCGGTAATTTCTCCCCCGGTTTCGCTAATGGCATACCAAGCCGGAATTTGATGCCCCCACCACAACTGTCGGGAGATGCACCAATCTCGCAAACGCATCAACCAATCGCGATAGACTTTCGTCCAGCGTCCGGGGACGAAACGGGGAGAATTTTGGGTCTCGAGATGCTGAAGGGCGCGTTGGGCGAGGGGTTCGATTTTCACAAACCACTGAGTCGAGAGGAGGGGTTCCACGGGAACTTTGCCGCGATCGCTATAGGGCACCGCATGGCGATACTCCTCAACTTTCACCAATAATTTATCCATTTCCAAGCGCTTGACCACATTGCGCCGGGCTTCAAAGCGATCCTGTCCGGCAAATGCTCCCGCATTTTCGTTGAGGGTGCCATCTTTATTCAAAATATTAATAAAGGGCAGATTGTGGCGCTGTCCCATCTCGAAATCATTGGGATCGTGAGCGGGGGTGACTTTCACGCAGCCGGTGCCGAAGGCGGGATCCACCAACTCATCGGCGAAAATGGGAATTTCTCGCCCGATAATGGGGAGAATAATGGTTTTGCCGATTAAATCCTTGTAGCGATCGTCGTGGGGATTGACCGCAACTCCAGTATCCCCCAACATGGTTTCCGGGCGGGTGGTGGCAACTTCCACATGACCGTTGCCATTACTGAGGGGATAGCGAAAATGCCACAAATAGCCATCCACTTCTTTATTTTCCACCTCTAAATCGGAAACGGCGGATTGAGAAGCGGGACACCAGTTCACCATATAATTGCCCCGATAAATCAAGCCTTCATCGTAGAGGCGCACGAAGGCTTCTCGGACGGCTTCGCAGAGGCTCTCGTCCATGGTAAAGCGTTCTCGCGTCCAATCCGCAGACAAGCCCAAACGCCGCAACTGATTGACGATCGCGCCGCCAGATTGATGCCGCCATTCCCAAGCCCGTTTTAAGAATTCTTCCCGTCCGATGTCGTAACGGGTTTGCCCCTCTTCTCGCAATTGGCGCTCTAAAATGGTTTGGACGGCAATGCTGGCGTGATCGGTACCGGGCAAGCAGAGGGTATTTTTCCCCAACATGCGGTGGTAGCGCATTAAAGTATCCAAGAGGGCGGTATTGAAGGCGTGTCCCATGTGAAGGCTGCCCGTCACGTTGGGGGGAGGAATGACAATACTGTAAGTGTCGCCGTCGCGAGAGGGATCTGCTTGAAACACGTGATTTTCTTCCCAGTATTTTTGCCACTTTTCTTCCGTGGCAAAGGGATCGTATTGGGGGGCGAGGGTGGGGATTGTGGCTGTCATTCGGGCACTGGGGTAAGGAACGAAACAATTGAGGGAGCGATCGCTTTTCTCTCGTCCTTCAACATTTTGCCACAGGCTCGGAGCGGTTTCGCGAATTTATTCCTCTTCTCATCGCGGATCTCGCCAGCGATCGCCCTTCATTGCTCGTAAAAAAGGGGGGACGAATTGTCCCCCTACAGGTTTGAAGAATGGAGTTTTCTCGGGTGTTTACACCTCAAAAGGCTCTTGACCGGAGAACTTCAGGGTCACGGGTTCGGGGTTTTTGCCGATACCGCGATCTTTCTTGCCCACGGGTCCGCGACCTTCGTTGACTTTTTCGGGGAATACGCCATCTGCCGGGTGAAGATACTGGATTTCTCCATTGGGATAAACCCGGTAAATTTTGTAATCTTCAATTTTCGGCTTGAACTTGGTGCGCAGTTGCGTCCCGAGGGCGAGGCACTGCTCTTTACGAGCGAGATAGAGTAGATTTTCGCCAGCGTTCATGATTGCCGCACCACCGGTGGGCATTTCAAAAACTTGCTCGGACTGACTCGTCCAAGTAATGGCATATTTTTCTTCGGTTTCGGCTTTGGTGAGCAATCCACCCGTGCTTCCTCCAAAGAGAGGGGTTTTGCCGTTAAGTGCTTCTGTCATAATCCTTCTCTCTAAATCTGAATGATTTAGGGGAATGCTATCACTGTGGGGTTCTCTATTTTCCGGTTTTGTCAAGAACTGTAACAGTTGTTTAACATTGGGGGGGTAATGGGTCATGGGTAATGGGTAATGGGTCATCGGGAATTGCCGGAAAATTGTGCGCTGCGTCCTGCTTTGCGGGAGGATATGAGGGCGATTCGCCGCTTGGTCTTGGGGGCGCGCCTCGACCCGACCCAGTTGCGCTGGCAGCAATTTTGGGTCATTTCCCGAGAGGAGGAGATTATTGCTTGCGGACAATTGCGGACTTTTCAGAATGCGGAAGAGTTGGGGAGTTTGGTGGTGGCGCGGGGCGATCGCGATCGCGGTTTGGGATCTCTCCTCACTCGCCACCTCGTCGGACAAGCGACCCAACCCCTCTACTTGGAGTGTTTGGGGACAAAATTGGTCGCGTTTTATCGGCAACTGGGGTTTGTGGAGGTGACCTGGGCTGAATTGCCGCGATCGCTTCAACTCAAATTCGCCCTCTCCCAACTGGCGAAGGTACTTTTGCGCTTTCCCATTACGTTCATGTCTTACCCCCCCGCAGGAGTGGCCTCTTCCCAGACAATGCGATGGAAGGATTACAATTGAGAAAGTCTCTTAGCAATTTGGTGATTTCTCATGACCACTGTGGCTAATTCCCCTTACACCGACCAACAAATTTCCGCTTGGCTGCGCGGTTTGCTGACCATTGCTTGGGCTGATGGTCACTTCGATCCCGAAGAACAGGAGTTGATCGCCCAACTGACCCAAGACGAACTTGCCCCGGCGACGGAATTAGGTGCATTAGAACCCATTTCTCCCGGCGATTTAGCGGCTGTGTTGGGTGGCGATCGCGCCACTGCCGAAAATTTTATGAGAACGGCAGTAATGATGGCACTGGCCAATGGCGTATACTCCGTTGAAGAAGCCAAAGTTATTAATGAATTTCTCGACGCTTTGGGGCTAGAAGTTGCTGCCCTAAAAGCCTTAGAAGAGACACTCTACGACCCCGACAAACACAAACTCGAAACCAACCAACTTTCCCCTCCCTCTCAACAGGAAGTCTCTCTGGATGTTTTGAATCCGGTGCGGGAGTGGTTGGATGGAATGGATATGAACGATCCCCGGGTTGCCCGTTTTGTTTGCAAAATGGTGCCGCCGCAATGTCCGTTTGAACGCGATATCACGCTTTTTGGGCGCAAAATCGTTCGCATTCCTCCCATGTGCAAGCTCAATCCCCTCTACGATCAATTAGTGGGTTTGCGCTTCCGCGCTCTCACCTATCTTGCTGACGATTGTCAAGAAGATGTCTCTAAATATTGTTAGGGGGTAATGGGTAATGGGTAATGGGTAATGGGACGAATGCCAATGAAACCATCAGGTCAAAAGTAGCCAATTGCATTAACTGACTAACTTTTTACCAATTACCGATTACCAATTACCGATTACCAATTACCAATTATCAAATATGCAGTTTATCGACCAAGCAGAAATTGAAGTTCAAGCGGGCAAAGGGGGCGATGGGATCGTCGCCTTCCGACGGGAAAAATACGTCCCGGCAGGGGGACCGGCAGGGGGAAATGGGGGATGGGGCGGCTCGGTAATTCTTAAAGCCTCAGAGCGCCTGCAAACCCTCTTAGATTTTAAATATTCTCGCTATTTCAAGGCACCCAATGGCAAGCGGGGCGGCCCTAATAATTGTACGGGGGCATCGGGAAAAGATTTGGAAATTGAGGTGCCTTGCGGGACGATTATTTACGATTTGGATCGCGAGGAAGCGATCGCAGATCTCGTCAGTTCCTCTCAAACTATTTGTGTGGCTAAGGGGGGTAAAGGAGGTTTGGGAAACAAGCATTTTCTCAGCAATCAAAATCGCGCCCCGGAATACGCCTTACCGGGGTTGGATGGGGAACGATGTCGCTTGCGTTTGGAGTTAAAATTACTGGCAGAAGTGGGGATTATTGGCTTACCGAATGCGGGGAAATCTACGTTAATTGCTGCCCTTTCTTCCGCTCGTCCTAAAATTGCCAATTATCCGTTTACGACTCTGGTTCCCAATTTAGGAGTGGTTCGCAAACCCACTGGAGATGGTACGGTATTCGCAGATATACCGGGATTAATTGCTGGTGCCCACGCGGGAATTGGCTTGGGACACGAGTTTTTACGCCATATCGAACGCACTCGTTTATTAGTCCATTTAATTGATTCTACGGCGGATAATCCCCTTGAAGATTATCGCACCATTCAAGCCGAGTTAATGGCTTATGGGAAAGGTTTAAACGAGCGACCGCAAATTATCGCTCTGAATAAGTTAGATGCAGTAGATGAGGAATTGCAGGATTTTTTACAAGCAGAACTTACCAGTATTACTCAATCGCCGATTTTTGTGATTTCTGCCGTGACGCGATCGGGATTGGATAATTTATTACAACAGATTTGGCAAAAGTTGGAGGAATTGAAAGAGGAAGAAGTCGCGATCGTGATTCAATAAACAACAAAATTATTGTAACTTTAACTCTTTTGATCGGTTATGCTTCTTGAATTGTCTCCAGAACAAGAAAAATTGATTCCTCTCTATCGGCAAAAGTGGCAGAAAATTGCCCTTTCGACAGAAGCGATCGATCGCCAGAAAGCCAGAGAAGCAGTTGAGAGAGGATATATTGCAGTAGGGAAAAAAATTCCAGAGATCGTGTTTTGTGATAGTCCACTGTCTGTTTTTCAAACACTTAAAGAAAAATTAAATATAAAGCGAAATACACTCACACCTACAAAAAAATTAACATGGAATCTCTTAGATCGAATTAGAGAAAGATTAAGCAAACAACTTCAATTATCTCATGTACATATTGATTGGCAAAACAAGGATTTTTTAAAAAGATTTACGGATTTTTTGTGGCATCATCAAGAATGGGTATCATTAAGTTTTATCCTTCGTGACATGACAATACAAGAGATTTTACCCAAATTTAGAATCAATAATTGCTGCATACTTGATTTTTATTTTTCGGGTCTTAAATATCCGCACTCTCGACAGACTTGGCAAGTTCTTGAATCGATCGTCAAGAATTGCGGTTATGTTTTTGGATTTGCCGATCTCTGTATTATTAGTCATCGCCCCAAACAATTAAATTATGATGACTGCGGCTATGTTCATTCAGAGGGAAAACCTGCAATTGAGTTTGCTGACGGTCAATTATTTTATTTTTATCATGGAGAAGTTATTCCTGAAAAATATGGAAAATATAATCCCGATCTATGGCAAAAAAAGTGGTTTTTACAAGAGAAAGATCCCCACTTGCAAATCATCTTGGCTCGGGGTATTGATTTTTATGTTAAAACTCTTTCATCCGAACAAGAAAAACTCTTGTTGTCTTATTGCAATCGGTGGCTTTCGATTGCTTTTTCTACTCAACCTATTGTCTGCGATCGAGTTATACAAGTCATCCAAAAAGTCTATGATTTTCTAGAAATTAAACAACCAAATATCATTTTCTGTCAAAGTTTACAAGAAGTTGAATGCAAAGTTACAACATTGAATCCAAAACGGTGCTTAACAGATAAAATCAGTAGAATTATGATAGAGCGATTATATTCTTATATTGATAGTCAAATAGATAAGACTTTAAGAAATTTTTTGCAAAGTAAATTTTTGGTAGAACAGAGTTTATCCGGTATGATCTCTAATGCTTTGTGGGAAACAATAGAAGAAAAAAGGTTGGATTTCAATGATTTAGATTTAGAAGAAAAAATGACTCAAAGGCTAGCAGGGATTGCAGGTAGATTAGGGGCGGTATGGGGAGGTTATTTGGATTTTTGTATATCTGTTTTGAATTGCATTCACAATACACAGTTATGGGAACTATACCAAGGTTTAGCAATAGAGTGTGAATATGTTTTTCCTTATGAAAATGTCTGTTTTGTATGCGATCGCCCTCGAACCCTTTCCTTTGACTCGGAAAATCGCCTCCATGCAGAAGAAAAACCTGCCATTGAATTTGCTGATGGGTTTAGCGTCTATGCTTATCATGGGGTAAGATTGCCTGAAAAATACGGCAAGCTTCCTCCCTCTCAATGGCGATCGCAATGGATACTCTCCGAAGAAAATGCCGAAATTCGTCGCACGCTCATTCAAGGTATCGGTTATACTAGAATCTGCCAAGAATTGCAAGCTGTAGCGTTAGATACTTGGCAAGAATATAGCCTCTTAAAAATCGATATTGAATTCGATGAAGAACTGGAAGAAGAACCCATTTACCTGCTTAAAATGACTTGTCCCAGTACCGGACATATTCATGTTTTGCGCGTACCACCCAATATGAATTCTGCTAGAGAAGCCATTACTTGGGTAAATTGGGACATCGATCCCGAAAAATTTGCCGTTCAGACGTAATTGCTAGGAACGGATATCAAAATGCGATCGCTAACTCGACAAGGGACAATTTAACGCATCTCGCGATCGAACTAACGCCATCTCCGAGTTCTCAAATATAAGAAAAAAGGAAACTGATAATACTCGATCGCCAACCATAGCAAACACATTAAATGAGTAACAAAAACGATCCCCATCCACACAAAAGGAAACCAAGAGCCGCGACTTCCCGGTAAGGGAGGAAAAAGATAAGCAGACAACCCGACCAAAGCCGTCGGCAAGCTCACAAAAAGTAATGCTCCCAACCAATATCCCCAATGAGGTTCAAATCCGGCACGAGTGGAATCTTTCCATCGTTTCCCCGTCCAATGCCACGTCAAAGCAATTTCGCTATCTGCTAATTTAAGTATTTGTCGCTCCCAGTCCGGAGCAAAAATATGGTAACAAGTATCGCAATTCATAGCCTCCATTAAAGTCATTGCCGTCACTTGACCGCAGCGACAGACGGGACAAGGATAAACTCCTCTTTCGTTGAGGTGTTGGTTATGGGTTGTTTGTTGTTGGTTGTTAAACACTGGAGAATAGTCATCAACGATTTAACAGATTTTCAGGATTTTCTCAGATCGTCGTGAGATAAATGTCGTGTAAGTTACAAAACTTTTTTTTCCCACGATGAACCCAAGCAAACATTTTATTATACTCGGCTTTGCCCTCCCCATTCTGGCAGGCTGTGGCTCATTACCCTTCCTGCAAGCTGCAACCCCCGATG
>JBFRWJ010000719.1:0-13483 GCA_051439525.1 Spirulina sp. | reverse complement strand
TCGCCATTCCGAGCGGTTGAATTCCATCGCTGTTTCAGTCCCGCGAACGGGATTCATTGGATTGAAAGCGGACTCTCAATGACATTGACGACATAGTTAAACGTGTTTCAGTCCCGCGAACGGGATTCATTGGATTGAAAGGTTATCGAGCTAAATAGTCAATTTGAGCCTGTTTGGTTTCAGTCCCGCGAACGGGATTCATTGGATTGAAAGGCGGTTATAGAAATGATGTATCTGAGTATTCTTTCAATCGTTTCAGTCCCGCGAACGGGATTCATTGGATTGAAAGAGAATCAATGGCTTTTAAGAACTTTTCGCCATCCCAGTTTCAGTCCCGCGAACGGGATTCATTGGATTGAAAGAGGAGGCGGTTAAGTTTGCGCCGTGGTTAATTGGTTAGGTTTCAGTCCCGCGAACGGGATTCATTGGATTGAAAGTCCGCCAGCTAGAACCCTTGTCAGATGGGAATTTTGGAATAGGTTTTGGCAAACCTCGGAAAAACACTCCCAAAATCTTGCTCAACCGACTCCCAAGCCCGTCTAACAAAATCTCAAAACTATTGAATTGTCAAGGTGCTGAGCATTTTGGCGAACCCCCCGGGATTTTCGCCCCCGCTTCGGTTTGCCAAAAATTGGCTAATTTCCATCATAGGATCAGAGTGTGTTCTTGTCGAGGCTTTTCGGTTCCATAAACAATTGTTTTGCGAACCGCCGCCGCATCCATAATATAGATACACAGCGAATCCTCAGTGCGAACAACAAGTTGCTCGATTTGCTGCTGCAACTTCACAAACTGCACCCTCGTTAAAAAACACTCAAAAGCACTGTACTGTTTGCGCGATCCATAACCGGATAACAGATCGTGCAATCGCTGTCGGCGCTTATTCCCCGCCTTGGTCGCCGGAATATCGTAAATAATCAAATAAAACAGAGTTGTCATCGTACCATCAAAGGCTTGTAAACAACCTCCTCCTGTAGATGGCGAGCCAACAAACGGGCCTGTAGTTCGATCGCCCGACGATAAGTACAGCGATACCCAAAAACCGGATGTTTAAATTCCGCCGTCATCTTCTGTTCAAACGCCCCCAAAAACGCCTTCCGTCCCGCATCCGACAGGCGATAAGCTCCCAAACTTTCCTGAAAATCCTTGGGTTGAATTTGTTTGAGTGCCAACACCGACAGTACCAAATTATCGGCAATCAACCCCCGCAACTCCTCCATCAAATCCAAAACCATTGCCGGCTGTCCTTGGGTCGTCTCGTGCAAATAGCCGATATAGGGATCCAATCCCGCCAAGTGAACCGCCGCCGTGACTTGAGTCCGCAATAACGCATAGGCAAAGCCCAGCAACGCATTGACCGAATCCGTCGGCGGGCGGCGAAAGCGACCGGAAAACGTCCATCCCTTGGGGAGCATGGCTTGCCAATAACCAAAATACTCTCGTGCGGCCAAACCTTCCACCCCTCGCACGGCATCGAGAGTGTCGTGCTTGGCAACCAACTTCTTGCGCGCTTTGAGAGGGTTATCCTTTTGTCCGTGGCGGTACAAAACGTTATATTGATTGTGAATTTTTGCCGCCACCAATATTTTCACTAAAGCCAGACGGCGTTCTGGATCGCAATGAACGGCATATTGAGCAAGGCGCAACTGCCCGTTACGAGAATACCCCGGCAGCGCCGATCCCAAATATTTACCGAAACTGGACAGATAATGGACGGGCATTCCCAACTCCAGCGCGTAACACAGAGCTTCCCCCGTCACGCTCGGATGTCCCAACAAGACGACTTGTTCGACGGTTTGAGCGGGAATCGATCGCTTTTCCCAAGAGCCATCCTCCTGTTTGAGAGCGACGTTAAAGGCTTCGTACTTCTTGTTAAGTACGGCATCGTGTTGAGTGAGATAGAGAACAGTCATTTCCACGAATAATAAACAATGAACAAAGAGAAGAAATCAAACGAGATCGGGATGAGCGTGCAGGTACTTGAGTTCCTTGGGCAAGCAAATCCCCTTCAAACTGCAATCGCGGCACTTGCGCGAGTTGTCAATGGGAGACGGCATCGAACCCGTTGCCGCTTTTTGTGCGGCAGCGATCGCCTCTTCTGTCGCTTGACGCAAAGCCGAGGTAAAATCAACGCGATCGCGGCGACGGTTGGCATGATAGAAAATCTCGCCAAAAGCAATATTTTTCCCCGTGCGTTCCTCCAAACACAATGCCGCCCCGCAAAGTTGAAAGTGGTCGTTTAAATGCTTGTTAGAACGTCCTTTCTTATATTCGAGCGGCACTAAAATCCCCTCCCGTTCCTCCACCGCATCGATAATTCCCTTGATTTGCAAGCGATCGCTCCAAACCCATTGCTGGCGGCGAATGAGAACGTCCCCCTCGCGAGACTCTCCCGCCTCGTCGATATTGCGATGCAAGTGGCGACCGAGGAGAATATGTTCATTATCCGCCATCTCCCCGAGAACGTATTCCCAATAAAAACGGCGAGGACAATATTCCCAAGCATTCAGATAAGCCAAAGGCAAATAAAAATCGGTCATCGGACATAAATCCCCCAACTGATAACTGTTCACTGTTAACTGATAACTGTTTGTCCCATTCCCATTGCAGTTTTGCGTCCCACCCCGGCAAAGAAGGCAAACTGTGCCAAAATCGAGGCAATGCGAGCTTGTTCGGGATCGGGAAAACGGTAACGCGCCCATCCTTGCGAGCCGATTTCTGCTCCTCCCTCCATTTTCAGAGCGTGGGTTTTCAGGTCGTAAGCGGCTACGAATCCCTCCCACTCTTGTACGGGACAGTGTAAATCTTCCGGTGCAAAGGCATTCCAACGCCGCAGGAGGCTGTTAAAGACGCAATCGGGCAAAGGAAAGGGCTGGACGTACTTCTTTTGCTTGAAACTGGTGGGAGAGCGGAAATTTAAAGTAATCTCTCGAGTCGCAGCGATCGCCGCGAGTTGCCGATATTCAGTCGCTTTGACCAATCGATGAGAATTGGGCAAGGCATAAACTTTGCGAATTTTAAAAGGGAACTTCCCGAGGGTTAAAGATTGTTGTTCCGCCGTTTCCAGACCCGCCAGTAAGGGAGAAAGCAAACTCCCATCCAGCAACCCAATCCGACAATAAAACCCGTCCCCCGACTTGTTTTTGATAGGATGGCGATATCCCAGTAATCCCGACACGCTTAAAGGAGAAATTTTGGCATCGTGGATCGCTTCGGCAACGCGATCGCTGCCCAACTTAAACCATGTTAAAATTTGAGCGTGCAGGGCGCGTCCGAGAGTTGCCGGGGGCTTTCCGGATTTTGCCGCCCCAAATTCCACTACCACCGTTTGCAGCCGCGTTGCAGGAGTATCAGGAAACACGAGCCACATCTCCCGCACCATAAGCCATTCCCCGAGGTAAATAAAGATATGTCTTGTTTTTATCTTTCTTCTTTTGACTGGTATTGTTTGATTCCTCCTCTTTTTCGAGACTGAATTGCCAATAATCTCCCTCTAATTGTGCCTCGCTCACTAAACTCGCAGGCGGCATCACAATGCGGTTGTACAGCAGTAGTCGAGAAGACTGGGGCAAATCTAGAGGATTTAGAGGATGTTGACACAGATAAGTTCCCGATCGCGCCTCCATTTTTTTAATAGGTTGCACCTTCACCTTGATTTTTGCCGCCCATTTCCCCAAACGAATCCAACGAGGGAATTTTTCAACGGGTTTAGCAGCGATAATATAGGTTTGATAAGTGCTGCCCACTGCTAATTCTTTGGCACGACCGTAATTGATGGGATAATTGAGTTCTGCTCCCTTGCCGCCAAATTGTTTCGATCGCCCGTAATAGGTCGTTTGTGCGGCTTTAAACGTATTCACTTGATAAGACCAGCGCAGGGGTTTGGCGGGGAAAACGTAAATACCAACTTGGTTGAGAGTCAGGAGATTTTGTTCGCGATCGCGATCCAAATAAGCGGGTTTTTGCGCGGAAACGCCTTGCAAGCGATAGGGACGGGGAATGTGGGTAACGCTAAAAAAAGCATAGCTCAAAGCCCAATTATGCAAATATTTCTCGGTTTCATAGAGCAGTCCCATTTCCCGCGTTGCAAAAAAGACATTATCGTGCAATGTCAGAGTACAAGAGTAGATAAACATTGGTCATGGGTAATCGGTAATCGGTAATGGGTTGTTGGTTGAGGAGATCGGATCGCACAACCAACAACAAATAACAAACAACGAACAACAAACAACAAAATTATTTGTTTTTCTTTTTACTCGCTTTTTTCAAAGCACCGTAAGTTTCCGAGTAGGTTTTTGTTTGCTCGTACAGCGTCGAAAATACTGCTTGCAAGCGCGTTTCGTCTTGGTAAATCGCATTGATTTCCTCGAGGAGAGAATCGATGCGATCGCTTTCTAAAATCATCTGTTTGGTTTGCACGGTTTCCTTCCTCATTAATTCATCGATAACTTCGCGACCTTGATAGCATAAATCCGCGATCGGTGCATTGAGATCGCCCTTACATTTATCGTAAAGTGCTTGGGTAAAATGGAGATTGCTAAAGATTTCCCCATCGCAGACAGCAATCCCCAAGAGATGATTTTTCATCGTTCCCGTGCGAGATTCCTGTGCGCCATAACGCCGAGTTCGCAAGAGATTTCCCAACACATAAATAAATCCTTCATAGGTGGGATCTCGCAACGTTTCCACCGTCGGAAAAGTAATCTCGGGTAAAACGTGATCCTGTTCGTTAATTGCGCTCCGCATTTCTCCTCCTTCGCTCATCGTTCCGCCTTCAAAGGGAGCATTAAAGGTAAAACTGCGATGGGATTTTTCGTAAGGACTGAGAGAAAAAGCAGAATCGGAATATACTTTAGAACGTTCGGATCCGCTATCGCCAATCGCAAACCCGTAAATAATACAATCCGGGCATTTTTTACAACTTCCTTCACCATTATATTCGCAATAATTGGTTTTTGAGTCTTTATCTGCACTGGTGAGATTTAAAGAACGCAATAATTCTCGTCCGGTTAATCGTTCTGGTGTTGTTTGTTTGCGCTTGAACATCACGAGGCGACTGATGAGATCGCGGACTTCTAAACCTGCTTGAGTTCGTGCTGTATTGAGAACGGAATCGGTTTGGAAAACAGGGAAAGATTGACTGTGACGCAACAGCAGAAAGTGGACATATTTCCCAGAAGCCAAACGGGGAAAACTGTTCTGAAAATGGGGTTTTAAGGTTTCGAGAATGCTCATGACGATTACTCCTATTGAATGAGAAAATTAATTAAAACTCAATATCTTCTAGATCTGCAGTTGACTTGGATTTATCGTGTAAAGCCAGCCAGCGATAGGCAAATTCTGCACCGGATTTGATGCGATTGCGATTTTCCTGTAAGAGAGCGCGATCGCCTTTGCACATTCCCCCAAATAACTCTTTAACACAAGTCGTCATAAAGGTACGAATTGCCTCCAATTCTTTCGCCAAACGAGTTTCGTAAGGAAGAGATTTATCTAGTAAGAAAGGACGATTGTAGGCTTCTTGGCGATCGAGGGCATCTTTTAACAATCCCGATCCTTGAAGAATCATAGTTTCTTCAGTCCAATCATCGGGAACGGAAAGAATTTCTTCCAGGGCTTTAGAAAGCGGGAGCAAAATTGCATGACTCGATGATTGATTGGGGCGAACTCGGTAGAAGGTTCGATACTCTTCTACCAAGCGTTGCGTTAATTCTAATTTGTCTGACATTTGCGATTCTCCTTCAGCGAATAACTTGGCGAATTTCCAATAGCGAAGAACTTCTTCATCGCTGGGATCGCGTTTCTTTTGACGCAATCCTTCATTAGCTAAAACGAATACATTTAAAACATCGGTCATCACCTCCCGTACTGTTCCATTAAAAGCAGGCCAGCGAGCATCTGGAGCATTGCTGCGAGTCTCCAAATGCAAGCAATAAATAGCTAATAAATGCTTTAAAGCGAGTTCTAATTCTTGTAAGCGAAGCTCGTTTTTTAAACCCAAACCAGTCCAAAAATTAGGTGTTTCATCCAAGCGAATTGATTCTAAAAACTCTGCATCGCTGCGATAGATTGGATCGGAACTGGGTGTTGCTACAACTTTGACCCCTAAAATCAGTGGTAAAATTAAGGATAAAAATGCAGGTTCTACCCAAGCCTCGGTATTTGTTTTTTTCCCAGATTTAGGCGGAACGATCGCCATAAAAGGTAATACTCTTGAGTCGTATTTTGTATCAAATCGTTTTCCTGCTTCTGGGTCGAGTTCTTCTGCGAGTAAGTTCTGTAACTCTCGATAGTTCATCTTTGCCTCAATCCATTTTTTGCGAACTTCCCAAAGATTAACCTTTTGTAACTTCTTCACCAACTTTCCAATTGCTCTCGCAGTTTGAGGAGAGTAAACATAAGCTGGAAAAATATACAGAAATACTGTCTTTTGGTCTTCAAACTTACCTGCTGGTGCTTTCCAATAGGCTTGTCGTAAAATCATCTCCAAAGACCATATTTTAGAAATGCCGCGTTTGACTCGTCGTTTTCCGAGCGGGTTTTTATTACTGTACTGCTGCGGTTTAAATAAAACAACAGAATCGAGTTGATCTTCTGCGGCAAATTCTCCAGAACTTAACGAGCAAATCGGCCTGTTATTGCTTTTATTTTCCATATAACTCAGCAACTCACTCTCAAATGATACTATTTTTTGTTTCCAGCCAGCAACCTCAAGATATTGTTGTAAGTAACTACAAAATGATTGGTAAGTAGAATTATTCTGGGTTGGAAGTAATTGTTTTTCTTCTGCCCAATTTGCTAATTTTTTGCTGAACTCTTCCAAAAATTGAGTGAGTGCTGCTGAAGTTGGGTGACGATCTAACTCAGTTTTAGCAATATAATGAGCAGCGACTCGATACCAACCATAGTTTACACCTCCTTTTTGCTCTTTAGTTTGCTCTAAAGAAATTTCTTTTTGCAATTCTAAGGTGTTTAAAATCCAGCTTGAAAACTCTTCCGAATTGCTAAAAAACTCTCGTTGTACGAGGATAATAAACTCAGCTAAACGATCCGCCCAAACATCAGCACCCCGTTCTAAAAATTGCCGATCGCGATCGCTCAATTCTATTTTTTGCAAGCGTTTGGGAGTTGCTGGATTTTTAATATTTTTAACCGTTTCTTTAACTACGTTGGCAAGCAATTGAATCAATTTCGCAGGAGAAAATAATTCTCGCGTGAGCGGTGCAATTTTCAATCCTTTACCACTGCGAATAAATCCAACATCTCCATTGGTAAAGACTTCTTCTAAACCTCTCAGATTTTTATCTGGATTGCCTTGTAATATTGTCTCCCAAACTGTTGCTTGAATTTCTTTCAAAGTTGGAATATCGGTATCCTGTGGAACGAGATAAATTGTTCCTTGAGCAAAATACAGAATCGGTTTCCAACCTCGATCTTCTCCAAAATTCACGATCGCATTATGTATTTGATTGGTTAACA
This sequence comes from Spirulina sp., assembly GCA_051439525.1. Lineage (GTDB taxonomy): Bacteria > Cyanobacteriota > Cyanobacteriia > Cyanobacteriales > Spirulinaceae > CCY15215. The sequence continues at coordinate 6,004 of JBFRWJ010000719.1, read as the reverse complement.
ATCCCCGACAGTCTCGCAAGCGGTGATAAATTAACTTTTTATCTTCATCTAATCCCAACCATTCAAGATAATCAAATAAGCGATCGCCGCTACTTTGTGCAATCAGATCCGCAGGGTTGGTCATGTGGACGGAAATATCACCGAAAGCCAGTAGATCGCACAAGCGATCGAGTTCGGAATAATCGAGAACAAGATTTTTGATATCGTTTTCCCAGTTAGAAGCGATCGCATCACTCCCTCGTTTTCGCTGAGTATTTTGAGCAAGGAAACAAACATCTAATTTGTATGTTTTCCAGTCTTCCCAAAACCGTTCAAAATGGAGTATATCCGCTAATTTTTCACAGAATCGAACAATTTCTGATGTATCGTGTGCGCCGGGAGATTCTTGACCTCGATGGTGATAATATTTGTCGTAATCGTGTAAAGTAAATCCCAAACAAAGCAAGCGTTGTTCGACTTCAGATAAAGGATCTGATAATTCTTGGCTTAAATTCCAAGCAATACATAAACCATTGAGAACGTGAACTAACAAACTTTGGTCGGCTTTGTTGGCAAATTTTTCTTCAATTCCTCCCAATGCAGGAATGAAAGCAAAGTTGCGTTCGAGATCCGGTAAAATGGTGTTGATAAACTCGTGCAAGACAGAATCTTCATTCTCTTCTGCGAGAGTTTCAATGAGTAAACTTTGTAATAAAGTGGTCATAATCGATCTTGAGTTCTGTAAACTACAAAAAATTAGAGAATGTAAGGTTTAGAGCGATCGCAACGTCTGAGTTTCCATTTAATCGCTTCCAGCAGCAAAGCATCTTGATTGAAAGCACAGGCATAATGTTCGCCATCTGAATCTGTGAGGTGATATAATCCAAAATTGGGACTTAGACTGATAGCATTACGAACAGTCCAAATTGTCGAATTTTTAGAAGATAAAGGAACAAGAAAAGCTAATAATTTTTTCTTTTTCAAAGACTTGCGGAGAAATTTACTTTGCGGATGTCCCTCAATACTCAATCCCTTGATGAGAGTAGGTAAACACAGATCGAGATCTTCTGTATCGACATCGCACTCTAAATCAATTTCATGAAAGCCATTCCAAGATTTAATTTTGAGGTAGACTTGGATATAGATCTCGGGAAATTCTGCCTCCGAACGATCGCATTTTTCAGCCGCTTCTAAAAAGGTTTTGCGATCGATAACTTCAACTTCTGCATGAGGGAGCAAGCGCAACAGATCGTAAGTATAAAAACGCGAGCGATCGCTTTCCCAAACGGCTGCTTGCAAATCCGAACTTCCGCGAAAGCGCAAGAGTTCGTCTTGAATCGCTTGACCTGTTTTATCTTGTCCCAAGCACCACCAATGACCTCGTTTTTTGTCGAGTTGTTCTTGATAAATCTTGCGTAAATCTGCGAGAATGGACTCTCTGAGCTTTTCTGTGACTTTTAATTTTTCTTCTCGTTCTCGCTTGCTTTTAATGTTTGCACCACTTATAGCGTAGAGCATTCCTTGGGTTTGCAATGCTCCCCAATAGCTCAAATATCGCTCGTAATTGTAAGGATTTTGAGGAGGACTAAACACTCGTTCGATAATTTCCGTCCGCAGACGATCGCGATCGATCGCTTCTCCATCTCGAACGTAATTTTGCAATTGAGGAACAACCCAGCGCATCCATCCCGGAATCAAAGCAAAAGCCTTATATCGATCGTATCCCCGGTGGCGACCCAAACGCCCTAATCGTTGAACAAAAGTCGCAGAATTACTGGCTTCAAAAATGAGCAGGTGAATATCAAAATCCACACCAACATCAACCGCAGATGTCGCAATAATGAGAACGGGTTTTTCACTTTTTGCCAGTTCTTCTCGCGTTTTAATGCGTTCTTGGCGATCGATTCGACCGCTAATTTCTCGAACTTCTACTTCGTTCCCCAGTAGTTCTTGCAATTGACTGACAACGCGATTCACTACAGCAACAGAGTTGAGAATAATTAATCCTCGTCCTTGTTTTTCCGAGCGCAGAAGCGAGCGAATTGTCTCAATTTTATCGCTTAACCAAGCTAGAGAATCTGTATCTTTGAGTTCTACAAACTCGAGTTCGACTTTTTGATTGATTTGTCGATACCCGGCGATTGTTTGAGGATGTTCGGTAATCTCCCCATGCTGATAACTCCCTTCCACAGAACGAACGCGAAATCCAACCCGTTTGAGTCGGTCGATAAAATTAGGATTGGGTGTTGCAGACGTAAAAATAACTTTGAGCGGACTTTTTTGAGAACGAGTATTGCGAATTAAAATCAAGCTGTTGAGAATGGCGGTTTCCTGATGCACCCCAAAAATATGAAATTCATCGCAGAGATAGAGATGAGGATAGGAAGCTAATGCAATGCGAAGTAAACCGGGATTGAAAGCGAGATTTTTATAGCGATCGTGAGTGGCATAGTGTGCGATATCGGGATTAGTGAGGTTAAAATGTTTTTGTTTGAACGATCGCACCAACGCATTAAATTTTCGACCTTTGGATCTTTTAGAGGCTCTGCGAGCTAATTCTGCACCATAAAGACTGTCTATTTTTTTATGAGACGCAGTTTTAAACCAAGGTAGATTCTTGTTCAGTTGCGTTTCTTGGTCGTCGATCAATTCAATGGTTGGATAAAGTGCAAGGATGCGATACTTGGGCTCGAGCAATCCCGGTAAATAAGCGGCCAGAGATTTACCATCTCCCGTTGCTGAAGTATTAAAGATGATTTCAGCATCTCCTAAAACCGTTTCAGCATAGGTTTGTGCTTGGTGTAACGAGAGAGGACAGGTGCGATCGCTTGCGGGTTGCAATTTGGGATGCTCGGGTGCGGCCTCGCAAACTTTGCAGGCTGTTTCGCACCCCAATGGACAATTGCCGATCCCTGCATTAAGCTGGGAAAAGAGGGGTTTTAATTCAATTTTCATTTTTGCTTCATTAAGGCTGATATTTTTAAGGCTAATACCTTTACCGAGATGCCCATAGTCAAAAAATGACAACATCTCGGTAATTTTGATGGAAGTGCGATCGAATTTCTTTAAATCGGGCGTACAGTCGATGCGCTCGGATCAAGCTGCATTAATTTCGGATGCGATCGCTGGATCGCGTTCCTGCCGATCTGGGAACTGCGAAGGGTTCGCAGGTGGATGGCTAGACACTTTTGGACTAGCTGAATCCTTTGCAGGCTCGGGTTTAGGAGGATGAACAATATAGCGTTCGTCAATTTCCAAGCCTTGTTCGCCTTCCTTGAGAAAGGAAAGTTGGATAGAATGAGGCATAGTCAAATATCCTGCCTTGCAGCAGGTATTAATTTTTGAGCGTTGCTTGAATGTAGGAGTTCGGGCAACGTCTTTTTTTTAGCACATTTGCCCTTGTTTTGGCAAGTTATATTTCTAGACATACACAAGATACTCTAGAACCCATATCAGGTTACACCTGATATGCTAGAACCCAAAAATTTAGTGTTAGCATGATAATCACAGGGGACAACCAGAATCCAGCGAATGAATCCCGATACCGGGACTGAAACCTAGTGTATCTCGTGTAATCTAGTAGTCCCCTCCCCTCATACAAATTTTCAATACAAATATTCTATGTTGGAGGTTAAGCTGACAAACCAAGAGACCATTTGAGTATCTTTAGAGGGTCTCGAAGCATTTTTGGAGGAGAATCGAGAGTTGATTCAAATCCAACGCAAACCCATGCCAAAACGGAGACGAGCTGAGTCTTGACCAGCGATCGCGCAATCTTTACAACGTCCTAACCACTTTCCCAATCCTCATATCGCAACCCGTCAACTCGGCTAAACTCAGATACATTGTGAGTGACCAAGACAAGATCGTGAGCCAGTGCGATCGCGGCAATTTGTAGATCGTAAACCCCGATCGGCGTTCCTTTTTTGTTTAATTGAGTACGAATCAAACCTGCAGTTTCAGCAGATTGACTATCAAAATCAAGCAAATTAAATTGCTTGAAAAAACGCTTTAGCTTGGCAATATTATCTTCCGTTCTCTTGCTGCGATATGCTCCGTAGTATAATTCAAACTTGACAATTGTGCAGAGATTGATTGTTTTTGGATCTTCCTTAGCTAACCGCCTGACAACCGCCTCGTTACTATTGTTAAGCAACTTAATACAGACATTTGTATCTAGTAAATAACTCATAGTAAAAGTTCGCGCTCCTGTTCTTGCGGCTGAGGTTCTCTCTCTAGCGGTTCTCCTTGCCAACCCCCAATAACCTCCTCAAAAAAACCGGGTTGCCATCCTGCTTTTTCGGGATGAATTACTTCCTCGGACTCTAACACTTGCTCTAAAATTGCCAGTACTTCTTCTTCCAAACTGCGATCGTTAGCCCGAGCGAGAACCTCGAGTCGATCCATTAAACTCGGCTTAATTTTTTCTAAAATAATTTGCGCCATCGGTTTTAATCTGCGATTCTAACTTTAATTATACATTCCTTTAACTCCTATCCCTCAAGGGTTTTATGACATCCACGACGAGCGATCGCTACAGTCAGATCGCCTTTGCCCTCGAAATTCTCAGGCTGCTTGCGGAAAAACCCCGAAAGCGAGACGAACTGGGAGAACTGCTCGATCGCTTCCTCGATCGCAATGACAAACCCTCCCATGATGTCCTGCAAAAACTCACCCGCACCGTTCGCAAGTTAAGAGAGTGCGGCTTTGAAATCGATAGCGCTCCCAATCGTCCTTACGTTCTGCAAGAGTCGAATTTTCCCGTACTTTTGTCCCTCAAACAGCGACAGGCTCTCTCTCTAGCAGCAGATATCCTCTCTCAAATGGGCTTTGCCGGACAAGCCGGACATATCAAAAATATCGGTAGGCTCTCGGACAGCGATCGCCCCTCCGACATCCACTTTGATTTTAGTCCTCCCTTTGATTATGGCAAAGATATCGATCCCGCGATCGTGACCAAACTCCAAGAGCGCTTAGAACAACAATATCGATATACAATTCGCTATCGCGATCGCCAAGGAGAGACGATAACATGGGATCTCGATCGCTCGGAATTGCGCTTTCACAATGGTGTAATGTACCTATTTGCTCACGTTCCGGATACTCACTGCAAATACGGACTCTTTGAGAAAAATCGCCTTTTCCGTCCCGATCGCATTCTCAGTGTCGGGGGAATGTCAGATATTCGTTGGTTACTGTCAGAATTTCCCACCTGTAGAATTCATTATCGCATGAGCGGGCCCCTCGCCAAATACGAACCCCGACGAAATCGAGAACGAGTCATAGAACGCAATATCCAAGCTCGATATGTCGATATCGAAACCGTGGAAGATTGTATCTTTTGGTTTCGTCAGAGAATCCTGCAATACGGTGCAAATGCGAGAGTCTTAACACCAGATTGGTTGGTCAAAGACTTGCACAGAGAATTAGAAACCGCCTTTAATCGCTACAATTGCAGCATGGGGCAGGAGATTGAACGCTGAGGCGATAAAATGTAGTGGAATCCGTAGGAATTCCTAAAACACGGATTCTCTTTGCAGCATTTCTTCGATCTGAACTTCCAATTGTGACTTTAAGTTATAAATTTCTGATCGAGAGGATAAAATCATACCTCAGTTTGATTGCTCCTGGGACTCCGACGCAAGGCTTCTTCTCATAAATTTATGGGTAATCCCGATAAAACGCGAGATTCACGAATTTCTTCACTTTCTCCATTCGCGATCGCCTCAAACCTTGTAGCGGTGTTGCATGCAACGCCGCTACAGAAGGAATGAAATATCCAGAAAGCAGCAATGACAGTTTCAGTCCCGCGAACGGGATTCATTTGATGGAAAGAAAGGCTTGAAGCTCCCCCAAAAGGGGGGAGAACAGTTTCAGTCCCGCGAACGGGATTCATTTGATGGAAAGATTAAGTTGGTCGCGGATGGCTGCCTGTTGTTCCCGGTTTCAGTCCCGCGAACGGGATTCATTTGATGGAAAGAGAAAAAGATAATAGAGTTCTCGGCTTTTTAGCTCGTTTCAGTCC
>JBFRWJ010000718.1:0-19250 GCA_051439525.1 Spirulina sp. | reverse complement strand
GCCATTAACAGTGCAGAATTAGCTGTAGAACTCGCCATTGGCTTAATTGGAATTATGGCCCTCTGGCTGGGAATTCTGAAAATTGCGGAAGCTGCGGGGTTAGTTCAAGTGATTGCCAAATTAGTCCGTCCCATTACGTTACGCTTATTCCCCGATGTTCCCCCCGATCACCCGGCGATGAGTTCCATTATCCTCAATATTTCGGCCAATGTTTTAGGGTTAGGAAATGCCGCGACTCCCCTAGGCTTAAAAGCGATGCAGGACTTACAGGAATTAAACGTGAGGAAAGATACGGCCACCAATGCTATGTGTACCTTTCTCGCCGTTAATACTTCTAGCGTGCAATTAATTTTACCCGCGTCGGTATTGGCGTTAATGGGGGTACAATCGAGCCAGCTTTTTATCACCACTATTTTAGCAACCAGTTGTTCCACTATGGCTGCGGTTATTGCTGTGAAAACCCTAGAAAAATTCCCCGCCTTTGACTTGACGGTCGAGCTTCATCAAAACTCTGGAGAAGATGAAATCAATGATTGAATCTGTTGCCGATATTTTGAATACCACAGCTAAATATATTCTGCCTCTACTGTTAACAGGAATTCCCGCTTATGCCCTTTTAATCAAAAAGGTCAAGGTTTATGAAGTTTTTACTGAAGGAGCAAAGGAAGGATTTAAAATCGCCATTCGCATTATTCCTTTCTTAGTGGCAATTTTAGTGGCCATTGGAATGTTTCGGGCTTCAGGAGCATTAGACTTGATGTTAAATGCTTTGGCCCCTGTCTTCAATAAAATTGGTTTCCCGAAAGAAAATCTGTTACTCGCGTTTATGCGTCCCCTATCGAGAGGAGGTTCGTTTGGACTCCTCAGTGATTTAGTGGAAACCTATGGTCCTAATTCTCTCATTGCTAAAATTGGCGCAACCATGTACGGTTCGACCGAAACCACTTTTTATGTTTTAGCGGTTTATTTTGGTTCTGTTGGCATTAAAAAAGTTCGTCATGCTTTACTGGCAGGACTCATTGCTGATGTGGTGGGAATTTTTAGTGCGGTTTATATTTGTCGTCTATTCTTTGGATAAAAACTTAGCTCAAAGTAGCCCTTTCACGAGCGCTTATGAGTCGGCGATCGCCCGACTTAGTTGAACAGCATTACGCCCTATTGTCGCGCGATCGCACGGGCTATCAGAATGAGAATCGCATTGGGGTAACTCGGGCATCATGCTCGATTGAGGTTTGAGACGATCGCGATCGCGGCTCCATCGCGATCGCGATTCCATCCAAACCAGTACGGCGATCGCTTTTCTCTCCTGCCATTTTCGTTACATTTATTTACAAAGAGATTTACAAAACGTTACAGATACAAGCGGAGGTTCGTCATGGCTATTTTACTCGTACTTTTAACAATCGGCTGGGTTGCCGCAGCCGTTTTAGGAACGCAGGCATATTTCCGAGGCGAACAAAGCAAGCCCATTCACGAACGCAACTGGAATTCTGACGGCTTTGAAGTGGCTGCTAAAACCGTAACGGGTCGCGAAACCGACTACAGCGATCGCATTCCCGCTTACGGGTTGGATGCTTACGGTAGCAATGCGCTCTAACGATAAGCATTTCCATTTTTCAGATTTTCTTTTCGAGCCGTACCTTGTTAAAAAGGCACGGCTCGGTTGCATCTCAGTTTGACCCAAAATCCGCTCGCTCGAAACACAAGAGAATGCGGAGGATTTCCCGTAGCGCCCACAGGTTCGCTATAGTCTAATATCTAATATTAGACTTGTCAATTTTTTAATATGAGATTACAGTAAAATTGATGAGTCGATTTTTCAGAATATGAGCGTGATTGTTCGTCGTACCGTAATCTACGACAAAGATGCTCCCGGACTGGGGAGCAGAATCTATCAAGCCCGCAAAATAGAGGCAATAGAAAGAGTCACTACCGTGTCAAAATAAATAAAATTTTATTTATGCCCTTAACTCAAGTCATGCAGCACTTCCATCCCGACTCGAGCGCAATTATATATCGCAACAGCTTAGAGACTCTCCTTAGAGAAAAAGGGTATGTCCGGCAAGATAGAGTGATGCACTTTGAAGTTAAACCTTATTGGATCGAGATCGCAACTTTAGATGAAAGACTGGCAATTGGAGCATGGAAGAGGAGAAGATTGCTCTCGGAAAAATGGGGACTAAAAATTTTTCTAGGTCAAGAATTGTTCGCTATTCAAGAACCCAAAACAATCAACAGTCAAAAAAGGGAAATTATGGATCTCTCAACAATTAATTCAGTTTGGATTCAACAAAACCCCGATGTTGCTCGACTTCTAAGTTCGCAGGGAACATTATCAATTCACCGAAAACGATCGCGATCGCGGATTTCCGTGCCAAGACATTTTTTTAACCCACTTTTAGAGCAGTTTTTCTTCTGTATTTTTCCGTACTTCAGAATGAAGTGCGGAATGTGGGTAATATCATCCCCAAGAATGATTTTGAGAAAAATGCTTGCGAAGGTCGCAAAAGATAGTATAGTTTGAAAGTTATCGGTTCTAGCGGGGAGCAGCCGCTAGAGGAAACGGGGAAAGTTCGGTGTAAATCCGTCGCTGTCCCGCAACTGTGATGAGGTTCTTACAATCTCTGAGTCAGAATGCCCGCCGATCGCTTAACTATCAGTTCAATCAACATCTGCGAGGTACAGATGATGCAAAATTTGATGCAAAGTTTTTGTTTTGGGCAAATTTCACGATTGAGGCGCGATCGACAGCGATCGCTTCTGATTGCTTTATTTGAGCGATCGCTAAGTTGTTAGAATTTCTCATCTTTGAGATTGATTTGAGATGAATCAATCTTTGTTTATTGACCGTTGTCTTGGCACTAACGGTAATGTCTGCATTGCCATTGCCAAGATTCAGTTGGGGTATTGCTTTCGTAACGACGATACCTGTAGAAACACTTGCAATTTTTCGCCATGCTTGCGGTTTCCCTTCTCAATGCACCGCCAGATCCTTATTTTAAGGCAATTTTCTCAATTGCTGTTCGCTCGCTTACCCAAAGTCAGAATTTTTCGATGCAACATTCTTTCCTGACCCTTTCTTTACTTTCAACGTTAGTTTTGCTGTCTCCTCTCTCATCAAGAGCCGCGATCGCGCAAGAAAATGAAGATGAAACCCCCTCTCTTCGCATCAACGTGACGGATTCGATCTTAGATACTCCCACGTCTACGCCATTTCGAGGAGATGCCCCCTTAAGGGACTCCACTCGCCCGACTTATGTTATCGATCGCGAACAAATCGAACAGCAGGGCGCAAGAACGGTACGAGAAGCACTCCGCTTTCTCCCCGGAATTTTAGGGGATGGGACGACAGGAACGGAAGTGAATGGATTGAGCGGGCAATTTATTCGCGGTTCTAATACGAGTCAAGTTCTTATTTTACTGGATGGTCGTCCGATTAATGCCTTGGGTTTTGGCGGCTTCGATCTATCTGAAATTACTAGCGATATTATCGAACGCGTGGAAGTTTTACCCGGAGGTGGCTCGACACTCTACGGCTCCGATGCGATCGGGGGAATTATTAATATTATTACCCGCCGTCCATCGGAAGATTTTAGTGGCGAAATTGGCGTACAAGTGGGGAGTTACGGTTACAACGAGCAGAATTTAGAACTCAGCGACTCATTGGGAGATTTTGGTTATTTTATTAACTACAATCGCATTGCCGCAGAAAATAACTACAACTACACCATCGACGGCGTAACCCGAAGGCGGATCAATAACGATGCCGAATATAACAATATTGCAGTCAGACTGGAACAAGAAATCGGCGATCGCGCTCTGTTGCGCTTCACCTCTTTTTATCTTCCCAAAGAACAGGGAGTACCCGGCGGCGTACCCGTTGCCGATCCGGTTTTTGGGCAAGGATTTTTTAATTCTTTGACCGATAATAATCGTAAATTTACCGACCAATTTCTCAACGATCTTTCTTTCCAACTCAAACTCGGAGAAGGCGACGATTCAATTGTCACGGCGCGGGTTTTCCTCGACTACCTCGATACGCGCTTTGAAAATCGTACCGAATCTGCCGAAACGCTGACCTTTACCGAACCTTATGTTTTACAACTGACCGAACAAACCCAACAAAGTTTTGACAGCGAACAGCGATCGCTCGGTTTTCAAGTCCAGCATCGCTGGCAACTCGCCCCCAATCAAAATTTAGTTTATGGTTTCGATTATCGCAACACCAATGTGAATAATTTCAGCGAAAACTTTACAACGGGATTGGTAACGACAAACTTTAATGATGAGATTAGTCAGGGGGCAGCATTTGCTCAGTATGCTATCGACCTTTTGCCAGAGTGGACAATGGTTTTGGGACTGCGGCAGGAATTTAGTAGCTTAATTAATGGCTCCGTGACTTCTCCCAGCGTCGGCACAAAAATCCAAGCCTCGGATACAACAATTCTCCGCGCCAATTACATTCGTAATTTCCGCACCCCCACCATCGCCAATTTATTTAATGCCAACCCGACTAATATCGGTAATCCCGATCTAAAACCCGAGCGGGGAGATAGTTTTGATGTGGGAATTGACCAATCCATTTCAGATTTTGCTTTGTTGCGTTTCACCTATTTTGATAATACGATTTCCGATCTCATTGCTTTTCAAAGTATTATCCCTCCCCAAAATGGGATTTCGGGAACGTTTCAAAATCTCGGACGAGTTCGCACGCGAGGATTTGAAGCTTCGTTGAATGTCCAACCCGCCCCGAATTTCTTTTTTTCTCTTGGTTATACCCTCACCAGTCCGAAAATTCTTGATAGTACCAATCCCGCAGAAGAAGGCAAAGAATTGCGTTTTGCTGGGGCAAATAAGTTAAACTTAGGGGCATGGTATGAAAATCCCTCGGGCTGGTATGCCGGAATTTTAATGAATTCTTTAGGAAGTTATCCCACCAATAACACCAATACAGAATTCTTGCCCGGATATACTACCTTCGATCTGCGTTTCCGAGCGTCGATTTTACCCGAATTAACCGTAACTGCGGGAGTTGCAAATATATTCGATCGCCGCTATCAATTATTTTCAGGTTTCCCCGATGGCGGACGGACTGTTAATGTTGGAGTTGAGTACAATTTTTAACGATCGTCGGCACGAGTTGAGGCAAAATTATGGCTGAATTTAATCCTTGGGTTTCCCCTTTAAACTGTGGCACTTCCGAAACAACGCCAACGGGAGGAACGATCGAATATGAGGACTTTCCTTGCGCGATCGCCGTGCTGGGTCCGCTTCTCTATACTCTCTTTCAAGAACGCTGGCAAGAAGTCCAAATCGGTCATGTCGTACAAGGGAGCGTCCTAGAACTCTCTTTTGTGGAATCTCCCAAAATCTGCATTCTTTACGATGGCTATCTCACCGTAGCAACAGAAGCATGGCACTTACATCTTTGCATTGAGGAGCATTTAGGGGGGCCTCATTGCAAAACGCCACCAGAATTGCGATCGCAGCGTTTGGTGAGTCGCGGGGCGCTCTACCGCCGTCTCAACGAGAAAGGAAAGCCCACCAGTTGGGGGATTCAGTTCTGGAATGGAGAGGGAGAAAAAATGATGACCCTTTTTCTTCCCAATCCTTATTTAGGAGAGGATGAAGATTTGTTACCGGAAGGCAAGCCGCAACTCGAAAAACTCGGACTGTACGAAACCTTACGGGAAATTTACATTTTGGGCAAGCAACCCATCCCTTTTACAGAAAATCCTCTCAAGCGTACCTATCTCGCCGTTTGTCGCTCCAGTCGCTGCAATCCTTCTCGCAATTGGCAGCCTACTTTTGATGCTTTAAAGAAGGCAACAGAACAAGCAGGATTGAATATTCCCGTGCAAACGGCGGGATGTTTGGAAGTCTGCAAACTCGGTCCGATCGTCTTCTATTCCGGCGATCGCACTTGGTACGCCCAAGCAAAACCCGATATTGCCCAGCGCATTGTAGAAGAACATCTGGTCGCTGGGAATAAGATTGCAACGCACCTTTATCCCCGTCCTTAAGTATGACAAGATTTGCCAAGGGATATCAAATCATTCTTCTATTTGTCACCATTGCGATTGCCTTTGGATGTCAATCGCGATCGCCGATCGAATTGCCGGAAAATCGGGAGAATGCGGAATGCGTGGAAGATTACGATCCCGAGATGGATTACTTTGGCGAACGCATTCAACCGGAATATGCAACGGGTTTTGTCGTGGAATATCACAAAAACTACAAGCTCGTCACCGTTCGCAATCCTTGGCAAGAGACTAACGCGACTTTTCAATATTTGCTCGTTCTCTGCGGCACTCCCAAACCGGAGGGATACGAGGAAATGCAGGCGATCGCAATTCCCATTCAAACCGTCGTGACGCTCTCCACCACAAATTTACCCCACCTCGATCGCTTGGGAGTCGTCGATCGCTTAATCGGAGTCAACCGCTTTTCCTTTGTCAATACCGTCAGTGTCAGAGACAAGATCGACCGGGGAGAACTGATAGAAACGGGGTCGGGTCGCACCTTAAATCTGGAACGCTTGCTCGAGAGATCGCCGGATTTAATCCTCACTTACGGGACAGGCAATCCAGAATTCGATCGCCACGAGCAATTAAACGCCGTCGGACTTCCCGTCGCGATCGTCGCAGAATACATGGAATCCTCTCCTTTAGGTCGATCGGAATGGATAAAATTTACGTCCCTATTTTTCAATCGAGAAGCAGAAGCGAACGAGATTTTCAGCGCGATCGCTCGGGAATACGAGAGCCTTGCAGAATTAACTCGCAAGGTAAAAGAACGCCCGACAGTTTTTGCCGGATTTAGTTATGAGGGAACGTGGTATGTTGCCGGAGCGAATAGTTATGTCGGGCAGTTTCTCCAAGATGCCGGAGCCGATTATATTTGGTCGGATCTGCCCATTGCGGGCAGTTCTCCCAAAGATTTTGAAGCCGTTTTCGATCGCGCTCGAGATGCCGATTATTGGTTGAATGTCAGCCAAAATTGGCAAAGTCGAGAAGACGCGATCTCCGCCGATGTCCGCTATAGAAAATTTGCCGCCCTGCAAGGCGATCGGGTCTTTAATCTTGCGGCTCGACTCTCCCCCGAGGGCGGTAATGATTATTGGGAAACGGGAATGCTCGAACCCCATCTCATTCTTGCCGATCTCATTGCTATTTTACACCCCGAACTCTTACCCGATCGCAAACTTAAATATTATCGCCAACTGGATTAATAATCGTGACTCTTATCGCTCACCTCACCGATACCCATCTCCTCTCCCATCCCCGCGATCGCCTGCGAGGGTGCAATCCTTGGCAGTCTCTCAAAGCCGTTTTGCACGAGATTGCCACAGTGCAGCCGGATTATCTCTTACTCACTGGAGATATTGCCGATACGGGAGAATCTTCCGCTTACCAACAAGCGATCGCCCTCATTGCGCCCCTACAAATCCCCACCTATTGGCTGCCCGGAAACCACGATGCGATCGCGCCCTTATTCAACAGTTTTACCCATCCCCTCTTCCATCCTCCTCAAGCTACTATTTTGGGAAATTGGCAATTCCTCTCTTTAGATTCAACCCAACCCGGAGCGCAGTGGGGAGAAGGAAAACTCCCCCGAGAATCCTTACAAAAGTTAGAAGACAGATTGCAACGCTGTTCCCTTCCCGCCCTCATTGCTTTGCACCATCATCCCCTACCAACGGATTTGGATTGGTTGGATTTGATGAGCCTACAAAATGCCGATGAATTTCTCACCCTCGTCGATCGCTTCCCTCACGTTAAATTAGTGCTTTTCGGTCACATTCACAGCACTTTTCATCAACAACGCGGAGAGATTGATTTCTACGGGACTCCCTCCACCTGCCTGCAACTGCAACGAGAAGACGGCAATATAGGCGATCGCCAGCCCGGTTTTCGCCTGTTATCCCTCCATCCCGACGGCACTCACAAAACCGAAGTTCGGCGCGTTTGCGTCTTAACCTGATGGGCGATCGCACTTGGCTATTTTTGTTCTTAATTCTCCTCCTCGCGATCGCTTTTGTGGGGCGTTTGGGAATGGGATCGGTTGAGATTCCTTTTTCTGAAGTGCTGGCAGTTTTACTGGGACAAGAACCGACGCGATCGGCATGGCGCGAGATTATCTTACAGTTTCGCCTGCCTCGCGCCCTCGCCGCGATCGCTTCAGGAGCGGCTTTATCCGTCAGTGGGCTGCAAGTGCAAACCCTATTTCGCAACCCCCTCGCCGGGCCCTCTATTTTGGGCATTAATGCAGGGGCGAGTTTAGCCGTTGCGGGGGTGGTTTTGGCAACGGGAAGCACGACGATTCCCGATCTCGGTATCGCTCTCGCTGCGGGAGTGGGAGCGGGTTTGGCGGCGGGGTTGCTACTCCTGATTTCCCAACGGCTGCACAGTCAACTGGCTTTATTGGTCTTTGGTTTGATGTTCGGCTATCTGACGACAGCTTTTGTCACGATTTTACTGCACTTTAGCTCCATCGAACGGACTCAAACTTATCTGATTTGGACGTTTGGCAGTTTTGCGGGGGTGACTTGGCCGCAAATTCGCGTTTTGTTGCCGATGGTAGCGATCGGGTTGGTCGTTTCTGGATTATTATGCAGTTCTCTTAATTTACTCTTACTGGGAGACGAACAGGCTCGTAGTTTGGGTTTATCCGTGCAAGCCGTTCGGGCGGGGATCGTGCTGAGTGCCGCACTTTTAGCTGGGACGGTGACGGCATTTTGCGGACCCGTGGCTTTTTTGGGCGTTGCCGTTCCTCATTTATGTCGCAGTTCCTTCAAAAGTGTGGAACATCGCGTCTTGATTCCGGCAGTCATCCTGTTCGGCGCTTTGCTGGCGCTGTTTGCCGATGCGATCGCTCAGATTCCCGGGAGCGATACCGTCTTGCCTCTCAATGCCGTCACCGCACTTTTAGGCGCTCCTGTGGTAGCTTGGTTGGTTTGGCAGCGACAGCACTTTTTTCATTAACCCAAATATTGCAGTTTCTAATCACTCGCTGCAATATTCCCCCATTTCTCCCTTGGGATTTCTTTTAAGATTGAGATAGAGCGGGACAAAAGGAGGAAGCCATTCTTTTCTCAAACTTGATATCTAAAGCAAGAATCAATTGTCTCAATTCTTCGAGATCGGTTTCTGTTCGACTTGCCCTGTTGTTCAACCCTAATTATACACTGAAATATTTGGCGACGGGATGATAGGTAATAATTGCCGTGGTAGATTGTTCGGGATATAGTTGTTCGCTCTCATCCATATATAAATTAATGCGATCGCATCCCAATAATTCCAACTGTTTGTATTGATCCTGAATATTAGGACAAGCAGGATAACCAAAACTGTAGCGAGAACCCTGATAGCGTTGCTGTAAAATATCCCGCAGATTATCCGGTTCTTTGTCACCAAATCCTAACTCTTTACGAATCTTAACATGAGACCATTCTGCGAGGGCTTCTGCGGTTTGTACCGCCATGCCGTGATAATAAAGGTAGTTGGTATAGTCATCAGAATCAAACAGCTTTTTCGCGTATTCCGTGGCAATTTCTCCCATAGTTACCGCTTGCATGGGAAACACATCAATAACTCCCGATCCTTTCGGTGCGAAAAAGTCGGCGATGCACAAACGTCGCTTGTCTTTTTGTCGGGGAAATTCAAACTTAGCAACTTCCTGTTTTTGTTCGGGATTTTCCGGATCGTAGATATAGAGGGTATTGCCTTCAGACTGACAGGGAAAATAGCCGTAAATTAAGGTGGGATGTAGGGATTTTTCCTCGAAAATACGCTGTTTCCATTCTGCTAAAATTGGATGCACCTTTTCCCGTACAAACTCATCGTATTCCTCTTTCGATTGGTCTTTCGTTTTGCGGAATTGCCACTGTCCCACAAATAATGCTTGTAAATCTAAATACTCGAACACTTCTTCTAGGGGAATCTCTTCCGAATGGAATATTTTCGTTCCCCAAAAAGGAGGAGTGGGACGAAGAATATCAATATCGACTGCTTCCGAACGTCGCGTGTCAATAACTTCAGGTTCTCGGGTTTTCTCCTCTTCCTCTACCCTTGCAGATGACTCAAGATTTGCCCCTTGAGAACCATTTTTAACTGCTCCATTTTCTTCTGCAAATTCTCCTAGAAAGCCCTTGACATCATCCCAACTTTCTGTATTCTTGGCAGGCATTAACTTATCCATGAAATGCAGGTCGGAAAACGCATCTTTCCCATAAATCACCCGACCCTTGTAAGTATTCTGACAATCTTGATGGACGAATTTCGGGGTTAATGCAGCACCTCCCAAAATCACGGGGACGGTAATGCCGCGATCGTTAAAAGTTTCGAGATTATCCTTCATAAATGCTGTAGATTTGACCAATAAACCGCTCATGGCGATACAATCGGCATGACTCTCCTCATACGCCTTAATAATATTCTCGACGGGTTGTTTGATTCCCAGATTAATCACCTCATACCCATTATTGGAGAGGATAATATCGACGAGATTTTTACCAATATCGTGTACGTCTCCTTTTACCGTGGCAATCACGACCGTTCCTTTGGCATTTCCCGCACTTTCTTCCTTATCCATAAACGGTTCTAAATAGGCCACGGCTGCTTTCATCGTCTGGGCAGATTGTAACACGAAAGGAAGCTGCATTTTCCCAGAACCGAACAATTCTCCCACAACTTTCATGCCATCCAACAGAAATGTATTGATAATCTGTAACGGCGGATATTGTTTTAAGGCTTCTTCTAAAGCTGCATCTAAGCCGATGCGTTCTCCATCGATGATATGCTGTTTCAAGCGTTCTTCGACGGGAAGATTGAGGTCGATCGCTTCTCCTTTTTTCGCTTTCTTCCCAGCAAAGAGTTCTGTTAACTTCGTCAGGGGGTCGTAGGTGCAAACATCCCCCTGGAATTCTCGGCGATCGTAAATCAAATCCAGACAGACTTTCTGATGCTTGTCATCAATCTTCGCGAGAGGTAAAATCTTACTGGCACTGACAATGGCAGCATCTAAACCCACCTGCATCGCTTCGTGTAAAAAGACAGAATTCAAGACTTGACGCGCCGCCGCATTCAAACCAAAGGATATATTAGAAACTCCTAAGATAACGTGACAATCGGGCAATTCTTCGCGAATGCGGGCAATAGATTCGATAGTTGCTTTGCCATTTTCTCGGTCTTCTTCAATCCCCGTTGAAATTGGCAAAGCGAGGGAATCAAAGAATAATTCGCGTCCGGGAATGCCATATTCAACGGCTGCATCATAAGCGCGTTTGGCAATAGCAAACTTTTGATCTGCCGTCCGTGCCATTCCCTCTTCATCAATCGTACCGACAACGACTCCCGCACCGTATTTCTTTGCCAATTCTAGCACTTTATAAAACCGAGGTTCGCCATCTTCGTAGTTGGTAGAATTGAGAATACATTTCCCTCCTGCAACTTTTAAACCAGACTCCATTTTCTCCCATTCTGTCGAGTCTAACATCAAAGGAAGCGTCACATTATTCACGAGACGGGAGGCAAGTTCGTGCATATCTTTGACTCCATCCCGTCCCACGTAATCCACGTTAACATCGAGAACGTGTGCGCCTTCTTTCACCTGAGATTTCGCCAAAGAAATCAACCCATCCCAATCTTCTTTATTTAACAGCGTCCGGCATTTTTTCGAGCCGCTTGCATTCAGTCTTTCTCCAACAATGAGGAAGGAATTATCTTGAATGTAAGGTTGAGAACTATAAATCGAAGCAGCAGAGGGTTCGTAGTGAGGTTTTCTTTCTTTTGGGTTGAGGGTTTTGGTGATTTCTGCGAGTTGTTGAATGTGTGGGGGACGGGTACCGCAACATCCTCCGATAATTTGTACACCGAGGTCTTCAACAAAGTGCATTAACGCCATTCTCAGTTCCATCGGCGTTAATTTATAATGTGCCTGTCCGCCGACATTTTCGGGTAAACCTGCGTTGGGAATACAAGAAATGATAAAAGGCGAATGTTCCGATAAATATTTAATATGTTCTTTCATTAAATCGGGACCGGTGGCACAATTTAGCCCTAAAATATCGATGGGATAGGGTTCTAAAATCGTGAGGGCGGCACTCACTTCGGTTCCCACTAACATTGTCCCTTGTTGTTCTACCGTAATGGAAACCATGAGGGGAAGACGTTTTTGCTGGTTTTTAAAAACTTCTTCGATCGCGTTTAAGGCGGCTTTAATTTGCAAGACATCCTGACAGGTTTCCACGAGGAGTAAATCTACCCCCCCATCGATCAATCCTTCGGCTTGGACGATATAAGCATCCTTGAGAGTATCAAAATCAATATGCCCCAAACTGACCAGTTTCGTTCCCGGGCCCATGGATCCGGCGACAAAACGAGGTTTTTCTGGGGTGGAATATTCGGCGGCGACTTTCTTGGCTAATTCGGCGGCAGTTTTATTGAGATAATACGCTTGCTCTGCGAGATTGTATTCCGTGAGGACGAAGGGCGTGCCGCCAAACGTGTCGGTTTCGATAACATCCGCACCGGCTTCCAAAAAACTGCGATGAACGGTTGCAACTGCCTCGGGTTTCGTATGGACGAGGTATTCGTTACATCCTTCGTACTCTTCCCCGCCAAAGTCTGCTGCGGTGAGATTTTGCACTTGCAGGTTAGTTCCCATGGCACCGTCAAAGACAATCACGGGACGTTGGGGACTGTTGAGGCGATCGAGGAAGGGGCTATTCATGGCGATTGAACGCAGGAGGGGTCAATTTTACTCTAGATTGCTCTCTATTATTGCGTATTTGCGGCCCGATTGGTAGAGATGCTTGCTATCTTGTGGGAATCTTCATTTTGAACTTTGAATTCATAATTTTGCCTTGGATTGACTTTTAAACCCAGCCGCGCACTTCGGACTCAACCCACGGTTTTTCAATTTTCGCACATTCGCTTCGCGAGGCTGCGAGAATATGTTTCATCATCACGGGTTCCCCTGAATCAGCAGCAAGAAACGCAGCATTTAAAGCGATATTGGCAATATTTCCACCGGACAAGGATAGGGAGGCTAATTTTTTGGGATCGAGTCCTTGGGTGGGCGTTTCTGCGGGAAAGATTCGCGCCCAAATTTCCCCTCGGGCTTGATTATTGGGGAAGGGAAAGGAAACAATAAAACGAATCCGCCGCAGAAAAGCTTGGTCTAGGGCTTTTTTTAAATTTGTAGTTAATATCGCTAATCCTTGATATGCCTCCATTCTTTGTAATAAGTAACTGACTTCAACATTGGCATGGCGATCGCGGCTATCTTTGACTTCTGTTCTTTTGCCAAATAGGGCATCGGCTTCGTCAAATAATAACACGGCACTGCCGGACTCTGCCGCGTCGAAAATCCGGCGCAGATTCTTTTCCGTTTCCCCAATATATTTACTCACGACGCTACTGAGATCGATGCGATAAAGATCGAGATTGAATTCGCGGGCGAGAACTTCAGCCGCCGTTGTTTTTCCCGTGCCACTGGGTCCGGAAAAAAGGGAAGTCATGCCCAAACCGCGACTGTTTTTGCGGGAAAATCCCCATTCTTGAATGACTTTAGCTTGCTGGCGAAATTGTGCGGCGATTTCTTGTAAGGTTTTCAGTTGTTTTTCGGGTAAAATCAAGTCATCCCAAGTCGCTTTGGTTTCGATGCGTCGTGCCATGTCATCTAGGCGGGAACGTGCCATCGTTCGACAGATGTTCCACAAGCGATCGCTCTCTATATCGGGGTCTTCCGCATCATTAACTTCGTCGCTTGACAGGGAGTGTATTGTTGATTTTCTCAGACTTTGACAAGCAGTTTTAATTGAAGTTTGACTGAGATTGAACTGCGCGACAATGGTCTCGACTCGACCGTTAAGGGTGACCGCCGTTTCCCCGAGATGAGTTTGCCAAAGTTCGAGTTTTTCTTGATAGGTGAGAGGAGCGATCTCGAAGGTTCTCAAAGGCGATCGTGAATGGTAAATTCGCTCTCGGGTGGCGATGGCAAAGGGAGTATTGAGATCGTCAATCAGTTGTAAAACTGTTGCTCGTTTAGTCGGATCGCTGAGGTTGAGGGCATCGCAATCGAGTAAGAGAAAACTTTGAGTCAGAGTGTATTCTCGCTGCCATCTTTTGATAATAAAAGTTATATTTTCTTGGTCGGTTGGCAAGCGATCGCAGAGTAATACTTTGACCGGACGATTCAGGCGATCGCCGGCTGCAGCAACGATCGCGCTTTTATCGTTGCTTTCCCAACCCGTGAGTTGAACGCGTACCGAGTCGCATAAGGGGTCTGGAGTCTCCCAAATTTCGACTAATTCTCGGACGACGCGATCGTGAGAGGGAGGCAGGGGATCGGCATCGCGATCGCTTAAAGGTTTGAGGAGATGAGAAAGGCGATCGTCGTAATAGGATTCTCCCATCAAGTAGTGCAAAATACATTCGTCAATTTGCAAGGGACATTGCGTGAGTACGGTTCCGGTTCCCACTTGCAACAATTGCCACCGTCGCAAGGCGGCATTTGGGGCAAAAGCACTCCAATAAGCATTGGGCAAGTATTGTAAACCCAGCCCAAAGGTGGGATATGCCTGCTGTGGATTTTGGTGGAGATTAGCACATAATGAGGAGACTTTGGGAAACAATGCCATTCCCGCACCCATTAATAAGAGATAAATCTCAAAAGTAGAGAAATTAAAGGTTCGATAGATTTGTTCTAAGGCGATCGGCGGCGAGATCTCGGGAAATTCTAGATAGAGGCGAGAGTCTGAGAGGCTAACCCCGTCAGGATTTTGTTGATGCTGCCACTGTTGCTCCAAAAACTGATAGACCATAGTAACATTGGCAATGAAATAGCGAGAATTCACTTCCCACCAATGGCGATCGCTCGGACTCTTCATACAGCAAATTACTCCGATTTCGTTAAGAAAATTATCCCAGCCGTATTCTCTATCAGCTTGTGGCAATCTGCCTCCCCAGACTGCATAACCCAAGATATCACCTAGCATAATAAAAGATCGAAAACATTAATTTTTGTTAAGAGCAAGAGCTTGCGATCGCGTGGATCGAGATAGGATAAAGATCGAAAATTCGGGATTCTTAAAGTCGAAATATAATTCAAGATAAATATCGCCAGTTGGAGCGTAAAGGTTAAAGATGAGCCAGCAAAAAGCACGAAAATCGGTGAATTGGAGTCCACCGAGCCAGAAGAAAGCCCCATCTTTGGCCCCCCCCGCGATCGCGGTTCGACGCGATCCGGTCGCAGGATTGAATACAGATGTAAAAATGCCTGTAAAAATGCCGGAATATACCCCACTGGCTAAGGATGCGGCAGAAAATCATCCTTTGCTGCGGCAGTTTCAGAGTCCGGAACCCATTCAGAGGAAGTTAAGCATGGGTACAGTGGGAGACAAATACGAGCAGGAAGCGGATAGAGTTGCCAAAGATGTGGTACGAGAGATCAATACTCCAGCCATAGTGCAACGAGATGAAACCGAGGAGAAAATTGCGTGCGAGCCTATGGTACAAAGAGATAGCGCACTGACCGGAGAAACGGTAAGTCAAGAGGTAGAATCTGCGATCGAGGGTGCTGCGAGTGGCGGGCAATCTCTAGACCCGAAACTGCAGAGTTCGATGGGTGAGGCAATGGGAGCGGATTTCAGTCGGGTACGGGTGCATACGGATAGTAATGCCGATCGCTTGAATCAATCCCTTCAGGCCAAAGCGTTTACAACGGGTCAGAACGTGTTTTTTCGGCAGGGGGCTTATCAGCCGGCGAGTCGAGAAGGACAGGAGTTAATCGCCCATGAGTTGACCCACGTAGTACAGCAGAATGGAGGGGGGGAGAAGCCAACGATGCAAGCGAAGAAAGTTGGGTTGAGTGCCTCTAATTTGATGATCCAGCGAGCGGCCAAAAAGAGCCACTACGGAACCTTTACAGATCGAATCTATGAGTTCGAGCCGCCCAATACGGATAATCCCGATAAACTGCGAATGACCCTGGAATTTGAACCCAACGATCGGGCTGATGCCACCAAGGTGGGATTGGTGCAAACGATCAAAGCCGTGAAAGATGATCGGGTTGCGGCCATCGACCCGAATGCCGCTTCTAAGATGACTGCTGAGGGACATCGAGTCGATCGACTTTCTGAATACCCCAACCCCATCTATGCCACGAAGAAAAATCCAAATCAACCAAACAATAAAGCTCAACTGGGCGCTTATTCCCATACGGGCCAAGGTCGTTATGCCGAAAAACAGGTCGATGGAACGTGGAGCAAGGCAATGCTCAACGATGGACCGACGGTTTCGGGGGGACCTAACTCCAGTAAAGTCTTTGAATCCACAGCAATTGCGGTAGAAGGGAATCAAGCAGGATCGTATTATGGATCGGTCAAATGGGGTTGGGAACGGAAGGGAAATGAGAAACCTTCTATAATTCCTTTCGATATCGTCTCGAAGGGAGTTCCCTCAGCAAACTTCTTGGATGCTGCAGCCAAATGGAATCAAGGTAAAACCAGAGGGACTCACGAAGTCGAAAAAAACAATACAGACCTAGAGAACGCCAAATTGAACGGGGTCAATCAAGGGAAACAACAGTTAAGTAAGGGTGACAAGCTCCGTCAAGAGAAAACCATAACAATAGGGGGTGTTAACTATATTCGCGTCATCGTCCTGACAGGTGCATTGCAAAACTATACGGGCTCGGTCAGAGTAGATGATTTAAAAGATAGTGGCGATGGTAATGACACCGTTAAATTGCCCGTCAATGCGATCGTAGCAACCTTTGAAGTGGCATATAAGACTAACTTCGGCGAAGATATCTACGTGCATGGAAACAAA
Organism: Spirulina sp.; assembly: GCA_051439525.1. Lineage (GTDB taxonomy): Bacteria > Cyanobacteriota > Cyanobacteriia > Cyanobacteriales > Spirulinaceae > CCY15215. Next base: position 2,415 of record JBFRWJ010000718.1, on the reverse strand, counting down.
CCCGAACTCGGGGATTGGGATCGAGATCGCGCAGAGAAATTAGACTTTGTTAATGTAGATCCGGGTCTCTGGCGAGGAGTCGTCAGATTGAATGAAGATAAAGCCAATCAGCCCCTCGAGTATAAATATCTGGTTAAAGAGGGCGATCGCGTGACACGAATAGAGGAAGGAGGCAACCATCGCCCCGGAAATCTTCCTGCTGCGGGGCAAACCGTCAATTATAAGGATACTTGGGATGATGGACACTAAGTCACAAGATGCCAACAGTCTGGCCGAGCAACTCGCTAACGATTTTTATGGAGATTTCTTCAATTATTTGCACCGTGAAGAAATTATCGAGCGGATCTGGGAACAACCCAACAGCTACTCAACTTTAGAGGAAATTATCAAAGATCGCGATGCCCCGATGAAAGCCCGTTTTCTAGCCTGCGAGGTGCTATTCGAGCGGTCTTTCTCCTTTGTTGAGGAAGTGGGTGGGGAAACAATTGCCGAAATCTATGCCCGAGCTTTACTCAACAATTACACGGGCATGGCGAATTCTTGGGGCTTGCTCTATGAATTTAAAGATGCAGGACCTGTAGGCATTCGGTTTGATATGATCGGTATAGAAGCGGTTCCCTCATTAAAAAAGCTGCTAGAGCGTGCCGATCCAGCTATGCCCTATGATGGCAGCGAAGAAGCTACAGTGGGTAATGCCTATGAATTCCGCATTAAAGATTATGCAGCCTATTACCTGAGTAAGATGCTAGGCATTCCTGTGGAGTATTACCCGACTCCAGACCAGAGGGATGTAGAAATAGAGCGGTTAAAAGCAGCATTGGCAGCCAAGGGGTTATAGTAGCCGTTCAAACAATACTATGAATATCTCAGAGAAACGACTTGAAGAATTACAGAATATCCCCGATGCCGCGATTGATACCTCGGATATTCCCGAATTAGACGATCGCTTTTGGGAAAACGCCAAAATTGTGAAGCCGATTGCGAAAAAAGCCATTTCTATCCGGATAGACGAGGACGTTTTAGATTGGTTTAAAAGTCAAGGAAAAGGTTATCAATCTCTCATCAACTCGGTTCTTCGTTCCTCTGTCAATCATCAGCAAAAGAAAAATGCAGGAAAAGCAGCAAGGAAGCCATAATCACATCAGTCGTTTTTCCCGAGTTACGCTTAACAGCAGAACAAATTTTTACCGCTTAATCCTGACCTCGAGTCGCCATGCGATCGCGATCCGGCCTTATGTTATAATACTTTTAGGTTAGAGCAAGCGTTCGACCAATGCAATACGAAGCCTTATATGAGAATGGTCAAATCAAGTGGTTAACCGAAAAACCACCTTTGAGTTCTGCACGAATTGCCATTACCATCCTAGAGGAGATCCCCGCAAAACCTCAAAAATGCCGTCAACCTTCACCCTTGATTGCGGGTAAAGGGAAAACTGTAGGAGATGTGGTCAATCTCATCGCGAACGAACAAGATTGGGAATGTCTGAAATATTAGAAATCTTGGCGATCGCTGTCGGTTGAGCGAACAAAACCCAACCGACTTACCCGAGGAAAACTCAAACGCGATCGTACTGTCCTAAGATGCCAATTGAACGGGTTCGGCAATTTTCTCTTTAGCTGCCTGAAACTCGACTAATTGTGCTTCAATTTCATCTCGAACGATTTGACGATATTCGATAAAATGTTCGAGGTTGGCACAGTTAGCAATATAAGACATAAAAACCCGAGGATTCTGTTTCCAAATCGAGAAAAGTTGTTGCCAAAATTGCCCCCGAGTATCTCGTTTAATGCCCTGTCGCCAAATAATCGTGGCTAGGGCACGAATTTCGATGAGTTCTGGCATTTTAAACTTGGGTTTGTGAGGCTTGGGTTTCATCTGAATGTGATGGCGATAAACCCGTCCCAAATAACGATGGGGTTCGTACAATTCCCAGAAACAGCGAACGTATTCCCGCGCTAATTCTTCAATGGGACGAGTGGGAACAAAATTCATTAAATTGGTTTGATTTCCTGCAACTTCCTTAGATTCTTCTAGCAAACGACCCTCTTTTTTTAACCGATCCCAAAGTGCCGTATTAGGTAACGCTTGTAACATACTAAACATGGCAAAGGGAATCGCCGTCGCTTCCACAAAATTGATAATGCGATCGCCGGCTCCCGGTTTTTCCCCATCAAAACCAATAATAAATCCAGCCATTACCCGCAATCCCGTGCGATTGAGTTTTAAGACCGCTTCAACGAGAGAATTGCGGGTATTTTGGAACTTCTTCGTCAGTGCCAAACTATCCGTATCTGGCGTTTCAATCCCCAAAAAGACCGCACTAAAATTCGCCGCCATCATCAACTCTAAAAGCTCGTCATCTTGAGCCAAATCTACGGATGCTTCGGTAATCAAACTAAAGGGATAACCCCGCT
>JBFRWJ010000717.1:0-4063 GCA_051439525.1 Spirulina sp. | reverse complement strand
CCGAAAGTCTCCACTAAAACGCTGACGGGACGCGCTACGCCGATCGCGTAACTGACTTGAACTTCGCATTTTTCCGCCAATCCTGCGGCAATGATATTTTTGGCCGCATAACGACAAGCATAAGCCGCCGAGCGATCGACCTTGGTGGGATCTTTACCGGAAAAAGCCCCACCTCCATGACGGGAATAACCGCCGTAAGTATCGACAATAATTTTCCGCCCCGTTAACCCCGCATCTCCTTGGGGACCGCCGATAACGAATTTCCCCGTCGGGTTGACGAGAAAGCGGGTCTTCTCGTCGGGTTTGACATCAATATCGGCAAAAACAGGTTGGACCACCGCTTCCATGAGATCGGCTTTAATTTTAGCCTGAATGGCATCATTGTCCGTCAGATCCCCGATCGCGGCAGTATGTTGGGTCGAAATGAGAATCGTATCGATGCCGACAGGTTTGCCATCTTCATAAATGACGCTCACTTGAGACTTGCCATCGGGACGGAGATAGGACAGATCCCCGGTTTTGCGGACGGCGGCCAAGCGACGGCAGATCCGGTGTGCCAAACTGATAGGCATGGGCATGAGTTCCGGAGTTTCGTTACAGGCATAACCGAACATTAACCCCTGATCTCCCGCACCAATGCGATCGAGTTCGTCATCGCTCAATTTGTGCCGTTCTTCTTGGGCGCTGGTTACGCCTTGGGCGATATCGGCAGATTGTTCGTCGATGGCGACGAGAACGGCACAACTATCGGCAGAAAAGCCGTTACTAGAATCGGTGTAGCCAATTTCAGCAATTTTTTTCCGGGCGAGATCGACAAAATTAATGTGTGCCTTCGAGGTAATTTCTCCGGTAATCAGAACTAAACCCGTATTGACCACGACTTCGGCGGCAACGCGGCTGTATTCGTCTTCTGCCAGTAAAGTATCTAGGATCGTATCCGAAATTTGATCGCAAATTTTGTCGGGATGCCCTTCCGTGACGGATTCCGAGGTAAACAAATAACGACGAGACAATATTGATTTCTCCTTTAGCGCATTGATTTGGATGGCAAGCAGATGCAAGCAAATATAATCATAATCCTAGCTGGCTGGCGACCAATTCGCATCCCGCTTCAGGGTCTTTCACGCTGGAAGTCCTACTCGCCTACTGGTTTAATTGTAAATCCAGTCCTTCGCGACGACTTTTGAGGTCGTAATACAGTACGCCTTTAAGGGTTTGCCAGAAAGGAATCAGAATGAGGTTGCTTGCCAAACTCAGTCCATAGAGAAATAAATAGGCGATCGCGATGAGTGCGGGGGAAGAAGACGTGGGTGGTGTCGCCAAAATCAAGGGTTGTACGATCAGAGAAAGGATTTGCACGATCGCAATAATGGGCAGGGTAATCAAAAAGGCAATGGTTGAAATAGCGACGATTCGCCAGGCGTTATTTTTGGTTAAATACCAACTTTGTCCGATTGTATCCGTAGGGGAAAGCTCTTCTATTGCCGTTGCTAAAGGAAGGTCTGCCAGCATAAACAAGCGAGCGTAAAACCATAAAAAACCGATGAGAAGCCCGAACATGCCAATCAGTGCCAAGAGTACGGCAATGATTCCCGCCACAATGGGAGAGTTGCCAGCAGATGCCGCAATAATGGTCGTCACAACTGAGACCAGCAAAGACGCAACGACAAAAATAATGGCAAAAAGAATATACAGTCCGATCGCGAGGACGAGCAAAATTATGGCAGTCCAGAAAAAGCGCCACAATCGAGACATCACTTGAGGGCGAGCCATTTTGGCGGTTTCCGGGCGATTGGCCAGTTCGTAAAAGGTCAATCGAGAAATCATGGCAGAATTCGCCAAATATTTAGCCATCCCGTAAATTAACGCAACCAGTCCCAAGAGAGTCGAAAGACCGATCGCAGCGCTATTAACCGTATCAAATGCCAAGGAAACAAAAGCGGGAATAAAAAATAAAAGCGGCAGGATAATCCACAAAATCGCTCTTAAGGCAATTCCCGAGTAAGCGCGCAGATGAGAACGATAGACAACAAAAGCCACCGTCACAACGTTTCCCACGCTTAAGGGCGCGATCGCGTCTTGTTTGGGCAAATTAGGAGACATGAGATAAAAACACCGAGAATTTTTTTATGATAAAGGAGAAAGGGAGAAGTTATCAGTCACCAGTCACCAGTCTTTTCAGTCACCAGTCTTTTCAGTCACCAGCGATGCTCTGAGCTTGCCGAAGAGTCACCAGTCACCAATCCCCCCTTCATCCCCCCTAGCCCCCCTTGGGAAGGGGGGAAAAGAAGGGGGGATGGGGGTTAGGGGGGATAACCAATAACCAATAACCAATAACCAATAACCAATAACCAATAACCAATAACCAATAACCCACAACAAATCACAAAAATTGTTTGCGTCCGGATTCAGTTTGTTGGAGAATCTGTTCTAATTTTTGCCAGTCTTCTCCTTCGATTGCTCTCATCAACCCCTCTAAATTCTGGCGATAGCGGGAAAGCGATCGCAAAATTTCTTCTCGATTGGCTCGGGCAATTTCCAATCCTAACTCTGGATTGCCCCCTCCGACGCGACTGGTATCCCGAAACCCAGAACTGGCAAAGCATTGCGCTAATTGAAGAACCTCTCCATCTTCTTCCCCCAAACAACTGTCGATCAACCCCGCACTCACCAATAAAGGAAGGTGAGAAATCCAAGCAACGGCGCGATCGTGTTTCTGGGGGGAACAAGAATATAATCTCGCCCCGATCGCCTCGATAATGGCTTCGAGTTGCGCGATCGCCTCGGGGGGCGTATTCTCAACCGGCGTTAAAACATAAGGCGCATTGACAAATAAATCTCGTTGTGCTGCATCAATTCCCTGGGCTTCGGTGCCGGCCATGGGATGCCCGCCGATAAAATTCCGCCATAATGGCATTATGGTCTCGACAACGGGGGTTTTTACCGACCCCACATCCGTAACGATCGCGTTCGGGGATAGATGGGGAACGAGAGCGGCGATGGTTGGCGCGATTGCGCGAATTGGCGTACAAATGAAAATAACCTCAGCCGTGGCTAAAAGCGATAAATGAATGTCGGCTTCATCGGTAACTTGTCGCGAGATGGCGGTTTGGCAAGTCTGTAACTTGCGGGAAACCCCGAGAACTCGGTATCCTCGCGATCGCAGATCTAAAGCCAAAGAACCGCCAATCAATCCCAAACCCACAATGCCGATTGTTGTCACCACGATCTCAATTGCTCCCTACCTCATCGATTTTTAAGCTAAAAAGAACTCAAATGCTGGAAAGTTCTTTCCACATTCGTTATGCTTTGCGATCGCGCCCATCTACCTCCCTTCTCCAATTTTCATGAATGTTAAAGAATTACGCCGTTTATACCTCTCGGGAACGAGAAACTTTGGTAATATTAACCTTAATGAAGCCAATTTGAGAAATATTAATCTCAGTGGTGCCGATTTAAGAGGGGCAAGACTCAATGTCGTGAATTTGAGCGGGGCCAATTTGAGCGAGGTCAATTTAAGCGGCGCAAAACTCAATGTTGCCAGATTGAGCGGGGCGAATCTCTCTAAATCTATTCTCAATCATGCCTGTCTGAATGTCGCCAATCTCATCCGGGCTGATTTGCGGGAAGTTGAATTGATGGAAGCTCTCGTCATTCGTGCCGAACTGATTCGAGCCGATCTGAGCGGGGCCAATTTAAGCGGCTCGAATTTAGAAGGAACGGATTTGCGAGAAGCCTCTCTCCGAGAAGCCACTCTGAGTTATTGCAACTTAAGCGAATCTAATTTACGAGGTGCTTGTCTCGCAGAAAGCATTCTCGAACAAACAACGTTAAGCGGTGTGGATTTGACGCGGGCAGATATACGAGGCGCAAATTTACGAGATGCCGATCTCTCCCAAGCCACTCTAACGCGAGCGATATTAAGCGGATCGGATATGCGGGGCGCAAATTTGCGCTGGACGGATTTAAGCGGGGCAGACCTGCGCTGGTCTGACTTAAGCGAGGCAAAATTGAGCGGTGCGAATTTAACCGGTGCCGATCTTTCTCATGCCAATTTGGTCAA
>JBFRWJ010000716.1:0-13291 GCA_051439525.1 Spirulina sp. | reverse complement strand
CCCATTACCCATTACCCATTACCCATTACCCATTACCCATTACCCATTACCCATTACCCAATTACGACGCATAAAGTTGTTCTTGGTGAATGTAATCTTCAACAAGAGGCAAAATTAAGCGACTGTCGCGCCAATTGCGATAAGCTGAAGACGAGATTTCGGGAGCATTGAAATCCGCGATCGCATAGATTCCTCCCCTTGCTTCAATCGCTTTTAACTCATCCTCACGCAAAGGATAACCCGGACGCGGGATGATGAGGAAACAAACTTGCTGCAAGAGTTCATCTCCTCGATGCCAACGGGGTAATTGAGGAATAATATCGGAACCCACGACAAAAGTGAAATGATTATTTTCTCCCCAGATTCGTTTGGCAATTTTGATGGTTTCGACGCTGTAGCGATGACTTAATTCCCAATGCACGCTAATGTTATGGTGGGGTGCATCGATTGCCGCGATCGCCAATCCTAACATTTTCATGCGATGTTCTAGGGGCGTTTGCTTGGATTTGAGGGGATTATCCGAAGCCCAAACCGCAACCCAGTCAAAGCGATCGCACAACCACCGCAAAATCAGTTGGTGTCCTGCAGTCGGCGGATCGGCACTGGTACCAAATAAAGCAATGTTTTTCATAGGTAATGGGTGATGGGTAATGGGTAATGGGTAATGGGTAATGGGGAGTTCCCTGTTTTCTAACTGGTGACTGGTGACTGGTGACTGGTGACTGAATTCTGTTCTTTCATCCAAGAATTTCGTAAATCTTGCAAGGATTGGGAAATTTCGACGGGAATGGGTTGGGGATGTTCTAAATGGCGGGTTTCCCCGGGCAAACTGGCAACCGAAGCCGCCGCACGCTGGCGAATGGTCGCGATCGCTTCATCTTCTTTAACCTGTTTTCCTGCTTTCATGACCAGTTCTAATAACGGTGTTTCTCCCTTGTGCGCTTCCTCCTCCATCAAACCGAGACGGTCTTGAATTGCTGGAGTTTCCCGGCGAAAAATTTGCTTGCGCCCGGGATAAGTGGCCTTCCCGGAAGATAATTTCATCGTAGGAATGCCGTCAATTTCTACCAGTTTATAGACCCCATTGACTGGCGTTCCCGTGACCAAACGAGTACCGATGCCGTAGCCGTCGATCGTTGCCCCCTCCCGTTGCAAGCGGGCAATTTCCCACTCATCGAGATCGCCACTGGCAAAAATCGACACCCCGGGCAGGAGCGATCGCACCTGTCGCGATAAAACAGCCAAGTCTCCCGAATCCAAACGCACCCCCATCACTTGTTTTTCCCCGGCTTTTATCTGTTGTGCCAGACTTTCCGCCGCTTTGACAGTATCGTAAGTATCTATTAACAAAGGCGCTCTGGGAAAATAGCGAGCAAAAGCGTTAAACGCCTCGTTTTCCTCTCCCCCCGCTAAGGCACCCACCGCCATCACAAGGGCGTGAGCCATTGTCCCGACGGGTTTCTCTCCCAACTTCAGAGCCGCCAAAACATTCGACGTACTATCCAACCCCCCCGCCAATGCCGCCCGTGCCGCCCACATTGACCCTTGAGGACTAAATGCCCGTCGCGTGCCGAATTCTAAGAGTTTTGCCCTCTCCCCTGTTGTATCGCGAATTCTCGCGGCTCTGGTGGCAATTAAGGTTTGATAGTTGATCGTATTTAACACGTAGGTTTCTGCCAGTTGTGCTTGCCAGAGGGGAGCCTCCACCCGCAAAATCGGTTCGTGGGGAAAAATGGCGCTTCCTTCCGGTACCGCCCAAAGATCCCCACTAAACTGACTGGACTCCAAGATTTGCCAAAAGCGATCGGGGGCATTTTGAAAAATTCCCGTTGCTTGCAAAGCTGTAATTTGCTCCGGGCAAAAACGCCAATTTTCCAAATACTCACAAACCTGCGTCAGTCCCATCGCAATTAAATAGCCAAATTTGGGGGGAAACGATCGCGCGAACAATTCAAAACTCGCGCGCTTGTCTTCGATGCCTTCACCAACGTAGCAGGCACTCATGGTCAGTTGATAAAGGTCGGTCAACAAGCTATATTCGGCAGGCGCGATCGTTAAGGCTCGATCTGTTGTCATTTCGACTCGCTGGGTGAGGGAATATTCTTAATTATAGTAATTTTTACCATAATGTCAGGGGGAGCGATCGACACCAAACCGCAAGAAGACCTGTACAATATCAGTCACCAGTCTTATCAGTCACCAGTCACCAGTCACCAGTCACCAGTTGGGGAACAGCGAACAGTTATCAACCAATAACTAATAACCAATAACTAATAACCAATAACTAATAACCAACAACCAATAACCAATCGTGCTCATTTTTGCTATTTTCCGTAAAGAATTGCAGAGTTACTTTGCTTCTCCCCTTGCCTATATTGTGGCGGGGATTTTCTGGCTGCTGTCGGGTTTTGTTTTTGTCTTTGTCCTCTTGGGCCCGAGCGGAGTTATTCAAGAAGTGGCAATACGGGAACAGTCGGGATTTATGCCGACCGTGGATGTTGCCTATATTTTCTTGCTGAGATTTTTAAGTATGATTGGTTCGATTTCATCCTTTATTTTGCCAATTCTTTCCATGGGACTCTATGCGGAAGAACGCAAAGGGCGAACGTTAGAATTATTAGTCACTTCCCCGATTTCTAATTGGGCGATCGCCCTCGGCAAACTTTTGGGAGTCGTGACCTTTTATATTACCCTGCTCGTCCCGTTACTGATTTGCGAAGCGATCGCGTTTAGTGCCGCCGAGCCGACCTTTCCTCCCGCCGTCCCCTTACTCGCCCATTTGGGACTGATTCTTTTAGCAGCTTCAATTCTCTCCTTGGGCATGTTTATTTCATCCCTCACTTCCAGTTCCTTAATTTCAGCCGTTTTAACCTTTGGCCTCGTCCTCTTTCTCGCCCTCATGGACGTGATTGCCGATCGCCTTCCCCAACCCCTCGGCACAATTCTCACCCATCTTTCCCTCGTCAAACATTACGATACCCTCCTGCAAGGGGTTCTCGATCTGGGGAGCTTGGCACTATTTGCCAGTTACATTATCCTAGGAATATTCCTGACGGCTCAGTCCATCGAAACCCTACGCTTTCAGCGTTCCTAACCCATTATCGCTTCCCCATCCGACACCGATGAAAAACTTCGTCCAACACTTTCACTTTCAACACAACTTGTGGAAATTCCTATTTTGGGTGGGCTTAGGCATAACAACAGCCGGTTTTGTGGCAGGATTGGTTAATGGGAGTTGGTCATTTTTAACGATCTTTTTAGCTGTTTTCGGTATCTTTATCACCCTTGTCAGCGCTGGATTATGGAGCGGAAAATTTCGCCATCTTTTGCAAAAACGGGCAACTCGGGCGGGAACGGATGCTCTGATTGCGACGATCTCGTTAATTGTGATTTTGGGTTGGTTTAATTTTTTGGTCGTGCGTTACGCCCAAAGTTGGGACTTTACAGAAACGCAACTCTTTACTCTTGCTCCTCAAACGCAACAACTGGTGGAGAATTTGACCCAACCCCTCAAAGTTTGGATCTTTGAACCCGCTCCCTCCCCTCCCGATCGCAATTTACTCGCGCGTTACGCCAAGTTGAGTCCGAATTTTGAGTATGAATTTGTCGATCCCCAAATCGAGATCGGGTTATCCCAACAGTATGCCGTCGAACAACTCGGGGAAGTGCATTTGGATTATGGCAACAAAACCCAATTAGTCCAAATCCTACGAGAAGGACAACCGCTCTCGGAAATTCAAATTACCAATGGGATCGAGAAGATCTTGCGCGATCGCTCGCCCAAGGTTTACTTCTTGCAGGGTCACGGAGAATTACCCCTAGAACCGGTAGAGAGGGGACTTTCTCGAGCTGTTACCAGTTTGCAGGAGCGAGGGTATTTAGTCGAGCCTCTCGACCTGAGCGACGAGTCTGGCATTCCCGAAGATGCAACGGTGCTGGCGATCGCCTCTCCAGAGCGCCCCCTCTTTCTCGGGGAGAGAGAGGCAGTGGAACGCTATTTAGAGCAGGGAGGCAGCTTATTGTTATTATTAGCCCCCGATAGCGAACCCGGTTTAGATGCTCTTTTAGAAGAATGGGGGATTGAAGTAGACGATCGCTTGACGATCGATGCTTCGGGAACCGGGAGCGTGATTGGTTATGGTCCCACGACTCCGTTGGCGAACCGCTATGGTACTCATCCCATTACCCTCGAGTTTGGCAACCGTTTCTCGGTTTATCCCCTCTCGACTCCCATTATGATTGAGGAAAAGGATAACATTCGAGCCATTCCGATTGTCATGACCCATGAAGAAAGTTGGGCGGAAGGAGATTTAACTTCCGATACCCTCGAATTCGATCCCGAGGAAGATTTGCCGGGTCCAATTAATATTGGGGTTGCCCTCGAGCGCGCTTTCGGATCGGAAGAAGAAAGCGATCGCCCAGAGGATTCAAATGACTTTGAAAGTCGAGAAGAAGAGGAAAACCCAGAAGAAGACGAAACAGAAAAGACGACGGAATCTAACCCAGAGGACTCAGATGGGAGGGCGACGGAAGAATCCAGCGAAGAAGATACGGACGCGACTCAAACGGATTCAGAGGAGTCAGAGAATGAAGAACCAGAAGAAGATAACAAGCAGGACAATCCACCTCCAGTCAGAATGGTCGTCTTTGGGAATGCGAGTTTTGCAACGAACGGCTGGTTCGAGCAACAATTTAACAGCGATGTCTTCCTCAATTCTGTCAAATGGCTGGCCCATGAAGACGAGCAACTCTTATCGATTCGTCCGAGAGAATTTGCCAATCGTCGCGTTAATTTATCCACCGAGTTAGCCGTATTATTGGCATGGCTCGCGATCGCTTTCTTTCCTCTTTGTGCTTTTGTGGGAGCTGGGGCAATTTGGTGGATCAAACGCTGACATCCTCTCGCCGCTCAACGCTTCGCGTTCTGTGCTGGGAGATTCCCAACCTTGCGATCGGGAGTTCCTGCTTCACGGATTCTTGACTGGGGTAGGGGTACAAAAGGGTTGTCAAAATCTCAAGAATCGGCTAAATTTAACCCAGTTAGTAACTTGCGATTGCAGGCGAACCCTCTCGCCCAACGAAGAACCAGAAGTTATCAACAGATAACTGGTCGTAAGTTAGCGGTCGGGGCATGCTGAATTGCGGTCGAGGGATGCTGAGGTTTCCTCAGCATATCCAATCGACCAAGAGATAGTTCAGCATATCCAACCGACCAAGAGAAGCGACGTTAAAAAATGGACTGGGTGAAGTAAAGCGTGCGGGTTTTGAGTAGGCACATTAATCGCCTCTAAGAGCGTCTTGCTCGAACAAGACTTTGCCAGCAACAGCCTTTACCATTACGGTAATGCCATACTGCATTCAAAGCGTGTTGGTTTTGAATGAGTTAAATGTTGCACAAAGAGATGACTTCTTCCGCAAAAGTCATCGCCAACAACCCAAAGTCAATTGGAAAGTTTGGAAAAGTGGGGGAAACCCGCTTTTTTTTGTTGAATCAATCTGTTGAACCTCATCGTCGTTGATGCCGTTATCGTGACTCATCCTCTCATTCCCCAAATTCTCGAACTTGCAACGCCCATTGCCAAACAACTGGGATTGGACGTCGCGAGCGCCGTTTACCAAACCAATCGGCATCCCCCCATTTTGCGCGTGGATATTCGCAATCCCAACGGTGATATCAGTTTAGAAGACTGCGAGCGGATGAGTCGTATTCTCGAAGAACGTCTCGATGCGAGGGAAATCATTCCCAATGCCTACGTGTTAGAAATTTCTAGCCCCGGACTTTCCAGTCAACTCGAAACCGAACGAGACTTTATCACCTTTAAAGGCTTTTCCGTCCTCGTTAAAACCCATACCCCTTTTAAAAAGAAAAAAGAATGGCAAGGACGGCTTCAGGGTCGAGACGAAACTCATGTCTATCTCAATCAAAAAGGTCGCACCCTCGCCATTCCTCGAGAAGCGATCGCCACCGTCGAACTTTGGGACAAAGAAGAAGGATGAAGGATAAAGGATGAGGGATGAAGGATAAAGGATGAGGGATGAACTTCTTCTCCCATTCCTCCCATTTCCTCCATTCCCCCCATTCCTCTCATTTCCCCATTCCTCTCATTTCCCATCATTCATTATTTTTAAGGAGAACTACCCGTGTCCCTCGTTATTCGTTTGCCCGGACTCAAAGAAATGCTCGAAGAGATCGGCACTCAATATCACCTGCCCGAGAACGAAGTCCAAGAAGCCCTGCGAGAAGCCCTTCTCAAAGGTTACGAACGCTATCGCCGAGCGCAACAACTCGAAAAGCGCGTTCAATTTAGCGAAGATTATTTCGATAATTTCGATGTGGAGCTCGATACGGACGAAGAAGGGTTTCGCATCCTGTCCACCAAAACGATTGTGGAGAAAATCGAAAACCCCGATCATCATATTTCCCTCGAAGAAGTCTATAGCTTGCTCAAAAGTAAAGAACAAGACAACCCCGACGAAGCCTTTATCCCCGAAGTCCATCTCGGGGAAGCCGTGGTCTTGGATGTTACCCCCGACCAAAAAGAATTCGGACGCATGGCCGCCATTCAAACCAAACAGGTTTTACTGCAAAAACTGCGCGATCGCCAGCGCAAAATGATTCAAGACGAATTCAAAGACCTCGAAGGCACCGTCCTCCCGGCCCGAGTGCTCCGTTTTGAACGCCAATCCGCGATCGTCGCCGTCACGAGTGGCTTTGGCAAACCGGAAGTGGAAGCCGAACTGCCCAAACGCGAACAATTGCCCAATGATAACTATCGCGCTAATGCCACCTTTAAAGTTTTCTTAAAAAAAGTCAAAGATGGCACCCATCGCGGTCCCCAACTCCTCGCCTCCCGAGCGGCGGCGGGTTTAGTGGTGGATTTATTCGCCACGGAAGTCCCAGAAATTGAAGATGAAGTCGTGCGCATTGTCGCCGTCGCCCGAGAAGCTAATCCCCCCTCCCGTCACGTCGGTCCGCGCACAAAAATTGCCGTGGATACCCTCGAACGGGATGTAGACCCCGTGGGGGCTTGTATTGGCGCGAGAGGGTCTCGCATTCAAGCTGTCGTCAACGAATTGCGCGGGGAAAAAATTGATGCCATTCGTTGGTCTCCAGATCCCGCCACCTATATCTCTAATGCCCTCAGTCCCGCGAAAGTCGATGAAGTGCGCCTGGTGGATGCCGAAGAACGTCAGGCCCTCGTGTTGGTACCGGAAAATCAACTCAGCCTAGCTATTGGCAAAGACGGTCAAAACGTTCGTCTTGCCGCTCGTCTGACCGGCTGGAAAATTGATATTAAAGATACGGCAACCTTTAAAACCGAACAAGCCTCCCGCCCGGAATCGACACCCGAACCCGAGCCCGTCGCCGAGTCAGAGATAGAAGAGCCCCAAGGGATTGTTGAAGGAGTCACAGAAGAAGAATAACCCCAAAACCCATCCCCCAAACCCAAAAAAATGAGAAAATTAAAGTAGCGTTTCTCGAATGCCAGCCCGGGGGAGACCCATGGGGAAAAAATGAATGGGGAAAGGAGGAAAAATCTTGAAACCCAACCTGCGACGCTGTATTTCTTGTCGAAAAGTTGCCCCGAAAAGTAGTTTTTGGCGAATTGTCAGACAAACAGGTGGTGATGTCCCTTCCGAGCAAACGGTACAATTAGATAAAGGGATGGGACGGTCTGCTTACCTCTGTCCCCAACGCGACTGCCTCGAGGCAGCGCAAAAGAAAAACCGATTGGCGCGAGCCCTGAAAGCCAACGTGCCGCCAGAAGTCTACCAAGACCTCTATCAAACGCTACGATCGCGCCTGGCAGCGATCGAACAGCGCAATGCCAACCCACCTTAACACCCAAATCCTATGAAAGCCAGCAATGTTTAATCCACCATTACACCCAAATAACCACCGAGCGCGAAAACGGGGACTATTGCATGAACAACGGAAAAACCAGAATTTACGACTTATCTAAAGAACTTAATTTGGAAAACAAAGACATCTTAGACATTTGCGGGCAACTTGACATTGCTGTCAAAAGTCACAGCAGCACGATTACAGAAGCGCAAGTCGATCTGATTCGCGCGGCTGCGAAAACCTACCAACCCCCCCAAAAAAGCGAGCGACACCCTCCCTCAAAATCGAGGGAGGAACGGGCATCTTTGTCCAGATCGGTTCGTCCCAAAGCCCCGCGCAAACCCGAAATTCGCGGCATTGTTAAACAGGCCGTTAAAAATGCCCCCCAGCGAGAGCGCGACTCGGGATCTCCGGCCTCCCGTGCTGACGGTCCGAAATTAGTCGCACCGCCCAATCGTCCCCCGAAATCCAAGCCATCTCCTACTAACAATGCACCGGCTGCCACCGTCGAGCGCGCGCCCTTAATGACCCCCAAACGCCCCGCACGGCGAGAACGAGAGAGCGGGAAAATCCCAGAACAGAAAATCCCAGAACAAGGGATGGGGCGATCGGAATCGCCATTGACTGCACCATCCAAGCGTCCCTCGGTCTCGGACTTGGCTCCACAAAAGGAAACCCAAGCGGCCAAACCCGAGGTCAAACTCGATGCCCCACTCGAGGTCAAACCCGAGGCCAAGCGCGAACTGCTCGCTCCTCCGAGCAGACCTCAACCCACTTCCCCCAAAAAACTTAACGAACGACCCGCGCCTCGCAAAGGGAAAAAATCCGATGGGTCGCG
The DNA here is from genome assembly GCA_051439525.1 of Spirulina sp. Classification (GTDB taxonomy): domain Bacteria; phylum Cyanobacteriota; class Cyanobacteriia; order Cyanobacteriales; family Spirulinaceae; genus CCY15215. The sequence goes on along the minus strand of JBFRWJ010000716.1, from coordinate 4,607 downwards.
AACCGTTCGCGAAACATCTCCGAGGGAGTTGGAATCCTCGAGACCTGGCGCCCCCAAGTCCGAACGGAAACAAGCCGGGGGCAAACCAGACGTGAAAACCGAGAAAGCGATCGCGAGTGTAGAGGGAAAAAGTCGGAGCGGCAAAAAGGAAGGCAATAAAGAAAAAGAGGTCAGGAAAGCTAAACCCAGTGCGAAACTCCAGCAAAAACCACAAAAACCCGTTCCGCCCCAATTGCGGAAACCCAAGGTAAGCGAGGAAATCTCTCCTGACGATCTCGACGATGGGGTTAATGTTGAAGGAGAAGAGATTTTTGAAGAAGCAACCCTTCTCGCTCCTCCGGAACGACCTCAACTCAAACTCAAGCGTCCCAGTGTCAGTCGCAAACCGAAAGAATGGGAAGAAGAGGAAGAAGACACCGAAGATAAAACCGGGAAGGCTGGGAAAACCGGGAAAGTCGGCAAAGCCGGCAAAGCTGGAGGCAAGAAGAAGCGTAAAGCCTTGATTCTCGACGACGATGACGATGAATTCGATGTCGATCGCGGCAGCCTCGTCGCTCCCGCTGCCGTCAGCCTATCGATCGCTCGTCCTCCGAAACCCACGAGCCAGCGCGTGAAGGCAGCACCCCAAGCCAAGACGGGCAAAAAACCGCCGACAAAAGCCGACTCGAAAGAACGGGCCAAAGAAGACTCTCGGACGAAAACCGATGCGAAAGTTTCTGCCAAACCCCCAGAAAAAGTGGCCTTAACCGGAAGTTTGAGCCTGCGAGAACTGGCGGATCTGATTCGCATTCCCGAAACCGAAATCATTAAAAATCTTTTCTCCAAGGGAATTGCCGTCAATATCACCCAAACCCTAGACCTCGATACCGTTAAGATGGTGCTCGAAGAGTTGGGGATCGAAGGAGAAACCCAAGAAGAAAAAGCCGCCGCGACCAAGAGCGAAATGCTCGATGTGGCAGATTTGGAAAACTTGCAATTCCGTCCTCCGGTCGTGACGATTATGGGGCACGTGGATCACGGCAAAACCACTCTCCTCGACTCCATCCGCAAAACCAAAGTCGCTCAAGGGGAAGCCGGAGGCATTACCCAACATATCGGTGCCTATCACGTCGATGTGGAGCATAACGGGAAAATGCAGCAGGTGGTCTTCCTCGATACTCCCGGTCACGAGGCCTTTACTGCCATGCGCGCTAGGGGAACGAAGGTAACGGATATTGCCATTTTGGTGGTGGCTGCCGACGATGGGGTGCGACCGCAAACCAAAGAAGCGATCGGTCACGCCAAGGCGGCAGAAGTTCCCCTGATCGTGGCCATTAACAAAATTGATAAACCGGGTGCCGAACCCGATCGCGTCAAACAAGAACTGGCGGAATTGGGCTTGGTGACGGAAGAATGGGGGGGCGAGACCATTATGGTGCCGGTGAGCGCCCTCAAAGGGGAAAATCTCGACTCTCTCTTGGATATGATCCTCTTGGTGGCAGAACTTGAAGAACTCTCCGCCAACCCCGATCGCGCGGCGAAAGGCACGACGATCGAAGCCCATTTGGATAAAACTCGCGGTCCGGTGGCCACTTTATTGGTCCAAAACGGCACCTTGCGGGTGGGGGATTGTTTGGTCGCCGGATCTTCCTTTGGGAAAATTCGCGCGATGGTCGACGATATCGGCGATCGGGTGGAAGACGCAACGCCTTCCTTTGCCGTGGAGGTGTTGGGGATGAATGACGTTCCCGCCGCCGGGGATGAGTTTGAGGTCTTCCCCACGGAAAGAGAAGCCCGGACGGTGGCGGAAAGTCGCGCTTCGGAAAACCGGGAAACCCGCTTGCAACAAGCGATGTCCCGCCGCGTCTCTTTGAGCAGCATCTCCGCTCAGGCCCGAGAAGGCGAGCTCAAAGAACTCAATCTCATCCTCAAAGCCGACGTACAGGGTTCGGTGGAGGCGATTTTGAGTTCCTTGGAGCAGTTGCCGCAAAATGAAGTGCAAATCCGCGTCTTGCTCTCGGCTCCTGGAGAGGTGACAGAAACCGATGTGGATTTAGCGGCAGCCAGTGGTGCGGTGATCGTCGGCTTCAACACGGATTTGGCGATCGGTGCGGCTTCGGCTGCCGATCGCGAGGCCGTAGATATCCGCGAATACGATATCATCTATAACCTCTTAGATGACATTCGCTCGGCAATGGAAGGTTTGCTCGAACCCGAAGAGGTGGAAGAACCTTTAGGAACGGTGGAAGTCCGGGCGGTTTTCCCCGTGGGGAAAGGCTCTGTCGCCGGCTGTTACGTTCTCTCGGGGAAAGTCGTGCGCAACCGCCGCATCCGCGTGCGTCGCAAGGGAGAAGTCGTCTTCGATGGCGTTCTCGACTCTTTGCGACGGGTCAGAGAAGACGTGCGGGAAGTCAATTCCGGTTACGAATGCGGCATTGGCCTCGACAAGTTCAATGCTTGGGAAGAGGGCGATATTATCGAGGCCTATCAAATGGTCATGAAGCGCCGCACTCTTTCTCCAACCTAGGTTTGAGAACACTGGGGAAGGAATTTTCCTTCTCCCCGCCATCACCTGTCACCTGTCAACTATCAACTGTCAACTGTCAACTATCAACATGAACTCATTTCGCTCGGAACCTTTTTTATGGATTCACTTGGCGGGTTTGGCCGTCGTCCCCCTGAGTTTGTTGGCAGTCTGGCTGGGACTGGCGGCGGGAGATCCGGTGCTTCCGGTGGCGCTGGAAATTGCCTTTTTGGCGATCGCGGGGATTGTTCCCGTGGCTTGGATGCAGTGGCAGCGACCTTTTGATATTTTCAGACTCTTGGTGCTGGCAGTTCGTCCCGATCGCCTCACCCCGGAACAGCGCAAGATTTTACGCCTGTTTAAAACGCTGAAAATCCGCATTGCCGCGATCGCCGTGGCGATTTTTATGGTGTGGGCAATCTGGCAAATTTACCGGGTTGCTCCCCTGGCAGCGATCGCGACTCCCCTCTCGCCGCGCTGGCATTTACTCGGTTTATTCGGGGCAGCGATTGCTTTTGGATTGGGCAATCTTTTTTTACAAGTTCCCGTGAGCGTCCTCGGGGTTTTACTCACGTCGGACGCTCGTTTTGCAGAAATCGAACCCTATGAAGTGGAACAGATTGGGCGAGATTTCTTCGTTTTTGGCATCAGAATCCCGAATCTTTTCGCGATCGCTTCCCTCCCCGAAACCACTCCCCCATCGACAACAACAAAACCCGTCAACCCCCCTAAAGCAGATATTTCAAAGGATATTTCAACTGAGGAGCAAACTCCTGTTGATGCTCGAGAAAGCGAAGCAGAACAACAAGAGATAACAAGTCAAGAAGAGATTCCTCAAACTCCTGTCAATTCCTTAGAAAACGAGGAAGAACCAGAAAATGACAATCAGCAAGATCGCGATACTGCGGTGGGTGAAGTCATGGAAGCCCAACCCCGAGAAGCAGAAAAAACCGCAGCAGAAAACATCTCTCCAGAAGAAAATTTGCCCTCGGAGGAGGCAGAAAACACGGCAGATGTGGAAGAGACTCGCACCGATGGGGAATCGTCATTTCAGTGAACAGTGAACAGTACCGACCGCTAAAGCAGGAGACTCGATCCCTTATTTTTTGCGTCATCCTATGGATAATTGATAATTGTTTGTTGAGAATCAACCAAATTTTGTGTAATTTGCATCATAATGGAAAGAGAGATTGAGATATTGTAAAAATATTCTTAAAGTCCGGTTAACTTTGGAGGTGCAAATGCCCAATTCCACCGCAATCAATTTTTCAGCAAACACGGGCGATAGAAGCGATCGCGAAGTGTGGCAAAATTTGAAAGAGGCGATCGCGAAAAGTTCTGGATTTCAGCGCTGGATGCTGGAAAGGCAGCTCAAAATTAATGCCCCCGTTTCTGAGAATCTCGATAAATTGGTGCGTTCTTATTTGCGGGAAACCTTAGAAACTCTGGCTTACTAAACTTTACGATCGTTGAAAGCCCATCGATCGCAGTGATTGGAGTTTATTGCACCTCACTCGTTTGTATCCAACCCACTCAAAAACAAATTCTCAATCCTATACTGGAGATAAGACCTTCAAGAGATTGAGAAGGGGCAATGACTCCAAATCCCGCAATTATTAAATCCGTCGAACAACTCGGCTATCGCGTCACTGTTGGCGATATTGCAGCACAAACCGGGTTAAATGTCAATCTGGCTCAACAAGGATTATTAGCCTTAGCTTCGGACTCGGGAGCAAATCTACAAGTTGCCGAGTCCGGCGATATTGCTTACGTTTTCCCCCATAATTTTAAAGGGATTCTCCGCAATAAGTATTTGCGCTTGCGACTGCAAGAGGGGTGGGAAAAAATCTGGAATGTCCTTTTCTACTTAATTCGGATTTCTTTTGGCATTCTGTTGATTATTTCGATTATTTTAATCTTTTTGACGATCGCCATCATTCTTATTGCGGTTTATTCGTCTAACAAAAGCGATTCCGATGGAGGAGGCGATAGTTCGAGTTCTAAGAGTTCTTGGGGAAACAGTGGTGGATTGTTATTTTTCCCGCGTTTTTGGTTTTGGTCGGATATTTTTTGGATTTTTAACCCGAGTTACGGGTATTCGGAC
>JBFRWJ010000715.1:0-9629 GCA_051439525.1 Spirulina sp. | reverse complement strand
CTCCCAAGCTATCTGGCTTAGCCAATACTCCGCCGGCAAAATGCAGGATGGAGAAGCCTACTTGGAAGGATTAATGCTAGAACGCAAAGATTTGGTTTTGAGAATCTTAACCGTGCGGGAAGACATTGCCGAATCGGTGCTGGAATTTTTACCCGAGATGGTACAAACGAATATTCAGCAAGCGAATGGCGATCGCCGCCGTCAAGTTCTCGAGCGTTTGACTCAAATTCAATCCGCACCCGCGATCGCTTCAGAAGACCTTTCCGAAGACTTAGCCTCAGAACAATTTGCCTCAGAACAAATAGACTCCGAAGCGCGAGACGAATGAGGCGTTAGATTGGCAAACAACAAACCGCGATCGGTTGTCGGGGGGAAGATTTCCACCCCCATCCGGCAAGCGGTCAGCGATCGCCAATCGATTCAACTATCCACCTCCATTAATTTCAGGATAAAGTTAGCATGAAAACATTACCCAAAGAGAAGCGTTACGAAACTCTGTCTTATCTTCCTCCTTTGACAGATCAGCAAATTGCCAAGCAAATCGACTACATGATCGAGCAAGGCAGCATTCCCGCGATTGAGTTTGAGGAAAATCCCTCTCCCGGAGATCACCACTGGACCATGTGGAAATTACCTCTGTTTGACGCTCGCAACGCTCAAGAAGTTCTCAACGAAGTCCGCGAATGCCGTCAGGAGTATTCTAACTGCTACATTCGCATTGCCGGGTTCGATAACATCAAACAGTGTCAAACCTTTAGCTTTATCGTTTACAAGCCTAATGCCAGCCGCTTCTAAGGGTTGGATTTAGCGTCGGGGAGGAGAAAAATTTTTCTCCTCCCTTTTCATACCAATTTGCAAACAGCTATATGCTTTACCAATCAATATTTGCTTGTATGGTATGCTTAAACTATATTTACCCAGTAACTCAATTTTGTAATGACTAGAGTTTCAATACAAACGATTATTTATTCTCAAACATAAAGTCAAAAAATCTTGCTCTTATAAGATATCTATGCAATAAGTTATTCAAATTGCATTCATACATAATGTAATACACGATCGTCGCGATCGATGTATCTCTTTCTATTATTGTTATACAGCGAATATCGCTTTTAATCGTAAGGCGGATCGGCGATCGCAGTATCAATGCGATTACCGATTTATTGATGCGGATTTGAGATGAGATCGAGATGAGTTGCCAAGAGAGATCGAACTCACTAAATCAAGCCCTATCCTGAAAGTAGAGTAAATCAATGAAAATTGCTCAAATCTAAAAGCAAACTTTATATCGAGGCGATCGCAATGTTTTCCCACAGTCACAAGACTTCATTCCGTTCCAGTTTAGGCAAAATTTTCCTCTATAGTTTAGGAATTTTAGCCATTTTCGGAGCAGCCTCAACTTCCGCCAATGCCGCGACCTTTTTTGATGAAGCCTACGGCAGTGCAAATCCCGAAATTAAACCTTTTCCCAACTCCGTCCAAAATGGAGACTTTCTCATTCGACATAATAAGTCAAACGATCCCACTTTTCGCCCCGGTATTTATAGCCGAGATATAGGTAACGGAGCCAATGAAGCAACCCTATGGACATTTGATTTCACCGACGATCCAGAGTTGGCTGATTTATCCCCATCGCAAACCATTACCTCAGCAACCTTAACCCTCGATCTGCTGCCAAAGTCACGGGGAATTAATACCGATGCGATTAAAATTTCCGGTTTAGAATATTATCGCGCCGAAGAAATTCAAACCCTCGAACCGAATCAGCAAGCAAGAATTCGTTTTGACTTACTCGATTTTTACACTTCTGAGGAAATTATGGGCGTTCTCGCCGGACAAACTTCCAGTCCCGACGCGATCGCCTCTGTGGGAATGCTGCCGATGCACTATTCGGAAGATGCTCTCTTAACCTATGCTAGTTTGTTGTTGGTAACGGAGGACAACCCCAATAATACAGCAATTCCAGAACCCACGATGGTGTTAGGAATATTAGCATCGAGTTCGTTGGTCGTATCCACGCGGAAAAATAAAACTTAGAGGGGAATCGGACGAGGCACTTTTGGCGAAGATTTTAAATAATAATGTACGATTCTATTCGAGGCGTTTATGTTTGCGGGTCGTTACAATTATCGAACGGGTTGTAGCAACAGGACAACCCATTCTTTCTCTTACGACCCAATCAACCTTTTGAGCCAACATTTTTTTCTGTTGATGTCAAGGAAAAGCGTTCTTTTGCCTTTTGAAACGACTCCCCCATAACCACTTGAATTCGTGCGGGATCGGGCTTTTTCCCCCCCATCAAATCACCAAAATAAACGCATGCCCCTTCCCCTAAAGCAAACGTATACGCTGCGGCCCAAGATGCTGCGATCGCGCTCCCCAATCCCGGCACAAACTTAATTAATTCTCGCCCGATCGCTTGGGCCAAAAAGCCCCCCGCGATGGCGCTGACAATGCCCCCGGCTTGAGAAGGGGTCAAGGTTTGACCGTATAATTGACCCAAAATTCCTACCATGGATACTTGTAATGCGGTTAAAACGGGCATGGTTGCAAAGGGCAGGGGAACTGCAGCCAAAGTAGCCGCGATCGCGGCAAAGGCGGTCACATAACGCCGTCCCACATCCCGATACAAATCTCCCAACTCCTTTCCCCCCGTCTCGTCCAACAACTGATAGATCGTCTTGGCTTCTGCTTCCGGCAACAGATCCGCAAGGGCATCCCGCAAGGCCTCCAACCCGTAAAATACGGGGGTGTATCCATCCTCTTCCAAGGTAAAATCGATCGCGACAGCGCGATCGCACAACCCGTTAAAGGCTTCTTGCAAAGCGCGATAAGGGCGATCGCAAGTCTCTAAGGTGGGGGGATAGGGGGGATGATTTTCCTCTTCGGGGGGATAGACTTCGTGCAAGCACGTTACCACCAACAAACAGGGAATGTGAGGATATTTTTGACGCAGTTTCTCTGTAATGTTACGCAAGGAAGCGATGGCAAAGTCATTAATTTTGACTGTGAGAATGAGAATTCTCGCGTGACGGTTTTCCCCTTGCAAATCGTCGGTCAATTCTGCCACGATCGCATCGGTATCTTGCCCGATATCTCCCAATCCGACGGTATCCGTAAACACCAACAAGGGCAAATCCTCGGAGGGGTAGGCATACCGCTCGGTATGTTGGGTGTGAGGACGAAACCCCTGACCGACAATTTCCCGCGAAATCCCCGTCAGTCCCCGCACGATGGAACTTTTTCCCGCTTGGGGTTTGCCAATGAAGAGCGCTTCGGTGGTGGGGAGTCGCGATCGCACCTCGGCTAAAATTTCCGCAACGCGATCGTCGCTAACACTAAACAATTCGATCGCTTTTTTGACCGCGCGATCGACGAGTAAAAGACGAGTTAAGCGGGTTTTGGTTGCCCTAAACGCTTCAACGAATCGGTTGGGGCGATCGCGGGTTGGGGAATCTGCCATTTCAGCCAACAGTGAACGGTGAACATTGCCTCCGATTTAAGTTGGAGGTTTGTCATCGGGAGTATTCTCATTCTCCCCTGAAAAGGGGACGCTGGAAACCTCTTTATTTTTGGTCGAGTTTTCGGAATTTTCTCTAGCATTATTGTAGGGATTTCTAGAACTTCAAGGTTAAGGATCGTGAAATTTTACGAGCAAATGGTTGGTCATCCCGCGATCGGCTGCCATCGACAACAATCTATTTTGCGGATATGGGGAAAATGGAGCAAAATTCTTCTGTGTTTGAGTCCTCTAGTTTTGGCCAGTTGTAAAATTAACTTGCAAATTCCCGAAATGGACGGAGAACAACGGGCTAAATTTTACATTCAAACCGTCACCCGAGGTCAAGAAGCCTATTATAAAACCAATGGGGAATTGACCGCCTCCCTAGAAGAACTCGCGATCGATTTTAAGTTGGATACTCCCGAGTATAAATTTACCATTCTTTCCCACGGCGAGCCGACTCATAGCGTGACCATGATGGCAACCGCAAAACAAGATAACTTGCACAGTTATGCGGGGATTGTTTATGGGACAAAAGAGGGAGATAATTACGAAGCCGTCGTGAATATGTGCCAGACCGAACAACCGTCCAAAGTTGCCCCGAAATTACCAACAAAACCCATTGCGAATAAAGAATTAGATTGCCCTCCCGGATCGATTCCCGTACAATAATTCCCGCGAAAATTGCCGCGATCGCGTCTTGAAAATCCCATCCTCCTTGCCTCGGACAATTCAAAAATTGGTTGCCTCATCGGTGCGCTAAAACTTTCTTCAGCCATAATACAAAGACAGATTTGGGAGGAAAGTTAGGGATGAGATACTCGAACAGAGGGAAAATAGGGCAGAGAGATGGGATTTTAAAATGGTTTTGTTGCGCGATCGCGTTGCTTGTTTGTCTGCAATTTTGGCTGTGCAGCTCGGCTTTCGCTGAAGGGGTCGATCGGGCGATCGAGACCGTTCCCTTACAACATCGTTTAGAAATTGTTCGAGACTTAGAAACTCGCGAGATTTTAACACCAACAGTAGCTCGAGAACAACGAGAATATTACCGGATACAGCCCGATCGCAGTCCGGCAAAGTTATTGCAGAAAGTGCGAGGAGTCTTTACAATTTCCAATGTCATTTGGATATTTTCCAGTATTTTATTAGTCGCTTCTGTGGGTTGGTTGGCACAACTTTATTTGCTGCCTCTATTGATGGCTATTCCCGCGATCGCTTACGAGATCGCGGCTTATTTTGCCTGTATTGGGGCAACCTTCGGCAGTTATGGCTTGTCCGATACGTTCGGTGAATATATTGCCCTGCCGGGATGTTTAGGCTTTCTCGGAGTCTTAGGATTATCCTATTCTTTACATCCTCAGTCGCTCGATCGATGCTGCAAAAAATTGCGAATGACTCCCTATTCTTTGGGATGTTTATTAATCTTTTTAACGTGGAGCGCGATCGCCATTCTGCATCAAAGTTCGGTTATCGGCTTTATTAGTGCGATCGCTTTAGAGGCATATTTAGGATTTGCGATCGTCGTCTTTCCGGGAGTGTATAGTTTTGGGTTTACCAAACGTTCCCTTCTGCCGAGAGCCGTGATTTCTTCCTTGGTTCTCCTCGTTTTTTACGTTACCCTGCACTTAAGTGCTATTCAACTCCCTTATTTGGCGATTTTTGCTCCCGGTGTTTTATTTGTCGGCACTTTTGTCTATTTTCTCGGTTTGTTAATTTGGTCGTCTAAATGGTATAGCGATCGCCAAATCGAATACGCTCTTTTACAACCCCTTACCCTAGCTTCGGGGGCGATCGCGCTTTATCTGGGGGCAGTGAGTCAAATTCCCCAATTACAAGGCATTGGCGGCACATTTTTCTTCCTCTATATTATCGAGAAATATTTTGAGCTTCCTTGGGGTCAAAAAAACGTCGCTTGGGCCACTTTAGGACTGGCAATATTACTGTTTGTATCAGCATGGGTTATGGGACAATATCCCCAATATTTTCTTTTTGTTTGACCCAAAATACTGATGTTCTGGTGATTGATGTTCTAGTGACTGATAACTGGTGACTGGTGACTGGTGACTGGTGACTGGTGACTGAGTTAATCGACTCCCGGAAAATGTTCCACGAATTGAATTTTGAAATCGGGAAAATGTTCCACAAGTTGAATTTTGAAATCGGGAAAATGTTCCACAAATTGCCACTCTCCGCAATCGTCGGGAAATGACGTGACAGTTTTGACTCTTAGATCGGGAAACGAAGTGACCACTTCCACCTTAAAATCAGGAAAATTCTCGACAATTTGGACTTTCCCGTAAAGTTTTTTACCGTTATAGGTACAGGTTTGAGGGTCGATCGCGGCATCGGCTAGGACATCAGGAGTAAAAAGAAAGAGCGATGCGATCGCGCTAAATTCTAAAAGTCTCAGAATGTTTTTCATGATGTTTATGTAATACTAAGGTTCTCAGTTTCACGAACCGACTTAAGATTTAGCTGAGGATCGCGAGATCGTCCAATACCTGAAGACGTTCTCTCCTGCCAAACGGGTTGGATTCAGGGCTCGCGGTTCGCGGCTCATTGACAATTGACAAAGTGTCCCGAATTGATTGACGCGATCGCCCCCCTTTCCGATATGATGGAGGATACTGAAAATTTTATAAAATTTCATTGCAAACAACTTGAGGGCAGTATTAATGAGCGACTCTACTTTTGAGAAAGTCAAAAAAATTATCGTCGAGCAATTGGAAGCCAAGGAAGACATTGTCAAGCCCGAGGCTACCTTTGCAGAAGACCTCGGAGCCGACTCTCTCGATATTGTGGAACTGGTTATGGCACTTGAAGAAGAATTCGATATCGAAATTCCCGATGATGCCGCCGAGAAAATTCAGACGGTTCAGTTAGCTGTAGATTACATCAACGAGAAAATTTCGACTCCAGCCTAGAGGCACTCTAGACTTATCCTCGCGATCGCCCCATCCTCCTGCATTCTTCTCTGGCGATCGCCCTTCTGCATTCAGGGTTTACCTCCCCATCACTCATCTAGAATCATGACGAATTTGCAACGGAAAAGAGTTGTTATCACGGGTCTTGGCGCAATTACTCCCATCGGCAATACTCTGGCAGAATATTGGCAAGGACTCATGGAAGGTCGCAATGGCATCGATACGGTGACCCATTTCGATCCTTCCCGGCACAACTGTCGCCTTGGCGGTGAAGTCAAAGGCTTCGATCCCCATGAATATCTACCCAAGAAAGACGCAAAACGGATGGATCGCTTCTCTCAGTTTGCTGTTGCTGCCAGCAAACAAGCTCTAACCGATGCAAAATTGGAGATCGATGACTTGAATGCCGATCGCATTGGCGTGTTGATCGGGACCGGAGTGGGAGGAATCAAAGTCATGGAAGACCAGCAAGAGGTGTACTTAAACCGAGGACCCTCTCGTTGCAGTCCGTTTATGATTCCCATGATGATCGCGAATATGGCGGCGGGACTCACGGCAATTCATACGGGAGCTAAAGGACCGAATACCTGTGCGGTTACGGCTTGCGCGGCGGGTTCTAATGCCATTGGCGATGCCTTTCGCTTGGTACAAGGAGGCTATGCCGATGCCATGATTTGCGGCGGGACGGAAGCGGCAATTACCCCCTTAGCTTATGCGGGTTTTGCGGCGGCGCGGGCATTATCTACCCGCAATGACGACCCCCAACACGCTTGTCGTCCTTTTGATAAAGACCGCGATGGTTTTGTCATGGGGGAAGGTTCGGGCATTCTCATTATCGAGGATTTGGAATGCGCCCTCGCTCGCGGGGCAAGAATTTATGGGGAGATCGTGGGTTATGGTATGACCTGCGATGCCTATCACATGACATCTCCCGTACCGGGGGGGCTCGGCGCCACCCGAGCGATCGAGCTGGCCCTCAAGGATGGTGGTTTGACCCCCGATCGCGTCAGTTATATCAATGCTCACGGAACCAGTACCCCCGCCAACGATCCCACAGAAACTAATGCCATTAAAAAAGCCTTGGGAGAATATGCTTATAAGATTCCCGTCAGTTCCACCAAGTCCATGACGGGGCATCTCTTGGGCGGTTCCGGAGGTATCGAAGCTGTGGCAACGGTCATGGCGATCGCGAAGGATCGCGTCCCTCCGACAATTAATTTAGAAGAACCCGACAAAGATTGCGATCTCGACTACATCCCCAATGAAAGTCGCGAGGTCGAGGTTGAGGTTGCCCTTTCCAATTCCTTTGGCTTTGGCGGACACAACGTCACCCTAGCATTTCAGAAATATCAATAATATCAATTCGCACCCGAATATCAATATTAGAGCGATCGCGGGAAATGTTTCGCGATCGCTTTTATCAATGAACAAGAACCAATAACCAATAACCAATAACCAATAACCAATAACCAATAACCAATAACCAATAACCAACAACCAATAACCAACAACCAATAACCAACAACCAATAACCAATGAAAAAAGAACGACAAACCGCGATCGCTGCCGTGACTGCGGCGGCTCGACTCTGCGAGACGGTTCGCCAGCAACGGTCTCAACCCCTGACCAAACAAGATGCCAGTCCCGTAACGGTGGCTGACTTTGGCGCTCAAGCGATCGTCTGTCAAGCCTTGGCTGCCAATTTTCCCGAAGATCCCGTTATTGGGGAGGAAGATTCCTCGATGCTGCAACAGCCAGATCGTCAAGAAGATTTGACTCGCGTCGTCAATTTGGTGCGGAATATTCTGCCCCAAGCGACCCCCGAGGAGGTTCTCCAGTGGATCGATCGCGGCAATAATGAAATTGCCTCTCGTTATTGGACTCTCGACCCTATCGATGGCACAAAGGGATTTATTCGCGGCGATCAATACGCGATCGCTCTCGCCCTCGTCGAAAACGGCGCGCTAAAATTGGGCGCTTTGGGTTGTCCGGCTTTACCGATCGATCCGAGCCATCCCGAGGGTCAAAAGGGAGTTCTCTTTCTGGCTGTCCGAGGGGAAGGCACGCAAATGCTGAGTTTGGGAGACCCGACTCCGACACCCGCCAAGGTTAACCCCACCGACGATCCCCAACGCCTCAAACTCATTACGAGCGTTGAATCCCGTCACAGCGATCGCGACAAGCAAAAAGCCCTCGCTGCAGCCCTCGGTATGACTCTCCCGGCTTTGCGGATGGACTCCCAAGCCAAATACGCCGCCGTCGCCCGAGGGGATGCCGATCTCTATACCCGCATTCCCCCGCCGGATCGCCCCAACAAGCGGGAAAATATTTGGGATCATGCGGCTGGCGCGATCGTTTTGGAAGAAGCCGGAGGGCAGGTCACGGATCTCGATGGCAAACCCTTGGATTTCTCCCTGGGCGCAAAATTAACGGCAAATCGCGGCATTGTCGCCAGTAACGGCGCGATTCACGATCGCGTTTTGCAATTCACCCAACAGGAAAATTGAGCAAAAATGCTCAAAATATTAAGAAAATCTATAGATCGCCTCCTAGGTGTTGACATCTCCAAATTTTGTTGTAACCTAATAGTCAGGTGTGAGGAAAAAGTGAGAGAAGACGCTTGGGGTCGAAACAAGGCAAGACTCCCAAGCGTCTTTTCTCTTTAATTTTGGTAATTGGTAATTGGTAATTGGTAATTGATAATTGATAATTGATAATTGATAATTGTTCATTGAAATGACTCATTACTCGTTACTCATTACTCGTTGCCTTGCTTCTCGAGATGGCAACTTTTCCGGTTTGGGCGCGATCGCCGGATCGAATCCCGGAGAAAACCGTTGAATGCGAAATCTTAGTCGTTGGGGGAGGGTTGGCGGGGGCAGCAACGGCTTATGAAGCTCTCCTTGCAGGACGTACTGTCTGTCTGACGGAGATTACTGACTGGGTGGGAGGACAGATTTCTTCCCAAGGCACTTCGGCTTTAGATGAGAAAAGCAAACAGCGATCGCTTCTGTTTTATCCCCGAGGCTACAATGAATTCCGCATTCGCATCGAAAAGAAATACGGTCGCCTCAATCCGGGAGAATGTTGGGTCAGTGCCTCCTGTTTTCCCCCTAGGGATGCTCATGAAATTCTCTTGACGCAATTGCAAAATGCTGCTAAAAGAGGACGAGGAACTTTACACTGGTTTCCCAGTACGGTTG
>JBFRWJ010000714.1:0-4307 GCA_051439525.1 Spirulina sp. | reverse complement strand
TTTTATCCTCGATATTAGTGGAGTTGCCGTGGTGGATACGGCAGTTGCCAATCATTTAATTAAAATTACCAAAGCAACCCGTTTAATGGGGTGCGAATCCACGATTTCTGGGATCTCGCCAGCAATTGCTCAAACCATGATCGAATTGGGGATCGATGTGGGAACAATTAAGACAACGGCTAACATGATGGATGCTCTCAATGATTCTTTCCGTCGTTTAAATTTACGCATTCACAAATCGGAAAAATAATAACGCGATCGCAGACACCAATGAAGGCTTCAAATGTTCCCAGAATTCCCCTACAGGTTTCCCAAGAGTGCGTCATAGCGTCCATTCAAATCGATTTAACGGAGGAGGTCTTAAAACAATTTCGCCAAGATTTACTCGAATGTTTGCATCAGACTCGAGCCAAAGGATTAATTCTCGATCTCTCTGGGATTGAAGTCATGGACTTTGAGGATTTCCAAGGGATCGATCTCACGTTATCTATGGCCTCAATCATGGGTGCAACAACCATTTTAACTGGGTTTCAACCCGGAGTGGTTTCTACTCTCGTCGATTTTAATGTAGAAATTGACCATATTCATGCGACTTTAAATCTCGATGATGCTTTTGATTTGATGAAGCGTTTGCAGGCAAATAAAAATGCTTTGTTTGCTGAAGAAGTCGCAGAAGATTTAGAGGAAAATTCCGTCCCAGAATTAGAGGAAAACTTAGAGGACAATGGATTCTCAGAAATCGATTTGGATTGGGGTGAATCGGGAATCCGATATTACCCGCTCGATCGTTGAAACCGAACGCATTGCGAAAACGCTGGGTTTCGATAATAGTACCGCAAAAATGATCGTAACGGCGGTATCCGAACTGGCTCGTAATATTATTAAATATGCGGGTCGGGGAAAGATTATTATTACTCCCCTTGAAGAAGAACGGCGATCGGGAATTGAAATTATTTGTCAAGATACGGGGCCCGGTATTGCCGATGTGGAACAAGCGATGAAAGATCGCTATAGTTCTTCGGGAACTTTAGGGTTAGGCTTACCCGGAGTCAAGCGCATGATGGATGATTTTGAAATTCATTCGACCCCAAATAAAGGAACTAAGGTAATCATCAAAAAATGGCTTTAGTTGACGATATCGCGATCGCGTTGTTTCTCCCTAAGAAAAAATGATGAATGAAGACAGCGAAAAAAATACATTAGAACTTTTAGACTATGCCTCTTTTGGACGACCCTGTTTCGGCGAAAGAGTCAGTGGAGATAATGCGCTGATTGAAGAGCATAACGGTTTCGTTTTCTTGGGGATCGTTGATGTTTTAGGTCATGGTGCGGATGCCAATGCTTTATCCGTACAAATCGAAAAGTTTTTGCAAGAAAACTGGACGAAGGATGTCTCGGAAACCTTGTTAAAACTTCACGATCGCTGTCAGGGAACGTTAGGTGCTGCGGTGGGTTTGGGGGTGCTAGAAGTCAAGACCAAAGAGTTATTATACTGCGGGGTCGGCAATACCGTCATTCGCGTTTTGGGAAAGCGATCGCGACGACTTTATTCTACTGATGGTATTGTTGGCAGTCGCATGCGAACCCCTGTAGAACAAAAAATCAATTTAACCTCATCCGACACGCTTCTCCTCTATACCGATGGCATCAAAGATCGCTTTGAATTGGAGGATTATCCCCAAATTCTCTATGAAAGTCCCCAATTAATTGTCCGGAATATCGTGCGTCGTTTTGAAAAAGTTTATGATGATGCCACTTGCATTGTTTTAAGGTACAAAAGATGATTGATCTTGGGAGTATCCCTTTAACCCATCAAGATACGATTGCGGGAATGCGGAAAAAAGTTTTTCAGGTTATCAAATTGTTAACTGGAGATGAAATTCTTGCCGCACGGATTGCGAGTGCTACCTCCCAAATGGGGCGATCGCTCTATCATCGTTCCAGTGAGGCTCAATTAGATTTTGGGTTATTTAGAGGGGTGGGAGGAGTGGCTTTTTCGATCGTATTTCTGGCTCGGGAATCTTTTACTCGATTCGAGTTTCTCAGATCGTTTTTTGATGAAATTCATCCTCTTTCTCCAGACGATCGCTGGCATCGCCTTCGGGGTATTTTATGGTTGGGCTATTCTCATTTTCCGTGCAATTCTATAATTGAGAATGTGAGAAATCTAATTCAGGAAAAAAGTCGCAATGAATTAATGCTTGAGTTAGAAGAAAACAACCAAAAGCTACTGGAATCTCTGAATAATTTAAAACAAACCACATTACTGAAAGAGAGAATGTCATCTCTCAATACGCAACTCAAACAAGAAAATTTACGCATGGGTGCCCAACTCGATTTGCTCAAAGAAATGCAGCAATTAATTTTGCCTAAATCGGCAGAGCTGGCAAAAATAAAAGATTTAGATATTGCTGGATTTATGGAACCCGCAGACGAAGTCGGAGGCGATTATTACGACGTGTTATATACGGATGGAGTTGTGACGATCGCGATCGGCGATGTGACGGGTCACGGTCTGGAAAGTGGTATTTTAATGGTCATGACGCAAACTGCCGTGCGGACTCTCCAAGGAATGCAAGAAAACGATCCCGTTCGTTTTTTGGACACTCTCAATCAAGCGATTTTTGACAATATTCAACGCATGGAATCCGAAAAAAATCTCACCTTAGCAGTTTTGAACTATTCTAACGGTCAAGTCAGTATTAGCGGTCAACATGAAGAAGCGATCGTTTTCAGACATGGGGGACGCATCGAACGAATTGATACGATGGATTTAGGGTTTCCCATCGGACTGCACGATGACATTACCGATCTGATCGACCATCATTTTATTGAATTAGAAACGGGTGATGGTATTGTTCTCTATACCGATGGGGTTACTGAAGCTAAAAATATCTCTAAGAAATTGTATGGAATTGAAAGACTTTGTGACGCGGTCTCTCGTCATTGGGAACATTCTGCGGAAGAAATAAAACAAGCAATTATTAAAGATGTTTATCAACATATTGGAGAACAAAAAATATTTGATGACATTACTCTATTGGTGTTAAAACAAAAGTAAATTCTTGGTATTTCTTGAATTTCATGTTATCATATTAATGATACATCGGGGAGCAGGAAAAAGACATTATTGTTTTATTGTAAGTCAACAAAAAACAAGCAAAAAAAGAAGAGGAAAATAAAAAATGTTTGAAGTTTTTGGTGATTTTCTTGAGAATTTTCCCGAACCGAATCGTGAAAGTGATTCTTTAGAGTTGAGTTTTTCTCCGAGTTCTCGTCCTATCAAACAACGCTGGCGCAATAATCGTTTATCGGCACATTTTGTCGCCGATTATTTATCCACTTTTTTCCCATTTAGCGACGAGGATCCGAAAAGCACCCGGCGGAAAAAACATACTAAAGGAGCAGTGACTTATGTCGCAAACGAACTCTTAGAAAATGCGATGAAATTTAACAATAATGATATCTTTGATTATCGGGTGCGCTTCGGCATCTATTTTGTTGAAGACCCAGAAATCAAAGTTGTACTTTTTGTGACCAATTCCATCAATGCCGATCGCGTTAGTAAATTCAAAGCCTTTATTAAAGATTTGCTCGAGACCGATCTCGATGAATTATATATTCGCCAAATCGAAAAAAGTGCTGAAGATGAAAATGCAGAAGCATCCGGTTTGGGTTTAATTACGATGATTAACGATCATCAAGCTAAATTAGGGTGGAAATTCGATACGGTTCCCGGTCATCCTTCGAGCCTAACGGTGACGACGATGGCGCAAATTCTTGTATAGTTATCTATGTCTTCTCCCCTACTTTCTCATTTTGTCTCAATTCCTCGGTTTTGCAAGATCTGCAAGATGTTTGCGACCCATGCACATTTTTTTTGTACGCACCTTAATTAAGGAGGACTGTCATGCCAGAAGAAATCAAAGAAATTAAAGATATTATAGGTGAAGATGAAGAGTACAAGGTAAACTACGATGCCGAGAGCATCACCGTCTATTTTCAAGGAGAATTGGCTTTAGGAGGACCGAGCGAATACGAACCCATTAAAAAGTTGCTCGATCGGGTTGTTGAGTTAGAACCTGCGACTATGACGTTGAATTTAGAGGACTTAGACTTTTGCAACAGTTCGGGAATTAGTATGCTGTCTAAATTTGTGATCGGTTTGCGCAAAAAAAAAGGAATTGAAGTCTTGGTTTTTGGCTCTAAAGAGCATCCTTGGCAAAAATCTTTACATAACTTACACGACTTGGAAGGTTGTTTAAAATTAAGCAGGCATAAGCACCTCCAAAACATGGGAAGAAGGC
>JBFRWJ010000713.1:0-5103 GCA_051439525.1 Spirulina sp. | reverse complement strand
CTATCCCCCCTAACCCCCCTTTCAAAGGGGGGAAAAGAAGGGGGGATGACGATCCTCATAGCCTTTCATCAAAGTCATTACCGCCATGAGCATTTTCAAGAGTTTCTCAATCAATTTTCTGCTGCTTTTCCTGATTGTGTCAATAAGAAATTATCTCTTTATGCGGATGGGAGTTTATGACTTCCGCTTTGTCAAGTCTTTCTGCATGACATTTTATTGAGTGCAGCCTCACTTAGAATTGGGATAAGGACTTGCGGAGTAATAAACACTTGGGTCGAGACCAAAGCCAATAGTTTCGCTCACTTTCAACGCGCTCGATGTCATAGCCGAGATTGAGATAGAGTTGCTTGGCTCGTTCGTTATGTTCCCAAACATGTAGATAAATTTCTTGATAGCCCCATCGGAGAGCGAGGGGTTCGCAACTTAACAGTAATTTCCGAGCAATCCCTTGCCGTCGATAGGGTGGACTCACGGCTAAATTAGAAATATAAAGATATTCTGGGTGTCTTTCCCCCTCACTTTCCAAGAGTTCTTGCCGGTTCATTCTCGCAGGATGTCCCCTTGAATCCGAGCGCAAGGCAATTTCCACCGTACCCGCTACTGTCCTTGTTGGCGCGATTTCTGGCTCTCGGGGGGCATCCACCGCAGCGATTGCGGTCAGGCAACTATAATAGGGTGCGCTAGACTTTAATCGAGCGCGCAAATCTTCGCAAATCCCCAAACGCAAGAGCGGATAAAGCCAAAACATCAAGCCTCGATGAGAGTAAAAACTAGCCGCTAAAACTTCAGATAAACCTCGTACATCCCCAAGGTTTGCCGTCCGAATCTCTAAGCGGAAAGCCGGATTTGAGGATTGGGAAAGGGGTGTATTTCCATACACCCGAATGCGGGAAGAATTGGAGAGTGAAGCCAAGACGATCGTGAGGGTATAACTGAATGGGTCTCGAAGACAGGTCAAATTAAAAATCTGATGAGAGAGAAATCAACCCGCAGAACCCGAGGGCAATTTTTCACTCAATCTCAATTTTAACCGTAAATTTTCTCAAAAAGTATCGTTTCCGCTCAGTTCATGGCAGCAAAAGAATGCGAACCCCAATACTGAATTGCCGACAATCTCTGGGAAAGATAGTATTGTTAAGAAAGTCACGTGCATTAATCGTGTTGCCCAATACCCCTCACAAGGCGATTGGGGTGTGGAAGCAACCCTCATCAGACCGTTCGCAGTCCCTTTATTGGAGGAATTCCAGAACAATACCGAAAATTGGCAAGCGAAATTGGCCAAAGCCAACTTGGCGATTCTCCAATGATTTCTTGGATGCGATCGCATTGACGCAGGCAATACGCCCCCACAGAGGGCAGACCCTAGGAGAGCGGTGAATGAAGAGCCACCAAGCACGACGGAAAAAGCCAAAAATACTGGTCGTTGACGACGAACCAGATAATCTCGACCTCCTCTACCGCACCTTTTATCGCGATTACAAGGTGCTCAAAGCGGAGAGCGGACCGGCGGGTTTGGAGATATTGGAACAAACCCCCGATATTGCTGTCATTATCTCGGATCAGCGCATGCCGATCATGAGCGGAACGGAATTTCTCAGTTTGGCTGCCGTTCAATATCCCGATATCATTCGCATTATCCTCACGGGCTATACAGATGTTGAGGATTTAGTCGAAGCGATTAATAGTGGCAAAGTGTTTAAATACGTAACGAAGCCCTGGGAAGCCGAACATCTCAAAGATATCGTCCGTCAAGCCCTCGACACCCACAACGTTCTCAAAGTCCGTACCGACGAACTCTGTCGCTCTCTCAAGCGGGAAACGCTCCTCAATACCGTGACCAACACGATCCGCAATGCCCAATACGGTCGCATGGGAGAAGCCCCCTTAAAAGAAGTGTTGCAAACGATCGTGGATACCGTGGGTCACATGCTAGATGTGGATCTGTGTATTTTGCGAACCTGTGACGAAGATGACGCGATCGAGGAAGGGTCTTTTGCCTATCAAAAATCGGGAAACGCGCAGGAGGAAGCGATCGCCTCGGTCGCCTCCCGGGAAATTCTCGATCTGACCATTTGGGAAACGCGAGAAGTGCAAGCGATCGACGATATTGAAACCTCGGAATTCCTCCAAGGAGATGATGAAGGAGTAGCAGAGCGAGTGAAAGCCTTTCAACTGGCTGATATTCGTTCGACGTTAATCATTCCCCTCATCAGTCAGGGAGATTTAACGGCAGTGATGGCCCTGCATCGCTGTGGCGAACAGCATTTTTGGGAGGATGACGAAATTCAATTAGCCGTGATGGTGGCGGATCAAGCAGCCTTGGCGATTTCCCAAGCACAGTCTTACGAACGGGTACAGGATTTAGCCAAGCGACAGGCATTGGTCAACACGATCGCTAAAGGCATTCGTTCTTCTCTGGATCCCCAAGAAATTTTCATGGCTGTCACCCAACAACTGGGAAGTACCCTCGAAGTGGATGGCTGCGCCCTCTCTTTATGGACCGAGGAAGATGAATTTGTCAAATGCGTGGGGTTATACGATCGCGCTTTGGCTTCGGTAGAAACCGAAGCGGATCCGGCATTACCCGTCACCCGTCACCCGTCACCAGCCTTTCCAGTCACCAGCGATGCTCTGAGCTTGCCGAAGAGTCACCCGTCACCCGTCACCAGCGATCGGGGAACAGGGAACAGGGAACAGGGAACGCAGACCCAATCTCCTCGTTCTTCTCTGCCTCAGTCCGTTGCGCCGATTTCGGGCAATCCCGTCTTGCAGGAGTTGTTAAGAACCCGCGAGCCGGTGGTGGTGATGGATATGGAGGAAAATATTGAGGAAATTAAGGGGGTGGATTTGCCCCTGAGATCCCCGGCTCGCGCGCTGTTGGTGGTGCCGTTGCTCGTGGATAATAAAATTATTGGCAGTATTAGCCTGCGCCAGAGCAGCAAACCCCGTCGCTGGTCTCATGCGGATATCGAACTGGCGCAAGCGGTTGCCTCTCAAGCCGCGATCGCGGTACAGCAGTCCCGACTTTTCCAACAAACCCGCCAGCAAGCGGAACGCCTCATGGAAGTGGATCGGCAAAAAACCGAGTTTTTTCAGAATATTTCTCACGAATTTCGCACGCCCCTCACTTTGATGATCGGACCCTTGGAATCCGCGATCGATCGCCGAGAAGCGCTGCCCTTCGATCGCGCCCAAATCGCCCTGAGAAACTCCCGCCGACTCCTGCGCTTGGTCAATCAGCTCCTCGACTTGCAACGCCTCGATGCGGGACGAATGCAGCCGAGTTTTCGCCCCTGCAATTTGGCGGAATTTACCCTGCAAATCGTGGAAACGTTTCGCCCCTATTGCCAACGCAAGGGATTGCATTTGGACACCCAACTCGAGCCGACGAGTTTAATTTATCTGGATGGGGAAAAATTTGACAAGGTGCTTTACAATCTCCTCTCCAATGCCATGAAATTTACCGACGCGGGAGGGAAAATTACCATCGCGCTGAAACCCTCGGGCGATCGCGTTTGCTTACAGGTGAGCGATACGGGGATCGGGATTTCAGCCTCCCAACTCGTTCACTTGTTCGAGCGCTTCCGACAGGCAGAAGGGTCGGTGAATCGCTCCTACGAAGGAACGGGGTTGGGTTTGGCTTTGGTGAAAGAAATTGTCGAACTCCACGGGGGAGAGGTTTCCGTGCATTCGGTTAAGCGCGGGGAAGAGCGGGAAGGGGAAATTGCCGGGACGACGTTTACGGTTTTCCTTTACGAAGGGACGAATCATTTAACCTCGGATCTGGTACTCGATATGCCCTTGGAAATTCAATCGGCACGATCGGCGGTGGAGTTGGCAGATCTCGAAGCAGAGTTGCTCGAAGCAGAAGAAAACCGAGCCATTGAAGCGATCGCTCCCCTCGAGGTTCCCCAAAATGCCGAGACTGCCAATCTGGATTTTCAACCGAGCGATCGCTTGGTTTTGGTGGTGGATGACAATCCGGATTTGCGCAATTACGTTTCTTCGGTACTGCGATCGGCTGGGTATCGCGTCTGTACCGCACGCAATGGCGCAGAAGGGTATCGCGTGGTGGAAGAGCGTCGCCCTCAGTTGATTGTCAGCGATGTGATGATGCCCAAGGTGTCCGGGTTGGATTTGGTGAAAATGGTGCGCAATAATGAGGATCTCAGGGGTACACCGATTATTTTACTGACGGCAAAAGCGGATGAAAGCAGCCGCTTGGAAGGAACGGAACAAGGCGCGGATGCCTATTTAGCCAAACCCTTTAACGATCGCGAACTCCTTGCCAGCACTCGCAATCTCCTCTCTCTAAAAGCGAATGAGGAACGGGTCAAGCAGTTGAACACCTATCTGACGGAAGCCATCTTACAGCGCTTTTTACCCCCGGAAATGGTGGACAAAGCGGCGAAGGGGGAGATGAAGTTAGAACTCGAGCCGGAACCGCGCCTCGTGACGATTTTATTTAGCGATATCGTCGGGTTTACCAAACTCTCGAATCAATTGCAGGCACAGGGCATCGCTCGGGTTTTAAATGAGTATCTCCAAACCATGACGGAGGTGGTGTTCGAGTATGGCGGTACCGTCGATAAGTTTATGGGGGATGCGATTATTGCCCTGTTTGGCGCGCCTCAAGACTGTTCCCCGGAAGAACAAGTGCGGCGATCGGTGAAGACGGCAAAAGCAATGTATCGGGTTTTGGATACCCTCAACGATCGCTGGCAACAGCAGGGGATTGTGGGTATCAATGGCGTTCCTCCGTTGCAATTTCGCTGCGGCATTCATCAAGGTCGAGCGGTCGTGGGGATGTTTGGTAGCGAACAGCGCTCCGATTATACCGCGATCGGCCCTTCGGTGAATATTGCCTCGCGCCTCCAAGAAGCCGCCCAACCCGGACGAATTTTGGTCTCGGCAGCCGTTGCCGAGTATTTAACGTTAAATGAAAAAGAAGAGTTTAAATACCTGAAATTAAAAGGGATCGAAAATGATGTATTCACTTATTTTATCAAACCCGATGGCGAATCGTGAATGATGCAGGGCGATCGCCATGTCAAGCAAGTGACATCTCCCGATCCGATAATGGATATCTTAGGCCCTGTCTCT
>JBFRWJ010000712.1:0-5795 GCA_051439525.1 Spirulina sp. | reverse complement strand
TTTTTACTGTATTTAATCGCCTCCTGAATTGCTTCAATTCTCGACTCAATGACCGGACTGGAAAAACGTTGTTTCACCCCTGCCAATCCTCCCAAAACTAAAGATCCTCGGGGAACGGTTTTTTGCGAACCGAGGACGGCATCATATTCTCGAGGGCGATCGGAATTAGACATCGTGGCTCTAACTAATTGATAATTGTTAATTGATAATTGTTAATCGGGTGCTACTAAATAGGTTGTCCAGATGGGTTCTTCATCGGAATTGAGAATTTCGCGTTTCAACCAGCGCCATGTTTTCCCTTCCTTTTGACGCTGGAGGAAAATATCAAAAACATTGCCCTTTTGCGTGACATCTTGATTGGGCAGATCGATTTCTAAATTATAACTTCCCGTGATATGATAGGTGGGTAAATGTGCCATGTAGAGAGGCTCGATCGCTTTAATAGAAATCCCGGAAATTTGGATATCGGGATTGGATGCTTTGAGATTTTCGCTGAGGATTTCTTGAGATTGGCGGACTTGCAGGGCGATCGCTTTTTTGACCCATTTTCCTGTGGGTGCGAGACTCAGAGGCGGTTTGCTACCACTACACCCCATCAGCAGCAGGATTAAAACAATACTGAGGATGCCCTGTAACCCTTGTCTCGCGATCGTTGGTCTTGCGATCGTCACTGTTTTTCCTCCACAAGCGTCTACGAAGATAATTTCTTAGCATAGGGCTATATTATCATATTATTTTTCGAGCGATATGAAAAGCCGAAAGATAGAAAAGTTCGATCTTTCCCTTGAAATCATCATCGAGTTTCTCTCTTAGTTTGGCAAATAAGGTTTCGCGATCGCGGGTTTCTATTCGGCGATACGGGGAAAATGTATATAAAAGGAGTAAATAATCGTCAACAGTATAGGTGAGTTGGCAAGGAATTTGTTCTGAGATTAAATCGTGAAATTTGCCCGATTCGAGGATATTTTCACCAACGCCTTGTAAGATTTCTTCTTGTTGATTTCTCCCTTCGTAGCGAGAAAGAGCGGGGGCGTATTGCTGATAAACTGCGTTTAATGCCTCGTATTCTTCATAGCGAGGCTCCGGGTGCGTGTTCCAGAATAAGATTAAATATCCTTCTTTTTTTAATGCCTGTGCTGCTTTGGGATAAGCGACCTCTGAGGGAATCCAATGGAAAGCATTCGCTGCTAAAATGGCATCAAAGCGATCGCGTTCTAATTCCCATTCTTCAAAAGAGGTATTTTCAATCTTGACGTGAGGATAGGCACGACAATTCTCTTGTAAAAATTGACAGGATTCGCGACTGGGTTCGAGACAAACCATTGAGAAACCCCGTTGCGCAAATCCAATTGTTGCATTCCCCGGACCGCTACCCAGCTCTAAAATTGTTGCATCGGGAGGTAATTGGGTGAGTGCGATCGCGCGATCGTATAATTCTTGAGGATAGTGGGGTCTCGTTCGATTGTACGCCTCCGCAACGCTTGAATACCAAGTTTTTCGCGTTGCTAAATTTTGACTCGCATACCATTGTTTTTGTTGTTGCCAATCATTCATTTAAGTAGTTGGACAAAAATAAAGTACACTGTGTAAAGGAGTGTAACAAGGAGAGCGAAATGTCATCACCCCCCCTAAGAGTATTTTTGAACTCAGCCGAAGATAGAACATTATGGGAACTAAGTAAAGCGGAAAGTGTAGCACCAAAAACAAAAGAGAGAGCGCAGGTTTTGAGATTATCATCAAAGGGATGGAAAGTGGATAAAATTGCTGAATATATGAAGTGTTCAAAAGCAACAGTAAGGCGAACAATACACAGATGGAAAGAAAAAGGTCTAGGAGGTTTGTCCGCGAAAAAAAGTCCAGGAAGAAAAAAGAAATGGGAAGAAGAAGATCTGAAAAAAATTGAAGAAAAGCTAGAAGAAGAAAGAAGTTACAGTAGTAAACAATTATGTAAAATCTTAGAGAAAGAGAGAAAAATCAAAATAAGTGAAAGACAAATGCGAAGAATATTAAAAAAAAAGAATATCTCTGGAAGAGAACCCGAAAATCGTTACAAAACAAACAGAAGCCGACAGAAAGAGCAAGAAAGAGAGCTGACTTGGAGATGTTAGAATTAGCGGCGGCAGCCGGAGAAATATATTTAAAATATGCAGATGAATCAGGATTTAGTTTGTGGTCTTCAGTCCAATATGGCTGGGGAAAAAGAGGAGAACAAAAGAAAATAGAACAAGGAAAAAAGAAGCGGTGCGACCCCGATGAGGTTTCCTCATCTAGGGAATGCGCACCAAGAGAAGGAAAAAGATTAAATGTCTGTGGATTTTTGGAAAGAGGAGTGGGATTTGATTACGGATTGGCATTAAAAACAATAAAGAGTGAAGAATATATAAAAATGATGGACTGGCAGGCGAAAAAGGCAGAAAAAAGATGGAAAAAGACAAAGAAAATAACAGTAATAGTGGTAGATGGCGCACCAATTCATCAAAGTAAAATAGTTAAAGAAAAAGAGAAAGAATGGGAAAAACAAGGATTATATATATTTGTCTTACCTGCTTATAGTCCCGATCTCAATCGAATAGAAAATGAATGGGAAAGATTAAAAGAAGACGAAATAGCTGGTCAAACATTTGAATGTGAATACGATTTAGTAATCGCAGTAATAGAGAGTATAGAAAAGCGAGGAGTAGAGAAAGGACGAGAAGTAGACAGATTTCATTTTAAGCCGCCAAAAAAAAGTAAGAAGAAAGCAAGTTAACTCTTCTTTACTCTTCTTTACATAGTTTACAATCTTTGTGTCCGACTACTTAAATCTTGACAGAAAGCGATCGCACCCCCGATAAATTATCAAAATTTTTCTGCCGAAGCAACGAGAGCAGCCATCGGCAAAACCAAGCGATCGCCCCGAATATAGGGAGTCACAGAATGACGAATTGCCTCGCGAATTTTCTCCAAACATTCTGGGGGTTGACGGCGCAAAAATTCCCCCGTGCGTGCCGAACCTTTGACAAAAGCAGCGAGTAATTCATCGGCATTTGTAAGCTGCCAATCAAAGCAAACTTCTTGCGTCTTGGCACGAACAAATCCGGCTCGCGTTAAGACATCAATGCAGTTTTGTTCGATACAATTATTGGGGTTACTGTAGTAAAATAACTGAGGGCCTTGAGGCAGGCAAATGGAAAAATCTCCCTCAGCTTCTATGGCATCGCGAAGCAACTTAAAACCCCGCGATCGCGCCAAATTATGCCATATCGTAAACCCCAAGAATCCCCCCGGACGAATGACCCGAAAAGCCTCTCGCACTGCCTTTTCGGGTTCGGCGAAATGTAACAGGCCAAAATTCATCGCCACCGCATCAAATTCAGCCTCATTAAAGGGTAAATTTTCCGCATTTCCCCGGACAAATTCAAGGGTAGGATTGAGTTCTTTGGCGATCGCGATCGTCGCCTCAGAAAAATCCAATCCCACAACTTGACATTGCCGTTTTTTCGCAGAAGCTGCCACATAACCGGGGCCCGTCGCCACATCCAAAATTTTACAACCCGGTTCGGCTTTCACTACATCCAAAAGAATGTCAATCGTTTGCTGAGCCAAAGCTCCAAAATAGATATGATAGTACCAAGCCGCTTTTTGCCAGCCTCGATATTCAAATTCAGCGAATTCATCGGGAGAATTTTGGTGCGATCGCATGAAACTCAAGAAGTACAAAGACTCTAAAAAGGCGAAAAAGTCGAGAAATCGAATGGGCGAGTTTTGATTGACTCTTCACTGCTATGATACGCGATCGCGGTTCGCTCCGGCGATACCGTCTCCAACACGTTCAACCTCCCCCCTTGGCCATTTTCGACAATTTTTTGTCAAAATAAGAAAAAGACGTATAACCCAATTATTTTAATGACCACCCCTCAACAATCGGAAATTCAATTTTTGACCTCCGAAGAATCCACAGATGTAGACGCTGCATTGCTCTCCTCCTCCGAGAAATTCCTGACTCGCCTAACAATTTCTTCCCAGAGATTATTAAAACTTATTGCTAAAGATTACAAAATTTCAGTTGAAGAATTAACCCACCAACAGATTGTCAAATGGTTTGAAAAAGACAGTAAAATTCGCAGAGAACAAGGGAAAGAGGCAGCCGTTTTAAAATGGTAAACACAAACAATTGCCCCGTCCCGAGCCTTTCATTTTTACTTAAGTATATCTATGGTTTGGGTATAATTGCTCGATACAATGTCAATTTTTTCAGATACAATTGTCATCTCGCTCCCAAACACAGAAATGCGCGATCGCTTTCTGTACTATTTGCTTGAATGATAGAATATTACTTGCGTCCTTTCCGCGACATCGCGAAAATCCCTAAATCCAAAGAGGTCAGATAAACTATGAGCGTTCAAATTAAAGTTCCCAGTATGATGTGTGATGGGTGCGTCAAAGCCATCAGTACCGAAATTCAAGCAAATTTGCCCGAAGCCAAGATCGAGGCCGATTTAGAGAATAAAATTGTTACAGTGGAGACAACAGCTTCCAAAGCCGCGATCGCAGAAATGATCGCAGCAGCAGGTCACGAAACTGAAAATTAAGATATTTTGGGTAGTCTTTTCAGCGAACAGTTAACAGTTAGCCGCGAACAGTTAACATTTCCGATCGCTTAAGTTGGAACTTGAAACCTCATTTTTTCTTGTAACACAAGATTGAGAACGATCCGAACAAGAGAAAAGACTGCCCGAAGGCAACCCGAAAAAAATAATACCCATTTTTACAGGACGTGATAACCGATCGCCAGACTAATCATCTAGATTAGGTTAAGGTTTCTCAGTTTTGTCATGGTTGAAAGATTTATCGAAACTTCAAAAACACGCTGTATTTCTTGAAGTTCGTGTAAAGATTCAGCCCGATCGCGCATTCAAATCGGAAAAAATTGTTTCTGCCTTTGTAAAAAAATTTAGAGTGGGAAAAGAGCGATGATTATAACCTATAAAAATCAGAAAACTTTAGCCGATCGGTCTTCATCTCTGTATCCCCAGAAACGCGATCGTTTAGAGCAACAGACTGATATGAATGTCTCTGTCTTACTCATGGGTAGCAAGAATTTTACAACAATTTTTCGCGAACGATACGAGACCGCGATCGCAGCAGTTGTAGAAACCGCATCAAAAGCAGAAATTATCGCTTGCGTGACTCGAGAACAGCCGGATATTGTCTTAGTTGAAGCCAATCTTCTCGAAATTTCAGGATTGTGTAGCGAGATTAAGAAAACGAATCCCTTTGGATGGGTTTATTGTCTCGCGATCGAGTTTTGTTCGTCTCTCTATAGATTCCCTAGAGAACCTTATCGAGATCTCCTCGATACGGCCAAAGCGATTGAAAATGATGCCGACGCTTATCTAAAATTATCGGGTTTAGAGACCTACGAAAACCATTGTCTTGAAGTCGAACAGCGATTATTATCAGCTTACCTTCAAGTGGCTTATCGTCAAGTTCGGCAATATCGAGAACTTCTGAAAACAAATGAGTTTCTCTCCTCTATTGCCCTCTCCGATTCTCTCACAAAATTAAGCAATCGTCGCGCTCTCGAATGGGAATTACCGAGGCAAATCCAAAAAGCAAGAACGAGAGATACTTCTTTAAGTTTGGCAATTTTAGATGTAGATTATTTTAAATCCGTGAACGATAGTCACGGACATCTCGTCGGCGATCGCGTTTTGCAACTCCTCGCAACGCGCATGAGAAATAATATCCGGATGCAAGATTCAATCTTTCGCTATGGTGGCGAAGAATTTGTCATTCTCCTCCAACAAACCAAC
>JBFRWJ010000711.1:0-3290 GCA_051439525.1 Spirulina sp. | reverse complement strand
TGGAGGAGGCGATAGTTCGAGTTCTAAGAGTTCTTGGGGAAACAGTGGTGGATTGTTATTTTTCCCGCGTTTTTGGTTTTGGTCGGATATTTTTTGGATTTTTAACCCGAGTTACGGGTATTCGGACTATTCCCGACGGCAGGGACGATCGCCTTCGTCTTCCTCGCAAAAGAGCGAACTTAACTTTTTAGAAGCGATCTTTTCCTTTTTGTTCGGGGATGGCAATCCTAATATTGACAGAGAAGAGCGACGATGGCAAGCGATCGGACGGGTCATTCGCAACAATGGGGGGGCGATTATTGCCCAACAAATTGCCCCCTATCTCGATGAAATCGATGCGATCGCCCTCGATGAAGAAAGTTATATTTTACCCATTCTCTCGCGATTTAACGGCTATCCAGAAGTGTCTCCCCAAGGGGAAATTATCTACTATTTTCCGGAATTGCAAGTGAGTGCCAAAGAACAACAAGCAACCTCAGAAACCATTGGCTTTTTGCAAGAACGTTCCTATCGTTTCAGTATGGCAGGAAGCGGTCAAATTATGGGAGCGATTGCGTTAGGTAGCGTCAATTTAATCGGGGCATTAATATTAGGGTCATTAATGCAGGGCGATATTGCCGCTCAAATTGGGGGCTTGGTTGTCTTTGTTGCTTCGATTTATTGGCTGTTATTGGGATACGGCATTGCCTTTTTTGCCATTCCTTTGGTTCGCTATTTCTGGATTCAACAACAAAATAAGACCATTCAACAACGCAACGAGACACGCATTCAACGGACGCAAGCATTAAAACAAGCAGATGAAAGCCTATTGCACAAACTCGATTATGCCCGTCAATTCGCTCGGGAGCATATTATTGATGCGGGAGATTTAAGTTATTCTACAGAAACCGATTTAATCGACCAAGAATTAGCGAATATAGAGAAAGGCGATCGCGAATGGCAAAAGCGTTTAGAATCCTAGAGAAATAGGGAGAAAATATGATACGATCTTTAGCGATAGAGCGCAAAACGTTTGCTCAACTCCACAGCGAGTTTGCTGTAACGCGGACGGAAAAAGATGACTTTTTCCCAGAATGGCATCGGGATTTAAAAGAACTTACTCCCACCGAAAAAACTCTTTTAAACTTGTTTTGTCACTCTGGGGAAAGTATAATAGAAGTAAAGTGGCTGAAAGCTGACGGGGTGAGGCTGAGGAATCGGACTCGAGAGCGTGCCATACCCATTCGCAATTGGGAAACTCCTTGCTCAATCTAGGTTTGAGCCTTTTGCCCTCTATTTGTTTTCTTAGACCGATGGAAAAATCTCGGAGTTGCCGATCGCGGGACACTTATCCAGTCGTCACAGAATTAGGGAACGAACCAATTTGAAAAAATTTGACACAAATTTAAAAAAAGCTGCTATCATGATAAACGTCAAACCAATGGGGTGTCGCCAAGTGGTAAGGCAGCGGGTTTTGGTCTCGCCATTCCTGGGTTCGAATCCTAGCACCCCAGTTTTTACAGTGAACGGTTAGCAGTGAACGGTTAGCAGTGAACGGTTAGCAGTGAACCGTTAGCAGTGAACCGTTAGCAGTTAGCAATTAATAAGCGATCGCGCAACCATCTCCCCGAGGTTCGGAGGCGGCAATTAAAACATCGTCTTCCTTTAAAATCGCTTGACCTTTGCCAAAAATCCGGGCATTTTGGGTGATGGCAATTTGATGTCCTTTACGTTCCAATTCTGCCGCAACTTCTGAAGGAACCCCCGACTCTAAAATGACATGATTTTCCCGTAAAAAGCGCCATCTCGGTGCATCTAAAGCCGCTTGAGGATTCATGCCGTAATCAACGAGATTGGTAATGAATTGTATGTGACCTTGGGGCTGCATTTGCGCCCCCATCACGCCAAAGGAGCCCAAAGGCTTACCGTCCTTGGTCAAAAAACCGGGAATAATCGTGTGAAACGGACGTTTGCGCGGCCCGACTCGGTTGGGATGATCCGGTTCTAACGTAAACGCACTCCCTCGGTTGTGCAGGGCAATGCCCGTGTCGGGAACGAGAAGACCGCTCCCAAACCCGTTATAATTGGATTGAATGAGAGACACCATTAAATCCCCATCCGCCGCGCACAGGTAAACGGTCCCTCCTTGGGGAAACCCCGGTTGGGCACAAGCTAAAGCGCGATCGCCGATCTCTTCCCGCCGCCGATCGGCATATTCTTTGGCCAGCAAAGCATCAATAGGCATTTGCATAAAATGGCGATCGCTGACGTGGCGATGGATATCTGCAAAGGCCAATTTCATCGCTTCAATTTGTAAGTGATAGCTGTCTGCAGAGTCTCGAGGAAACTGACCCAACTCGAACCCCTCTAAAATATTTAACGCCATCAACGCCCCCAACCCTTGGGTATTGGGAGGCATTTCCCAGACCGTGACATCGCGATAAGTGGTTTGAATGGGATCCACCCACTCCGCCTCGTGAGCAATTAAATCCCCTAAATTTAAAACACCTCCGGTATCGGCGGCAAAATGGGCGATTTGTTCGGCCATTTCTCCCCGATAAAATTTTTCATCGCCGTGTTTGGCAATACTCCTCAACGTATAGCCGTGGGCATCGCTTTGCCATGTTTCTCCGGCTTTTGGGGCGCGGTTGTGGCGAAAAAACGTATTTTGAAAAGCGCGGTATTCTGGGGCGGTGAGGGGTAGGTATTTGCGTTCTGCTTGCTGCCAGGCCAAGGCCGTTCGCGGCGAGACGGGGTATCCTTCCTCAGCATAGCGCACGGCGGGCTCGAATAAATGCTCGAATGCCAATCTGCCCCAACGCTTCCACAGTTTTTTCCATCCCGATACCGCTCCCGGAATGGTGACAGTCAACCAACCCACATCCGGTATGGTATTCATGCCGTCAAAGCGATCGGGCGTGAGTCGCAGGGGACTTTTCCCCGAGGCATTAAGTCCGTGGAGTTTTCCGTCCCAAACCAGTGCAAACAGATCGCCGCCAATGCCATTGGATGTCGGTTCCACAACCGTGAGGGCGATCGCCATAGCCACAGCAGCATCAACGGCATTTCCTCCCGCTAACAGCATTTCCATCCCGGCCAAACTGGCAAGGGGTTGACTGGTAGCTACAGCTCCCCGCTTGCCCATCATGACCGTTCTGGAGGAAGGATAAGGATAGGAGGTCAGGTTAACATCTCGCATAATATTTTGGGGAGGAAAGCTACGATCGATTATCAATTATCCCTTATCAACAGGTCGAGTTGTTATTGGGGATAGCATTAGGCAAATACAAAAGACCGCAAATAAAAAATAT
>JBFRWJ010000710.1:0-12087 GCA_051439525.1 Spirulina sp. | reverse complement strand
GTCTTTAACCTTAGGCTTGTTCTAAATTAAAAGGGTCTACCGAACCTAGCCTGTTAAATCTCATTGTCCAAACGCCAAAAGCCTTGATACACAAGCGTTTCAGTGTTTTTTAACAGACCTGATTCGGTAGAGCCGATTACAACAATTTTGACATCCTCAAGCCGAGATCGCCCCCCCCTCCTCACTGATTCATGATCTCCAGATAATACTTAATGAGTAAATACTATATTTTCTTCGTTGGCGAAACGCTTCCCAAACCTGAAGCTCATTTAGTTCAAGTTACAAATTGTGCTAATGCCGCGGCGAATTTGGGCTATCCTACAGTTCTCGTCCATTTTGAGAGAGGCTGGCACTTTTTGAATCCCTTACCCCATTTACTCTCCTTTCAGCCTCGATCTGCCGATGAAGCATTAAGCAAGTATTACAATCTCCAAGATAAACTCCAAGTTTTACCCTTACCCATCCCCCCATTTAGCGATCGTATTAAGGGAAAATGGACCAGTTCTAGCACTATTGCGTGTAAATATTATTTGCCTTTTCAACTGCGCCGTCAAGTGGGACTGGTTCACTCTCGAGATTGGAATTTTGTTAAAGCTGCCGTCAAAAATTGTATTCCTGCTATCTATGAAAAACATCACCTCGAAAAGAAGCAATACGAACCGGAAATTATTAATAGTCCTTTTTTTAAAATTGCGGTCACGATCGCCGATCTCGTCCTCGATAATTTGCTGGAGAATGGAATGCCTCCGGATAAGGTCATTAAACTTCACAATGGCTATAATCAATCTTTCTTCGAGAGAAAACCCAAAGCAGCAATCGCGTGGCGCAAGCGTTTGTTAGGGGAAAAATACCGCTATTTAGTCGCTTATGCTGGCGCATTAGCAACCTTTAAAGGCATCGATCTTCTTTTAGAAATTGCCCCGAGTCAACCCGAAGTTTTATTTGCGCTTGCCGGAGGTCCGGATAGCCGCATTCAAGAATACCAAGAAAAAATCCGAGCACGTCAGATCGACAATGTTATTCTCTTGGGTTTCTTACCACAAGAGCAATTAGCCAGTTTATTACAAGCCTCGGACGCTCTCCTCTATCCTCACTTATCTGGAGAAGCCGCCAGTTGGACTTCACCGTTGAAACTGTTTGATTACATTGCCGCCGGAAAACCCATTGTTTCAACGCGCATTTCTTCATTGCAAGAATTTACTTCTTCTCCATTAATCGCGGCTTGGTGCGAACCCGATCGCCCTGATGACTTCGCCCGAGCATTGCGACAAACTTTAGAAAGATATCCCCAGTGGCAAATTGAATCCATTCATCCCCCCGAGTCGGTTCAAGAATATTCTTGGGAAAATCGCATTACCAGAATCTTGGAACGAGTTGAACCTTCCGAGGGGATGCAAGCATGGTTTGAGTAGGCAGTTGGCAAAGGCGGATTAACAGAAAGTAGCAAGCAATTATGCTGTTGCCGAATTCTCTGCTATATTCTGCCGCTCGCTGCCGGGTAACTCCAAGCAGTAACCCGCCCCATAAACGGTTTTAATGTATTTGGGATGACGGGGATCCGGTTCGAGTTTTGTTCTCAAATGGCGAATGTGAACGCGAATGGTTTCGATATCGTCATCGGGATCGTAGCCCCAAACTTCCTTGAGAATTTCGCTGGGAGAAACGGTTTGACCGTGACGTTGCAATAAACAATGCAACAGTTCAAATTCCAAATGCGTTAACTTGACTGTCTTGTCAAACCAATTGGCCTCAAACCGCTCGGGGATCAGGGTCAGGGGTCCATAACTGAGAATTTCTGAATGTTTTGCCGCTTGGGGAATGCGATCGGTGCGTCTTAATAGGGCGCGAACTCTAGCCAACATTTCTTCGAGTTCAAAGGGTTTGGTCATGTAATCATCGGCACCCGCATTAAATCCTCCCACTTTATCGGCGGTTTGATCCAGTGCCGTGAGCATGAGAACGGGAATATCCGCAGTGCGATCGTCCCGTCGCAATCGCTGGCAGACTGTAAAACCATCAACTTTGGGCAGCATTAAATCCAACATAATCAAGTCTGGCTGTAGTTGAACGGCTAGGGCTTGACCTTTGACACCATCGCTAGCCAGATTCACATCGTATCCAGCCATCTCTAAGTTGATGGAAACCAATTCTGAAATTGCGGGATCGTCGTCAATGACCAGTATTCGGGGCATGGCTAGAGAACTAGGGCTATGGGATAATTTTAAAATCTGTTGCGGTTTAATAAGAACTGCAAGCAGAAAGTAAAGTTTTCTGTATTGATTATAAGTATAAGGGGTAATTCCCCATCCTCTCCTTCTTCCATGGCAGTTTTTTGCTCGGATTTCAGAAATTTGCCAAGTTATTTTATGATTTCTTAACAAAGATCCTTGGAGACTCCCCAACAATGGCATTGGCGATCCCCTACTATCCACGGTGGTATTTACGCCATGGATTAGTACAAACAATCTTTACGACCTATTTCTATGGGCAAATTTGGCAAAAGCAGGAAGAGCGATCGCCGTGGTTGGCCAAATTCCCCCCCATTCCTTGGCAAGAACATTGCTTCCGAGGTTTTCAAGACGTCCCCTTATGGGGATTGTGGAGTTGTCCGCCCCGGGCGCGGGGAACGATGATTATGACCTATGGCATTACCGGAGACCTACGAACGGCTTGGTATGCCCGCACCCTCGCCCGCAAAGCCTACGCCCGAGGTTGGGCGGTTTTGGTTTACGATTGGCGATCGCATGGTAAAAGTGCGGAACTGTCTCCGGTTCCGAGTTCCGATGGTTGGCATGAAGGGTTTGACTTGGTCAAACTGGCAGAACAGTTGGTGCAGTTGGGATGTCCCCCCCATGTTGCCCTAACGGGTTTTTCCTTGGGGGGACAACTGTCCTTGTGGGGGTTAAAAGCAGCAGGGGAAGAAAAATGTCCTTACATTCGCACTGCAGCCGTTTTATCGCCCAATTTAGAATCCGATCGCTCTTTGACCTATTTAGTGCAAAGTCCCATCGGGCGAATCATCGAAGGCGTTTTAACGCGAGAATTGTATCAAGCAGCCAAACTGCGGGGCGATCGCTTTCCCGAAAGCGTCAAACCGGGAGCGATCGAGCGAGTTGAGTCCATTCGCACTTTCGATCGCGAAATGGTGATCGACTACTATGGCTTTAAAACAGTTGAAGATTATTATTATCAAACAAGCGGTCTCTATTTATTAGAAAAACTACAATTTCCCTATCTTTTGGTTTATGCTGCCGACGATCCACTATTCGAGCCGACTTTAGTCCCAGAAATTCAACGGCGCGCCAGCCAAAATCCCAATGCTCATCTCCTCTTGACCCCACAAGGCGGTCACGTTTCTCATATTTCCTCGGGAACGACTCGAGAAGATGAGTTTTGGGGCTTAAACCGACTCCTCGAATTTTGCGAAGAAATCCTAACTGATAACTGTTAACTGATAACTGATAACTGTTAACTGCTCCCATGCCCGATCTTTTATGGCTCGATCGCATTCAACCTTCCCAACGCGCTCTCGTCGGGGAAAAAGCCTTTGTGTTGAGTCAATTGCTTCAACAAGGACATGCCATTCCTCCCGGATTTGCAATCGCGACCCCAACATGGCAGCAATTTTTAGCCATTCCGGGAGAGTCAAAACCCATCTTGACGGATTTGTCCGGCTCTTCTCTCCATATTGATACCCGAGACTATCGCGCCCTGCAAAGATTGACTCGCAACATTTGTCAAGATATCCAAACAATCTCGTTACCCGAGCCATGGCTCGAGGAATTCCTCGTTGCCGCTCGCCAATTCTCAACGCGAGCCTTAATTTTGCGTCCTTCCCTGGCCATTTCCCGAGACTCGCACCATCCCATCCGGGGAATTTTGCGATCGCAACCCTGTTGGTGCGAGCCTCGGTATTTTGAGAACGCCCTCAAACAACTGTGGAGCGAACTTTTCCGAGCCAAGAGTTTATTCTATTGGCAGCGTGCGGGTATCGACCTCGAACGCATTCAAATGGCAGTTTTAGTGCAACCCCTCGAAGACGCGATCGCCTCGGGCAGAGTCATCGCTACCCGAACGCAATGGCACATTGAAGCCACTCAGGGACTGGGTTACACTTGGACGCAAGGAGAGGCACAACTGGCAAACTATCTCGTCAATCCAGCCACGGGGAGCATAGAGGTCAAGCGTTCGGGACGCCAAACCCGCACCTGTCAGATTGCCAAAAAAGCCATGACAGCAAACTGCTTGGAATACCGAACCCTTCCCGAAGACGAACAAGACAACGAGGTTTTAGATCGAGAAACCCTTGCGCAAATCATCACCCTCGCGCAAAAAATACAATCGGCAAAAACCCACAATTTCTCTTGGGAATGGGTTCTCTCTCGAGGAAAAACCAGCACGCAACTCTATCTAGTGCAGTGGGACGAGGAAGAGGAAGTCTCTGCCGCGATCGCTCCTCCCCATTCACTGCCCCTCGTCACGGGAGTGAGCGCCTCTCCAGGACGAGCGATCGCTCCGGTGCGCGTGCTGGGTTCTCCGGATGACGCGAATCAAAACATTCCGGTTGGGGAAATATTGGTCGCGAAAACCCTTGAATCGTCTTGGTTTCCCTTACTCGATGGGGCGGCAGGATTAGCGATCGAGCAAGGCAATCTCACCAGTCACGGGGCAATTCTGGCCCGTGAATTGGGTATTCCGGCATTGGTTGGGGCGATTGATGCCACTCAATTACTCGAAACAGGGGAATTGGTTCTCATCGATGGAACCCAAGGGAAAATTTATTCGGCAGAGGGAGAGAACAATTATCAGTCACCAGTCACCAGCGATGCTCTGAGCTTGCCGAAGAGTCACCAGTCACCTGTTCGGGAAGAGAGGGGAGTAGGGGAAATTAATCCTTCCGAACGTCCTTTTATTGCCACGCAGTTATTGGTTAATCTCAGTCAACCCAGTTCTTTCCAGCGCGCTTCCGGTCTTCCGGTGGATGGGGTGGGATTGGTACGCTCTGAGTTGATGATGTTGGGATTATTGCAATCTCAGCCCTTAACGTGGTGGTTGCGCCATCAACAAGAATTAATTTCTGAATTGGCTCAACGCTTGTACCAGTTAGCAGAACTTTTTGCACCGCGCCCGATTTTTTATCGTTCGACGGATTGGCGATCGCCAGAATTTCCCCTTTTGGATCCATCTCCTCCTCCCGCCCTCAATCCTTTAATGGGGGTGCGGGGAACTCATACCTATCGCATTGCTCCCGCTCTCTTTGAGGCAGAATTGGCCGCGTTGAAGCAAGTGCGAGAAAAGTGGGAGAACCTGCATCTGATTTTACCGTTTGTTCGCAGTCTTGAAGAATTTCTGGCCGCCCGCAGGCAGGTTGAGGACGCGGGACTTTTGCAATGGTCGTCTTTTCAACTCTGGATTATGGCAGAAGTGCCTTCGGTGATCTGGTTGCTCCCCGAATACGTGCGAGCGGGGGTTCGAGGGATCGCGATCGGAACGAACGATTTTATCCAGCTTTTGTTGGGAACGGATCGGGAACATCCCCAGCTCGGGCAATTTTATAATGAGTCTCATCCTGCCGTTGCGGCTGCCCTAGAAATGTTGATCCGCAGGGCCAGACAGGAGGGGATTCCCTGTTCCTTGTGCGGTCAAGCCGTCGTCCGCTCTCCCCAACTCATCGATCGCCTCATCGAGTGGGGCATTACGGCGATTTCTGTGGAATTGGAAGCCGTCGAACCCACTTACAAAGCGATCGCTCGGGCGGAACGGCGCTTGCTCCTCGAAGGAAAACGCCAAGAACCATGAACAATGAGCAATGAGCAATGAGCAATTATTCCCGAGTCCGATTGCCCTTTTTGCATTATCCTTGATAGAGGAATACCCGAGTCATTCGTTAATGATTGCCTCTTGACGCAATTTTCTCAATGGCGATCGTTCCTACTCTTGCTGTTCAGAAAACGGTGGTCAACTAGACGTATGAGTGAAGTCAATAAGAATCAATCCACGCCGGCAGAAAATTCAGGAACTGAATCTTCTGCCGATGAATCTTTTGCCAGCGACTCCTTTTCCACTCACAGCAGCGAGATCTCATCTCCCCCATCTTCCTTGGGAGAATCCCAAGCTTCGCGGGTGTTCGAGCAACTTCCCGCTTCTGAAGAAATTTTTACTAATAATCCCCATACGGTTAACGAGGCAGATTGGTTTACGTTGGCACGGAAATTACGCCAGCGCAATCGCGAATTGCTCAAAAAAGTGGCAACGTTAGAACAGGCTTTAACACAAACGCGAGAAGATTTGGAAACCGAACGGCGACGAGCGCGTCAGAATTCTCTCCCCTCCTCTAAACCCGATCCGGAATTGCTCGAAGCACAAGCTCAGATCGAATTATTGTTTCAAGAGTTGGAGGCTTCTCATCATGTCGCCCAACGCCAGCACTCTTTGATCGAAACTCTCACTTCTCAGCTCGAGGTGGCTCAAACCCATATCGTGCAACTGGAACGGGAATGTGCTTTAGTACGGCAGCGTTATGAGGAACAATCTCAGTTACTCGTCCAAGCCTCAGATAATTCTCAGCAATTGCGCGATCGCCTCAGTCGCCAGCAACAATACACCCAACAATTTAAAACTGCGTTGGATAAGTATTTAAGTTTGCCGCCGTCATCTTCTTCAGCCAAGGGATTTGATGAGTCGGAGGCTTTCCCGGGAT
Organism: Spirulina sp.; assembly: GCA_051439525.1. GTDB lineage: Bacteria > Cyanobacteriota > Cyanobacteriia > Cyanobacteriales > Spirulinaceae > CCY15215. Next base: position 5,387 of record JBFRWJ010000710.1, on the reverse strand, counting down.
TTCCCCCTCCTAGCCCCCAACCTTCGCCAACTCGAACCCCAGAAATGCTTTCTCCCGCTCCGCCAACGCCGCCTAATTTTTCGGGTTCTTACAAACCCAAACCGATTCAACCTTGGTCGTTACAGTTTAGGAATCAGCAATCGGAAATTGGAGAACCTCCCAGTTGGGTTAAGCGGACGATGAGTCAACCCCCACAAGAACGAGAATTAGAACCCCAAGAACCTCCTCAATCTTTACCGGAAGTCACTCTTCCCAGTTCTCCAAATCTGGCCAAACCGCCCAACCAACCGCCCAAGATCGGGCTGAATGTTTCCCTCCCAGATTTTCGCAAAGGCAAGGGAATCGATCGCCCATCTACAGGCGCGATGGCGCGTTTCCCCTCTCCTCCTCCCGCCCCCGCACCGACGCTTCATGCCCCTTCTCCGAAAAAACACAAGTCTTTAGCCTCGGTGGATCTGCCCAGTTTTCCGCGAATTCGTTAGGAGATGGCAAGGGGTTTATGTGAAGGCGATCGCAATGGGAAAAAATTGGCGATCGCTGTTATTAAGAGAATTTTTGTTATCAAATAAAAGATAATTATAAAAACTCCCACTTTGAATTATTCTCTGGATTCGATCGCGTTTGGGGAAAGCGATCGCGCGAGATATGATGGGCTAAAGTTGACGCAATTTCGAGGAGAGGAAATTCTTCCATGAGCGATTATTGGCGCGGTTTCAAGCAACAACCTTGGACATTGCTGACGAAGATTGCCGGGACGGCGACAGCGATCGCCTTGGCGATCGACCTATTGCTATGGGTTGCCTTCACATACGATACTTCTCTCAATCGCCTCTTCGATCCGGCCAATCCTCTGATTTTCTCAGTCCTGTCTCTCCTCCCTCTGATTGCTGGCGTGGGTTTCGGCGCATTGGGCGTCACCTTGTGCGAGCGCTGGCCGAATGGGATCTACCTCAATACTCCCCGTTTGTGGGCTTTAGTGCTCTGCCTGTTGGGAGGGTTATTAATCAAAACCCTGCTCCCGATCCCCTTACAACTCGTTCAACTCTCTCAAGGGGGGTTCATTGGTGTCGTGGTGGGGGTTTTTGGGAAAGGTCGGCCTTATTGGGGCCGATGGGGATAAAAATCAACATTTTTCGGTAAACTCTATAGAGACAAAAATATTTTTATTTGTCCGTCCCAGAACTTGTGAGGAGCGATCGTGAAAAAATTTGCCGACCAGCACCGTTGGATTTCCTTTGGCCTCGTGGCTTTAACCCTCATCCTCAGTTCCTTACCCAGTCAGGCAAAAACGGAAAAAACCGTTTCTCAACCTGACACTCCTGCCAACGCGGCAAGGCGCACTTCCCGCAGATTGCCAGCCCTTCCCCCACTTCCCCGAGTCGGCGAATCTCGGGAAAACGCGATCGCTCCCGAGAGTCCCACCCCTTCTCGTCGCCTCACCCCATTACCCCGGATCGCGCAACCCCCCGATCGCACCAAAATTCTCCCCAAACCCAATCGCAAAGTCATCTCGCGAGAAAGTTCCCGCCCCGATACACGATCGCCAAAGGCGCGATCGCGCGGAACTTCGGTAACAACCCATTTAAAAACTCAACCCGCTTCCATTGCCCAAACGACCACCGTGAGACGGCGCTACATTAATCCCCCTTGGAGCTATTTAGGTTTGGGAGGTAATCTGGGCTTGTCCAATAATGGCCTCACGGATTTAGGGAAAGGTTCTGTGGCGATTGATGGCAAAATTGCTTTAACCAATTACCTCTCCGTGCGTCCGGCAGTTTTAATCGGAGATAGTACGACATTTTTACTGCCTCTGACCTACGATATTAATATTCAAAGTGGCGATCCCTTTGAACCCTCCATCGTCCATCCCTTCATTGGCGGCGGGCTGACCTTTTCCACGAGAGACATGGAATTAAATAATAATGTTGCCCCCCTCGCCACCGCAGGAATTGATTTTCGCGTCAGCGATCGCGTTGCAATCTACAGCAATTTCAGTGCGGGTTTTTTCGGCGAACAAACGGAAATCGGCGCTCGTCTCGGTATCGGTTACATCTTCTCGGGGAATAGGTAGGCAGTCACCACCTCACCAGTTGGGGAATTGGGAATTTGAGTCCAACAACCAATAACAAACAACCAATAACAAATAACAAATAACAAACAACCAACTTTTGCACTATGATAAGCGTGACGACTCCATCCCCCATCTTGTCATCATGCCTCAGATCGTTGCCGTTCATTCCTTTCGTCACGGAACGGGAAAATCGAGCTTAATTGCCAATCTCGCCGTTTCCATCGCCCGAGAAGGCTATCGAGTCGGCGCGATCGATGCGGATGTCGAGCTAGATCGCGATCGCGCCCCTCGAGAGCGATTATCTGGCATTTACTCCTATTTCGCTCTGCAAAAATCACAGCACTTTGGGGATTACATCCAAGGACGAGCAACTTTGGCAGAGATTGCAGGAGAAGTGAAGGAGAAGGATGTTACTCGCATTATCGGAGAAGAAACAGTCGGGGAAGAAACAGTCGGAGAAGAAAAAAGAGGAAGGATTTACCTGTTTTCCCACGATCTATCGAGACAAGGACGAGGAAATTGTCCGGAATTTTCTGAGATTAAAATCCTCAGCAACCTCCTCGACAAAATTATCGCCGATTTCGCGCTTGACTACCTTTTTCTCGACCTTTATCCGGGGTTGAACGAAACGAATTTACCCCTGCTGGCTTTATGCGACCTTCTCTGTTTGCTCCTCGGGCTAGAACGCGCTGACTTTCAAGGAACTGCCGTAACCCTTGACGTGGCCAAACGACTCGATATTCCCCACACTTTGTTATTGGTCAATCAAGTTCCCACGGACGTCGATCGCGGTTGGCTCAAAGAACAAGTCGCTCTCGCTTACGATACGAAGATTGTTGAAGTGTTGCCCCGGATCGATGAGATGTCAGCCTACAATAAAACGCCAAATCCTTTTGCCTTGTGCGATCGCAATGCCCCCCATGCCTCAGAATTTCATCAGATCGTCAGGCAAATTTTAACCGAGACCGGACAGAAACATGTCCCGATCTCAGACCGACCGACAGGCACGAGGTTGAGCCTCCTCGATCTCCTCGATCTTCCCGAAGCCGAACGCCATCTCTTTAAATCGACCCTGCGTCAGCGATCGAGTACCTTCGACCAAATTTTACAACAAGCCGATCTCGCGCCGGAAACCGTCCGTTCTCTTTTGGAAGATCTGTTAGCCAAAGGATTGCTCAAACAAATCGAACGCAATGGAAAAGTTTACTATCACCCTTATTTGACCCCCAAACAAGGGAGAAAGTTAAATGCCCGGATTTGGGATGCACTCACGGAACAAGAGACAGATTAGAACGGGGTTTCATGCAACATTTTCTCTCGCTTTTGGATTGGTCGGCAGGAACGTTAACTCAACTCATCGATCGCGCTCTGGCGCTCAAACAGGAATTCGTCTTGGGAGAGAATTCCTCGGCATTGCGAGGCCAAACCCTCGCTTTAGTGTTTGAGCGACCCTCTTTACGCACTCGCGTCAGTTTTGAAATTGCCATGAGACAGTTAGGAGGCGATTCCCTGTACTTGCACGGGAAAGAAATGGGTTGGGGAGAGCGCGAATCTATTCCGGATATCGCTCGCACCTTGGGAAATTATGTGCAGGGGATCGCCGCGCGGGTCAACGATTATCAAAAATTGCAAGAATTGGCGCAATGGTCGCCCATTCCCATTATTAATGGACTGACGGCATACAATCATCCCTGTCAAGCTCTAGCCGATGCTCTCACCCTCTATGAAGAGTTTGGCCAGTTAGAAGGTCTCGAAGTCGTCTATCTCGGCCGCAGCAATCAAGATGTCGCGCGATCGCTCTTGTTTGCGGCAGCGAAATTGGGGTTTCGTTTGATTATTAGCAGTCCCGCGGCCTATAGTCTCGATGAAGACAGTCTCGAGATCGCTCGCTCCCTTGCCGGAGAAACCGTCGTGGAGCGTATTGACGACCCCCGAGTTGCCGTTCAAAACGCCGATGCCCTCTATACCGATGTTTGGATCTCCCGGGGAAAAACCGACGAAGTTGAAGCCGGACATCGCGGGCGCATTCTCGCCCCCTATCAGATTAACGATCGCCTGCTCGAGGCGACTCCCGATCGTGCCATCGTCATGCACTGCATGCCCGTCAATCGCGAACAAGAGATCGCCAATGCCGTTGCCGATGGCGATCGCGCTCGCCTCTTTCAACAAGGAGAAAATCGCCTGCATCTACAAAAAGCACTCCTACTTCAGTTATTGACTTCCTTACCCCGATAGCATTTATGAAGGCATTCTTAAGCCGTATTTTTCGCCTGCAACCTGGAGAGAGTCAACTCGTCTTTATTTTGGGTTTTTTATTGTTCAGTAACTCCCTCGCCCGACAAATTTCTGATGTCGTTGCCGTGAGCGGTTTTTTGAGTACCGTCGGAGCCAATCGCATTTTGCTGGTTTGGTTGGTGGATATGGGGTTAACCATTGCTTTGACGGGAGTGAAATCTCTCTTTGTCGATCGCTTCAATCGTCGCAGTCTCATGGGGGGGATGTGTTTTGTTTATGGCATACTGCTGCTGATTTTACGCTTGATGTTTGCTTTTAAAGTGCCGAGGGGGATTAACTATACCTTGTTATATTTACTGGCGGAACAACAATTACTCTTCTTTCCCCTCGTATTTTGGATTTTAGCCAACGATCTGTTAACCTTAGCGCAAGCCAAACGATTATTTCCCATTATTGCCACGGGAAACTTTGCCGGACAAATTATTGGCTTGGCGATCGCGGCAATTTTTCCCACTCTCGTTCAGAATTTTGGCTTGCAGGTTGAAGAATTACTTCTGTTTAATGTATTAATTTATTTAAGCGCTTATGCGGTTTTGCAAGTTGGCTTGAGTTATCTTCCCCTGCGACCCAACCGACGCAAACCCGAAAATCTTTTGGAAACCTTAACGGAAGGGGGAGGATTCGTGCGCGAGGTGTTATCCTTTCGCTATCTTACGATCGCGATTATTGCCATTAATATCTGTTTGACGATTTTTGAGTTTCGGTTTTTGGTGGTCTCCAATAACACGTTTCCCGATCTGTACGGCTATCAAAGATTTTATAGCCTTTATCGTTTGGGGCTGATCGCGGCGGCTTGGTTCGTACAAGCCTTTTTAACCAGTCGCGTTCTCGAATTTCTCTCGCTAAAAAATAGTTTTTTCCTTTTGCCCTCAGCTCAATTCATTGCTTCAATTGGTATGATTATTTTTCCAGGCGCTTTTGGCGGGATCGGCGGCTTTTCCCTTTCTAAACTCACCCAATTGACTGTTGACGAATCCGCTCGCAAATCCATTCAATCTCTCGTTCCCTTAGAGCGTCGCGG
>JBFRWJ010000709.1:0-18393 GCA_051439525.1 Spirulina sp. | reverse complement strand
GAACTAAGCAGCGTTATAGATGCAGCAGCTATAGTTCGACAGTTCAACAAAGAGTTACTGGCTTTTTTAGCTTCTTCGAGCTATGTGGATAAATTCTATGACAAAGTACGTCATTTTTCCTTTATTCGCTCGCAATTTGGGGGATATGCCATGCACGATTCCCTACGTAAAATAATGATTGACAAGCTTAGAATCGACACCCCCCAGCACTATCAAGAACTTCATCAAAAAGCAGCTCAATATTACGAGCAGCAGTTACAACGACTTGAACAAGAAAATCCAGATAATATTGACGATAGGCAGCGTTTTGCTTTAGAGCGTATTTATCACCTATTTCAAATTTCTGAAAAACAGGGTATTCTTTATTTTAGACAGATTTTTGAAAACTACTTTAGCAAACGTCAGTTTGATTTTTGTCAAGCACTTCTCAATGAGCTTAATAACTATCAGGTGACAGACAAGACTCAGCAATGGATTCAATATTATAAAGGTCGAATGGCTATCTATATGGGGGAAACTCCCGGGCAGCCAGTCGGCATTCTAAAAGCTCGTAACGTTCTGGAAAAACTAAACGATGATGCTACCTTGGATAGAGAATTAAGAATTAACGTTCTGGAAAACCTTGCCAGTATCTATTGGTATTATAGCTTGCAGGAAAATACTGGAACTGAGAAGGCAGAACGGTTTTACCAAGAGTGCTTGAAACTGCGCTCGGCGACTCCTGATGATGCTGCTGGAACAGCCAGAATCTTAATCTGGCTAGGAATATTGCACCAAAGAACCGAGGGAAAAGGAGAACAATATTTTCAGAAAGCGAAGAAACTGGGAGTTGGCATCGAAAATGTTATAGCACAAGCTGAAAGAGAACTCAGTATTTCCTGTAGGATGCAAGGTAGGTTTAGGGAATCTCAATCGTTAATCCGTTCAAGCCTAGAAACTTTTGACAAGCTTCAGCTTTATTACGAAAAGGCAAACTCTCTAATGAATTATGCAAAATTATTGGTAGATATAGGGCAGATCAATGAAGCAGAAGCTATATTCAATCAAAGTATTAAGATTTTTCAGCAGGGTCAACCAAGATTCCAAGAACGACCTTGGCCGCTTATTGGATTAGCTGATGTAGCCTTAGATCGGGGTGATTATAGACAAGCTTTGACATATTACAACGAAATCGAGATGATATGTCAATCTTACCCAGAGGATAAGTTTTGGCAGGCTATGATAACTGGAGGTCGTGCTGAAATCTATTGTCAGCAAGAAAATTGGCAATTGGCACTAAATCTGGCAAATGAAAGTTTAAATTTGAGGGAAGAAATCGAAGATAAGTTTGGTCTTGGATGGATTCTCGATACTAAAGGTAGAGCGTTGTTCGGTCAAGGACTTTATCAGGAAGCTCTAGACTCTTTTGTGGAGGGTCTAAGGCATATGGAAGACTATGGTTCTTTCTTTGGACAATCCAAACTGAGCCTGAGCATTTGTCAAGTTCATTGTTATAGAAACGAAATAAAAGAATTCCGTCAAGCTGCAGAAAGAATTGAAAAATTGATGACTGACTATGGTTACTTTGGCCATTTAGCCAGTCTTTCCTTTTTGAAAGGAGTTCTTTGTCTTAAAGATCTCGATAGGAACGACAATCTCATCCTCAAAGAAACTGCATGCAGTCAAGTGGTTTTAAACTTTACAAACGCGTTAGTCAATGCGCTGAAATACAATACCCACTTTTTAGATTCTCTCCTCCACAAAATCATTAATAGCTTGCGTCCCTATGAGACTCTTGCTCTTAGCAATGGGAATTTTCTAAATCAGACAATCTTCAAGGAATTAACTGAACGTTGGGAAAGAGAAACTTTTGATGGCTATAGACTTGTCGTCTTAGAAAGACGGAAGAGAAGCCTTGAAGGCGGTAATGGGAAAAATCAGCTAACGATTTTAGAGATAATGCAAGAAAAGGCTTTTAACGGGACGTATCCCAATTCTATGTAAAGCTGCACTTAATGAAAGGGTGTAAAGCCTGACGATAGAGGCATTGAGAGAATGCGATCGCTTAATTTAATGTTCGTTTGAGAGAAAAGCGATCGCGCCTCAAAGTCCCTATTCAACCTGCAACAAAGTTCCAACTTCAATGTTACCCGTTGCTCGTCCCTCAGCCCAGAATTGTTGCCGTTGCCCGAGAGTGACCCGTCCCCTTCCATCGATCGCCGTGAATTGCATCCCCGAGTTCACCGACCCCGGATCGATGCCTCCTAAAAGCACGGTAACCCGATCGCCGTCCTTTTTGAGAACGACTGCTCGAGCCAGCGATCGCGGATTTTCACTAAAAAATATTGGGTCATCTCCGTAATGTTTCCCCGGTTCGACTTCAAGGATAGGTTGTTGCGGGTGAATCTTGTGCAACTCCTCCCTCATTTGCCGGGCAAGGCTCGCGATCGCCGCGTTGGGCGTACTATTATTTTGCCAGAGATATTGAGTGAGGCGATAGGTAAATGCTCCGGCAACAAAGCCATTTAACTGTTGGTCGAGGGCGGTTTGCTCGGGTCGAGTTGAAGCGAAAACGACCCCCTTGGCCACCCCCCGACGATAGCGATTGACAAATTCCTCGGGAGACCAGCCAAATTTACGCAACCATCGCTCCTGATAGGTTCTTTCTTGAGAATGAATTTTGATTTTGTTGCCTCCCACCCGCGATCGCACGCGAATATTGCGGGTGGCGGCTCCAGCATAGCAACTATCGAGAACTGCCGTAAAATTCTCGGTTTGGAGGGCAGACATGAGCAAAAATAGGGTATGCCCCATGATATCGGCGACGGTTCCCCCTGACTCGGCATAGTTGGTGGGTAAATGACTATCCACCGGGACAAAACTGCCACTCAAACCCTCTCCCGTGACTCTGAAAATAAAGAGGGGATCGGGATCGCGAATGAGAGACCCGTGACCGGAGTAATGAAAAACGACAACATCCCCCGGTTTGGCCTGTTTGATTAAATGCTCTTCAAACGCGTCGAGAATGCCCTGTCGCGTGGCTTTGGCATCGTCGAGGATGAGAATGTCGGCCGGATTAAATCCGAAGCGGTGAACCAGTAAATTGCCTTGCAGAATGGCATCGTTGACGCAACCATATAACGGCCCGGTGGAGGGGTCATATTGATTAATGCCCACCAGTAAGGCCAGTTTGCGCGGGGTACTTTGTGCCAAGACTTTGCCATAGCGATCGAATTGCCAGCGATCGAGTCCCCATGCAGTTAAGGTGGCTCCTGCGGCTTGCAAGAGATGACGGCGAGAGAATTTTACCATTCTGTTCGTTCCTCCATCTGAGAATTGTGTTCTAACCATTGTGCCAAAGATGCTTGGGTTTCGCGATCGCTTGCCAACCCTTCCATCATGGCGATCGCATCGTTTTCAGGAGCATCCAGCCAGTAATCATTTAATCCTAAAAAAACGTACATTGCCATAAAAGCAGTTCTTTTATTTCCATCGATAAAGGGGTGATTTTTGGCAATCCCATATCCATAAGCGGCTGCCAATTCCAATAAATTTGGTTGTCCGTAAGCCAATAAATGTCTGGGTCTGGCTAAACTCGCAGACAGCAAATTGGCATCTCGTATTCCCAGACTGCCCCCATGTTCTTCGATTTGTGCGGTATGAATGGCTAAAATAATATCATCGGAAAGCCAAAATGGTTCATTCATTTGGCTAACTCCCGCAGAGCATTTTTATATTTTTCACTGCCTCGTTTATAAATTTGCATGGCGCGATCGAAGTCAGCCTCATGACCCGAATTTGCCGATTTTTCTTCCTTCCCATTTTGCCCTTGCTGGAGGAGAGAACGCAAAAATGCGATCGCTTCGGGTAACATGGCATCGGGCAGTTCGTTGGCTAAGGTGGCAATTTCTTGGCGCATTTCAACACTCATCTTGGCTTCCTCATTAATGGGGCTACTGCTCCCAGTATAGCGATCGCGGATTGTTAGTTGGGCAGACCCGAACAATGTCATAATGAGAGAGTCGCGATCGCGCAAATCGTTCCCATTTTTCTCAACCATGAGCATTCTCACCCTGCAAGGAATTAAAAAAGATTTTGGCATTAAAGAAATTCTGCGAGAAGCCAGTTTCAGTATTGAAGAGGGCAATAAAGTGGGTTTAATCGGGGTGAATGGTTCGGGAAAATCCACCCTATTGAAGATGATTGCAGGGATAGAACCCATTGACGGAGGGAAACGCTTGGCGCGATCGGGGGCGAGAATTGTCTATTTGCCCCAACAGCCGGAAGTGAATGAAGATTGTACCGTCCTCGAACAAGTTTTCGCCGACAGCAGCGAACAAATGACTCTGGTGCGAGAATATGAAGCCCTGTCCTTCAAACTCTCCCAAGCGGAAGGAAAAGACCTCGATCGCCTCATGTCTCACTTAACAGTAACGAGCGAAAAAATGGAAGCAACGGGAGCTTGGGAGCTGGAAACCAAGGCTAAAATTGTTCTCAGTAAATTGGGAATTACTGACTTTGAGGCAAGAGTGGGAGACCTTTCCGGTGGGTATCGCAAGCGTATCGCCCTCGCGACGGCTTTGCTCTCAGACCCCGATTTATTGCTCGCAGACGAACCCACCAACCACCTCGATGCAGAATCGGTAGAATGGTTGCAAAACTACCTGAAAAGCGCTCGCGGGGCATTGTTACTGATCACTCACGATCGCTATTTCCTCGATCGCGTTACCAATCGCATTTTAGAAATCGATCGCGGGGATCTCTACAGTTACGCGGGAAATTACTCTTATTACCTCGAGAAAAAAGCCCTTGCAGAAGAAGCCGCCACCAGCAGCCAACGCAAGCATCAAGGGGTATTGCGGCGAGAGTTGGAATGGTTGAAACGGGGGCCCAAAGCCCGCAGTACCAAACAAAAAGCGCGCATCGATCGCATTCGCGCCATGCAGGATACTACCTTTAAAGCCGCCCGAGGCAAGGTAGACATCGACACTCCCGGACGACGCATTGGGAAGAAGGTTATCGAACTGGCAAACGTGAGTAAATCCTATAGCGATCGCGTTCTCATCGAAGATTTCTCCTATGCCTTTAGTCCGGAAGATCGCATCGGCATTATTGGCGGTAACGGGGCGGGAAAATCGACGTTAATGAATATCATTACCGGACGCATTCCTCCGGATGGGGGGACGGTGGAAATCGGCAGTACGATTCATATCGGTTACTTCGACCAACATTCCGAGGATCTCCTATCCGCTTCGGAAGAAAATCAACGGGTTATCGATTATATCAAAGATGTGGGAGCTTATGTGCAAACGGCAGATGGAACGCAGATTAGTGCCTCGCAAATGCTAGAACGATTCCTCTTTCCTCCCAATCAACAGTATGCTCCCATTCACAAACTGTCAGGAGGAGAAAAGCGGCGCTTATTTTTATTGCGGGTGTTGATGAGCGCGCCTAATGTTTTAATTCTCGACGAACCCACCAACGATCTCGACGTGCAAACTTTAGCGGTGTTAGAAGAGTATTTAGAGGACTTTAAAGGCTGCGCGATCGCTGTCTCTCACGATCGCTATTTCCTCGATCGCGTGGTGGATTTTATCTTTGCGATCGAACCGGGGGGAAAGTTGCGTCAATATCCGGGCAATTATTCCGTGTATTTGGATTATAAACAAGCCGAAGAACTCAAAGCAAAGGAAAATATCCCGACCGTTAAAAAGGAAAAAGAAACAGCACCAAAACGCACTAAACCCCAAAATCGTTCCCGTCGTCTTTCTAATTATCAACGCCGAGAATTGGAACAATTAGAGCAGAAAGTTCCCGAACTCGAAGAACAAAAAAGCCAGTTAGAACATACAATTTACAACGATCCCCCCGCAGGATATACGAAATTACAAGAACTTACCGATCGCTTAGCACAACTCAATGAAGAAATCGAAAAAGCAACCGAACGCTGGTTAGAATTAGCTGAACTAGATGTTTGAATTGAATTCTAAAATTCAGAGGCAATTTTTATATTCAAACTATTTCGCTTCTTGGCTTCTGTAATTTTAGTTCGATCTTCTAATAAAACCAAAATTTCTTCTTGAGATCTCTGTTCGACTTCTTCTAAAATCTCTACTGCCTCAGCCATTCTCTTAGAAAAATCAACAAGTTCTGGATCTAATGGTAATAATAAACCAATTTTCTCTTTCTCTTTTTCATATATCCAAATAGATAATACATTGGGAACTTCTTTGTGTTTTTTCCAATTATTATCTTTCAGGTATTTTCCGAATCTTTCTGGGGAAATAGATTCAAACCGTTCGAGAGGCAATGTTTTCATTGTTTGTCTCTTTTTTTCCTGCTAGTGATATCCAATACGCACAAGAATTTAAAATAGTTTTAGATTCTTGTATTGTAGCCCATTCTCCGACATTTTTAGCAACGATAACTACAATCAAGATTTGAGGAAGGGCACTTTTACCTCTTAATCGATTATAGTTCTTGACAGGAAGAGGATAGTGAATATATTCCTCTTTGACGAGAGTTTTCGCGGCAGTACATTTTATTTGGACATCTATTTTGAGAGAGACAATTAAGTTAACATTTCCCGGTGCAACAATAGTTGCATCAATCCCACCATTATCTAGAGGGCGAGGGCTTTTTACGACAGAGTAACCACTTATCGCAGCAAGTGTTGTATATAGCCATAGCTAAACTCCTCTTTCTTTGTGTTATCATCCATGAGAACAAGATTCGATACAATCTGACTCACGATTATCTCATAAGGATAGCAAAAAAAATCAACTCTATGCCAATCCGACATAAAAAGTTATCAAAAATACGGTTAAATGTAAGAAGAATATTGAGATCGGGATTGGCTATAACTGCGATCGCGCGCTACCATTCAGCGTTACTCTTCAAAATAAACCCTTTATTTTTCTCACTCATTTTCTTTCCTAGCGATCGCCAAAAAAACTAGATTCATTCGATTAACGATCGATATTTCTCAATCTTAAAATCTGTATGGATAGAACAAGAAATTGCTATCTAATCCAGAATATCGATAATTTTTCCTTTGTCAATGGATTTAAGATTCTTTTAATTTAGAAAGTGAAGAAATATCAAGAAAAATATTTTGTATTCCTTGCTACAAAAAGCAAGAACTCCGAGCAGTACCATACACACCTCGACTCTCGATCGTAAAAAGAGATCGAGATAATTTCTTAAAGATGAGGAGGACAACGCAACCATGATCGAGCGACTGGGGCGAAGAAAATTTTTAATGTATGGTTCTGCGGCTTTGGGAACGAGTCTATTGCTCAAAGCCTGCACGACAAACGACTCAGACACGACTTCCGAAGGCACTGAAGGCTCGACAGGAGCATCTAGCAGCGAAGATACAATTAAAGTGGGAATTCTCCACTCTCTAAGCGGCACGATGGCAATTAGCGAAACCACCGTAGTCGATGCTGAGAAACTCGCGATTAAGGAAATCAATGAATCCGGTGGCGTTCTCGGCAAACAAATTAAATATATCGAAGAAGACGGAGCTTCGGACTGGCCGACATTTGCAGAAAAAGCAACTAAATTAATCGATAAAGATAAAGTCGTGACGGTCTTTGGTTGTTGGACTTCAGCCAGTCGCAAAGCTGTTTTGGATGTTTTTGAATCCAAAGATCATATGTTATGGTATCCCGTTCAATATGAAGGTCAAGAATGTTCAAAAAATATCTTCTATACGGGAGCAGCTCCCAACCAACAAATCGAACCAGCAGTAGATTGGTTGTTAGAAAATAAAGGAAAACAATTCTTCTTAGTGGGGTCGGATTACGTCTTCCCTCGCACTGCCAACACGATTATTAAAGAGCAACTGAAAGCCAAAGGGGGAGAATTAGTAGGTGAAGATTATTTACCCCTTGGCAATACAGAAGTCACCCCCATTATTACCAAAATTCAAGCCGCTTTACCCGATGGTGGAGTCATTTTCAATACCTTAAATGGAGATAGTAATGTTGCTTTCTTCAAACAGTTACAAGGTGCGGGACTCGGCCCCGATAAATATCCAGTCATGTCCGTCAGCGTTGCCGAAGAAGAAGTCCGACAAATCGGGCCGGAGTTCCTGAAAGGTCATTATGCTGCTTGGAATTACTTCCAAACCGTCGATACGCCCGAAAATAAGAAATGGGTGGAAGATTTTAAAGCCGAATATGGTGACGATCGCGTGACCAACGACCCCATGGAAGCCGCTTATATTATGGTTTACTTGTGGAAACAAGCAGTCGAAAAAGCAGGCACCGCAGATGACCTCGAAAAAGTTCGCGCTGCCGCGATCGGGCAAGAATTTGACGCACCAGAAGGTAAAGTCACGATGAATGCCAACCACCACATTTCCAAAACAGTGCGGGTGGGTGAAATTCGCGAAGATGGTTTATTTGACATTATTTGGTCAACCGACGGTCCTGTCGAACCCTTACCTTGGAATCAATTCGTCCCTGAAACTAAAGGTTATGGGTGCGACTGGAGCGATCCGGAAAAAGGCGGTAAGTACAAACTGTAAACGCGATCGCTCGATTAACAGTCACCACCTCACCAGCAACCAATTATTTTATTGGTTGCTGGGAATTGGTCATTGATAACTGATAACTGATAATTGAAAAGTGTTACAAATATTCCTAGGTTTATTTAATGGCGTGAGTATTGGCTCGGTGTTATTAATTTCGGCACTGGGTCTTGCTGTTGTCTTCGGGCTCATGGGCGTGATTAATTTAGCTCATGGAGAATTAATGATGTTAGGGGCATATACGACTTTTGTCGTGCAGAATGCCTTTAAAATTTTAGGCGATCCGTGGTTTGGCGCTTATATTTTTGTGGCTTTACCCGTGGCTTTTATCGTTACCGCATTGGTAGGACTGGCCCTAGAAAGAGGAGTCATTCGCTTTCTATACGGACGACCCCTAGAAACGCTTTTAGCAACTTGGGGGGTGAGTCTAATTTTGCGTCAGTTCGTTCGCAGCGTCAATTGGGTTTTAGCGATCGGAATTGTTGTTTTTTGCTTGTTATTTTTCGGGGCTTGGATATTATTAAGCCGTCGTCTCGATTGGCAAAAAATCCGGAATGGTGTCTTAACAATTATGGTGTTTCTGTCCGGGGGAGTGGCGACAGCTACGGGCTTCTTATTAAGCAGCCAAAAAACTTTAGTTAAACCGTGGTTTAGTGCCAGAAATGTTGATGTGACGGCTCCGGCTTGGTTGCGAGGCGGACTTCCAATGGGTAATTTTCAAATTCCCCATGCCAGAATATTTATTATTATTCTCACCATTGCTTGTGTTGTCGGAATTTATCTCTTTTTGAATTACTCTAATTGGGGGTTACGAATTCGTGCCGTGACGCAAAATCGCGAGATGAGTTCGTGTTTGGGGATTCCTACAAATCAAGTCGATGCCCTAACATTTGCCCTCGGATCCGGACTGGCAGGAATTGCAGGAGTTGCCATTACTTTACTCGGATCCGTCGGTCCCAACACTGGGCAAAATTATATCGTCGATACTTTTATGGTTGTAGTTGTCGGCGGAGTGGGCAATTTATTGGGCAGTATTGTTGCGGCGATCGCGATCGGAACGGTAACGTATTTAGTCGGCTCGGGAACGATCGCATTAATGTTTCTTAACAATCCAGTTTTTCAACCCGTCTTTGATTTCTTCACCTTTTTTGCGACGAGCAGTATGGCAAAAGTAATGGTATTTGCTTTAATTATTGCCTTTTTACAATTTAAACCCGCCGGAATTTTCCCGCAAAAAGGAAGGACTGCAGAACTTTAAGAAAAGGATGAAAGATGAGGGATGAAGGATGAAGAGTGAAAAAAAGGATGAGAGGATAAAGGATGAAGGATGAATCGTTAAAACCCATGAAATTACTTAAAATTAGAAAGGTTGAAGGATGACTCTCGATAAAGCTACGGTCATTAAACGCAAAAAACAGCGCAAATTTCTAATTGAGGGAATTGCGATCGCGGCGATCGGCCTCTTCTTTTGTTTGGTCTTTCCCGCAATTTTGCCTGAATTTCGCCTGAAGTTATTAGGGCGGTTTTTATCCTTGGCAATTGTTGCTTTAGGAATTGACTTAATTTGGGGATATACGGGATTGTTAAGCTTGGGACACGGCATCTTTTTCGCCCTCGGGGGTTATGGGTTTGCCATGCACCTAAAATTACAATTACCAGAAGGGCAAATCCCAGATTTTTTCACCCTTTATGGGGTTGACAAACTGCCATTTTTCTGGCATCCATTTTACTCATTTCCCGTTACTTTAATTGCGATCGTATTCGTCCCGACAGTTATTGCAGGATTGTTGGGCTATCTGGTTTTTCGCAACCGCATTAAGGGCGTTTATTTTTCCATTTTAACCCAAGCAGCGTTGTTGGTTTTCTTTAACTTTTTTAACGGTCAGCAAAAGCTCATTAATGGAACAAATGGATTAAAAACAGATACAGAGACTTTATTTGGAACGGTTGTTAGTTCCTCGGGGGCGCAATTAGCATTTTATGAAATTACGGTCTTAGCCGTTATTATTATTTATTTACTCTGTCGTTGGCTAACAAGCGGACGCTTTGGGCGCATTTTAATTGCGATTCGCGATGACGAAAATCGACTGCGTTTTTCCGGTTACAATCCCACATGGTTTAAAGTGTTGGTTTTTGCCATTTCTGGTGGCATTGCTGGCATTTCTGGGGCATTATATACCGTACAATCAGGAATTATTACTCCCAGTTTTATGGAAGTTGCCTTCTCGATTGAAATGGTGATTTGGGTGGCCGTGGGAGGAAGAGGTACATTAATCGGTGCAATTGTTGGCACATTGTTAGTAACATTTGCCCGCACTTTTTTGAGCGAACAATTTCCGGAAGTTTGGTTATTCTTCCAAGGTGCATTATTCTTATTGGTGGTGACGGTACTCCCCAATGGGATCGTCGGTTGGTTGCAATCTGGGGTTTGGCCAAAACTGCGATCGCTCCTCGGACTCCAAGAACCTGTTGTCACCTATCCCAGTTTAGAAAAAGATCCCATCGTCCAACAGGAACGGGAAGAATTAGAGTCTGTACAAGATAATCAGAGGTAAAAAAAATGGCAGAGAAAATATTAGACATTGAGAATTTAACCGTTAGCTTTGATGGGTTCAAAGCACTCAATAACCTAAATTTCAGTATGGATACAGGGGAATTGCGCGTCATTATCGGTCCTAATGGTGCGGGGAAAACGACATTTTTAGATGTTATTACGGGAAAAGTTCAACCCACTGAAGGAACCGTTAGATTTAAAGGGCGAGATTTGCGGGGAATTGCCGAACATCGTATCTCTCGCTTGGGTATTGGACGAAAATTTCAAACCCCTCGGGTTTATCTGAATTTATCCGTCCGAGAAAATTTAGATTTAGCTTGCAATCGCCATAAAAATGTGTTTTCGACATTATTTAAACGTCCTCCAGCAACCGATCGCCGCCATGTCTTTGGCTTATTAGAAACCGTGGGTTTAACTCCTAAAGCCGATCTCAAAGCCGCACTGCTTTCTCATGGCGAAAAACAACGGTTAGAAATTGGAATGTTAGTGGCTCAATCTCCAGAACTTTTATTAGTGGATGAACCCGTTGCCGGGTTAACCGATGAAGAAACCGAAAATGTCGGGAATTTACTCCTCGCTTTAGCAGAAAGTCATTCGATTATCGTCATCGAACACGATATGGAATTCGTGCGTCAAATTGCCCGAAAAGTTACGGTTTTGCACCAAGGTTCAGTATTGTGTGAAGGCAGCATGGATCGGGTGCAAAACGATCCTCGCGTTATCGAAGTTTACTTGGGTAAAGCCCCTTCGATTAGCGAAAAAGAAATGATTATTTTGCGAATTGCCGCATCAATGGCATGGTCGGATGGTAATATTGCTCCAGACGAAATTGATGTCATTTTAACCCGGTTAAGTCGTCAGTTTTCGGAAGATGAGCGACAACAACAAGAATTACAGAATGAATTGCGAGATTATTTGGGAACAAATGTCGCGATCGCCAGTTTAGTTCCCCAACTAGAAACCGTTGCAGAACGCGAAATGGTACTCAAACTCAGTTATGAAATCATTAGTTCCAGTGCTAGAAGTCCTCGGGAAGATTTAATTAATGAAGAAGAAGCAGCCGCTTATGAAAATTTAATACAACTGTTGGAGTTACCTGAAGAAACCGTTAAACGCTTAGAAAACGAAGTAACAAGTAGAGAGGAGTTTAACAACCATCCATCCCCAATCCCCCTCGAGAAAGAAGAAACCACTAACTAACAGCTAGAATTCAATTGTAGGATTATGGTCAATCCCCTCCAATTCTTAAATTTAACAAAAAAAACACATAACTTAATAAAAATATATATCGATCCCATTGACAATTAAAAGTTGTTTCTTTACTTTTAGGATGGTGAGCGAGGCTCGACTCTCTGGTCTCAAAAAAGAAGAAGCAAAATTAACGATAACTCAACACAATAACTCAACAATGATTGGCTTAATTAATTCTATCAATCGTCGATTTCCTGTCGTGAGAAAAGCATTTTGGGGAATCATCTATGATTTCTTTGCATGGCATTTTCCCTACGACGATTGGATATTTATGAATTATGGTTATATCGATGAAGAAACCCAAAACCTCAAACTCGCTCCCGAAGATGAACCTACCCGTTACTTTATTCAACTATATGCTCGGATGTTGCGATATATTGAGGTTAAAGATCGCGATCTTTTAGAAGTAGGATGCGGACGAGGAGGAGGCAGTTCTTGGATTGCTCGAACTCAAAACGTGCGATCGATGACAGGAATAGACCTCTCCAAGAGAGCGATCGCTTTATGTCAAAAACTTCACCAGCACAAGAGCTTAAAATATCTTCAAGGTGATGCCGAATCTCTTCCTTTCCTAGATGGATCGTTTGACATCGTTCTCAATATTGAATCTTGTCATCATTATCCATCAATGTCCAAGTTTCTTGAAGAAGTCACTCGGGTTCTCCGACCCGATGGATATTTGTGGGTCACGGATTATAGAGAGATACAGGAATTCGACGAGCTGAAACAGGCTCTCTATAATTCCGATTTAGAGGTTGTACGATTTGCTGACGTTACGCCAGGCATTATCAAAGCATTCGAGATCGGGCACTCCGTAAAGATGGACCTGCTTCAACGTCACTGTTACTTGCCTTTTGCGAACAACATTGCAGAGGCTAGGATCGAAGAAATTCACCGTCAATTCGTACAAGGAGAACTCATTTTTATTGAAGCACTTTTGCAGAAGAAATAGCCAAACACTTAGACGCAGAAATCCCAGCATTATCTAATTTTTAACCAATTACCAATTGCCAATTACCCATTACCCATTACCCAATGCTCAATATTTCTCAACTCAATGTTTACTATGGAGAAAGTCACATTCTGCGGAATGTCGATCTCAACGTTGCCCCCGGACAAATGGTCTGTTTGATCGGTCGGAATGGTGTTGGTAAAACAACCTTATTAAAAACCATTATGGGACTGCTTAAACCCCGTCTGGGAACGATTCAACTCAAAGGAGAAGATATTCTGAAAAAGACTCCCGATCGCCGAGCCAAAATGGGCATTGGTTACGTCCCGCAAGGTCGAGAAATTATTCCTCGCATTACGGTCCGAGACAATCTAATCTTAGGTTTAGAAGCCCGTCCCCAAGGCAGACAAGGGCAACACTATATTCCCGAACAAATTTTTGAACTTTTCCCCGTTCTCAAAACCATGTTATATCGGATGGGAGGGGATTTAAGTGGCGGACAGCAACAACAACTCGCGATCGCTCGTGCCTTGATGGGAAAACCCCAATTATTACTGTTAGACGAACCCACAGAAGGCATTCAACCCTCCATTATTTTAGAGATTGAAAATGCCGTGCGAGGAATTATTGAAACGACAGGAATTTCTGTCCTTTTAGTCGAACAACACTTGCATTTTGTCCGTCAAGCCGATCGCTATTATGCCATGCAAAAAGGCGGAATTGTTGCCTCGGGCAGTACTAGCGAATTAAGCCAAGATGTCATTCAACAATTCTTAGCAGTTTAATCGCGATCGAATGGTATGATAAATTTTAACAAAGCCAGACTGAGACCATGAAAAAGTTGGGTAACAAAATGAGAGTTGGCATCCTAGAAGTTATTACATTGCCATGTCAATCGTCGATCGGTAAAATTAGCAATATGCTGGTCGCCAAACACTATGCGAGTGTGACTCCGCAAGCTATCTCGGTTTGGTGTCGCCAACTCGGTCATGAAACTTTCTATGCAACCTATTATGGGGTTGGCGATCCCGCTCGTCTTCTGCCACAAGATTTGGATTTTATTTTCTTCTCTTGTTGTACTCCAGCCAGTCCCCTAGTTTATGCTCTTAGCAAACTCTATCGTCAAAAGGGAACCCGCACGATTGTTGGCGGTCCCCATGCCGAATCTTTCCCCGTTGATTGCCTGCGCTTTTTCGATTTAGTTCTCAAACATTGCGATCGCGAAATCATTGGCAATATTGTTCGGGGGAATTTTGATTCGGGACAGTATATATCGAGAGCAAAACCCTTCGACGATTGCCCGACAGTAGAAGAACGAATGCCTGAAATCAGAGCCTCTCAATTTGTCCAGAAGAAGTGGCGAATTTTGTTGACTCAAGTCCCTATTATAACCAGTCTGGGTTGTCCTTATACTTGTAATTTCTGTAAGGATTGGGACAATCCTTATCGTCTCTTACCTGCCGATCGATTTGCTGCCGATCTCCAGTATTTAGCCCAAAACCATCCTCAGTTACTCATCGGCTTTCACGAAGCCAATTTCGCCGTTCAATTCGAGCGAGTCTTTACGATTATTGAATCTCTTCCACCAGAATCGCGCCTTCCCTATATGATGGAATGTTCTTTGAGTATTCTCAACGAATCTCGGATCAAACGACTGAAAGAAACAAACTGTGTTTTTGCCAGTCATGGGATTGAGTCTTGGCAGGATTATTCCCTCAAAGCCGGAATGAAAGGGAAGGGAGGAATCGAAAAAGTTAATGGAGTCGTCAAGCAGCTTGAGAAAGTTAATGAACATATCCCTTACATGCAAGTCCAGATGATATTTGGTCTCGATAGCGATGCAGGAGAAGAGCCAATTACCTTGACCAAGCAATTTCTGACGCAAACGCCTTTTGCTTGGCCGGTCATCAATATCCCCGTACCTTTTGGTGGCACTCCCATGTTTGACAAATATGTTGCGAACCAACGCATTCTTCAAGAAATGCCTTTCACTTTTTATTATATACCCTATCTAGTGACAACCCTCAAAAACTACGATCCGGTTGATTACTATGAAAAACTGATGGAATTGTCAAACTTTGCTTACTCTTGGGAGATGTTAAAGCAACGAATTTGCAGCACGTCAGATTGGAAAGTAAGAACCGTGCATATTATTCGCACTCTATACCAGCAAGGAGTCAATAAATCCTATCGCGAGATCCTCGCTTTGTTACGTTCAAATTCTGAATTTCGGGCATTTCATGAAGGAAAATCCGTCAAGTTACCAGAATTTTACCAGCAGAGGTACGAAAGAAAACTGGGTCGCTATGCAGAATTGCTCTCGAACAGCGATCGCCGACCCTGTTTAGACCAACTCTCTCCTCAAATTGTTTGACTTAAGGGAATTTTCAGACTAGAACATAGATATAGCGAGTGTCGGAGAGATTCTCATGTTGGAACGTTTTAATTTACTGGAAAATCTGAATCCAGAAATGCTCAAAGAAGTTGAAGAGTCTTGTGAAATCAAAGTCTATAAACCGGGAGAAACTCTCATTCAAGAAGGAGACAATACCACCGAAATCTATTTTCTCATTTCTGGCAAAGTCGATCTCTATAAAATAGAACCAGAAACGGGGAAAAATCTCAAATTTAAAGAACAATCTGCTGGTGATAGTTTTGGAGAAATGTCATTTATTGATGGTTCTCCGAGAAGTTGCTCTGTTGAAGCAATTTCCGATACAGAAGTGTATGTTTTATCCCAAGAAAAATTCTTAAAAAATGCCAAAGATGCTGGAGAAATTATCAATACTTTTAACCAAAATATTGCCCGTCAAGTTAACGATCGCCTGCGCTACCTCAGCGATCGCTATATTACCAGCCTTCAGCAACAAGTTCAACAACTTCAAGAGCGCAATTACTACGGTCTGGTGTTCATCGGGATCGCCGCACTGCTGAGCTTAGTTTCCATGACCTATACGGTATTAGATGAAATATTGTCCAGCCGCCCGGAACACTACTATATTACTTTACCATTACTCATTATCCCTTTAATCTATTCTATTGCAATTATCACAAAATTTGGGATGTCTTTCGAGCAAGTCGGCGTGACTACAAAACAGCTCAAAAAATCGATTTTAGATGGAGTTGTTTTTAGTGCTATTGGACTCCTCGCAATGATCGGAATTGCTGGAGCGATCGATTGGATGAACCCCGATCGCAACGTCTTGCCTCCCATTCTTCAATCAATGTTAGAACTTGTCAATTTCGGTTCGATAAAATTCTGGGTTTATTGGCCTCATAGCTACGGCCAAGAGTTTGTCACTCGGGGATTTATGTTAACATCCATCCAAAAATTTTTAGGCAAGAAGCGAAATATTTATGCAGTTGTTCTTTCAGCACTTTTCTTCGGAGCAGCTCACACTCCTTTTGGTTTACTAGCGGTTATAGTTACATTCGTTGCTAGTTTTATCTTAGGTTTAATTTACGTGCGCACTCAAAACTTAGCGGGTGTCACCATTATTCATTATGTTTTTGGGAAAGTATTACTGTAATTTCAACGGCGATCGCTTTCTTCGCGATCGCTAAAATCAACTCCTTCGTAAAGATCGCGAAAAGCAATCTCAAACTCGATGGAATTTAGAGCGATCGCTGCTTCTTCTCCTGTATATTCACTTAATACCCACTGTCCGGCATCGTTTTTAACATATTGCATCCCATAAAACCGTTTTTGGTCGATTAAAATATATTCTTTCATTTCCGGAATTGAGCGATAATATTCAAACTTATCGCCGCGATCGTAATTTTGCGTTGACCTCGATAACACTTCAACAATGAGTATAGGATTCATGACCGTTGTTTTGGCCTTATCCGTATAAACGGGTTCTCCTTGAATCACCATGACATCGGGATAAGTACATTGACGATAAGCCGGAATCCAGAGTTTGACACCTTCCATATAGACGCGATAGGGTTTCTTTTTGAGGGCAAACTTGAGATAAGCCGCTAAATTCAAAGCAATCTCATTATGATTAGTCGTTCCACCTGTCATCGGTACAATTTCTCCATCTCGATATTCACTTTTAAATTCCGCTTGTTCTTCTAGTTCTAAATATTCCTCTAGCGTAGAGTAGCGGGTTTGAGTTACAGCAACCATGAGTCACCTTCCTTATCTAATGCGATCGCTTTGACATGACTTAGGGATATTATAAAACAAATTTAGTCTTCTTGTGCTTGTTTTCGTTCTGCCAATTGCAAGCGAATGCTAGCGTGGACTTCGCGAGTAATGGGATAGAAATAAGTCAGAATCATGCCCACAATTAAACATAGGGCAGGGAAAATTGCGTTAGCAACACGAATGGCTAACAATGCGCTATCGGGTTGCATGGGAATGGGTTGTCCGGGTAAACGTTCGACAAAATCAGCCCAATCTAAGGTCTGACCGACTATTAATAACGCCAATGCCAGACCGACTTTTTGCAGCAAAACCATAAATCCATAAAAGATCCCTTCTCGTCTTTGACCTGTTTTTAACTCGTCCCATTCGATCACATCGGGCATCATCGACCAAGGAATTAAATAACCGACGGACACTCCCAGTCCGGCTAAAACCGCACAGAAATATAATAAGCCAACTTGACCGGGTTGAATAGAGAAAAGAACGGCTTGTGCGACCAACCAAATGGATACACCTAAAAAATAAACGGTTTTTTTACCGACGAGATCGCTAACTTTTTTCCAAACAAAGAGCATCATTAATGCAGTTCCTTGGATAGCAATAGCCGCGAGAGAAAAATCCCCTTCTTTCATCCCCATCCAACTGACGACGAAGTAGATTAAAATGGAGGCCACGAGTTGTATGGCCAGCCAAGAAAATAAATAAATGCCAATGACATAAAGAAAAGGTTTGGTACTAAAAACAATCTTTAACTGTTCGGTAAAGGGAATTGTGGGAACGCTTTGGGAAAGCGATCGCGCTTTGATGGCATTTTCATCTACTAAATGGGATTCCGGTTGAGAAAAAATTAATGTCCAGCAAAATGCCGCCATCAATCCCCCAATAAATACGCCGGAAATGTTAATAAATAAATTAAAATGTCCTCCCTGTAACGCAATACCCATAGAGATAAGGAAGAATAAACC
>JBFRWJ010000708.1:0-7142 GCA_051439525.1 Spirulina sp. | reverse complement strand
GAACAATCGCGGCTTGATTTCCTTTTTCTTAATTGCACGCAGTACGGCTTCAATTTGGGTAGTTGGTTCGGGATGATAGAGATCGATGTTACCCATTCCTTCCACTCTGAGATCGGGAGTTCTGCGATCCGGTAAAGGTTTGAGAAAGGTGACATTCAATCCTCGTTGGGTGTAGTAGGCTGCAGTTTGGAGTTCTTCAGGAGAAGGTTCTGCTCCTAATTCTATCGAAATTGTCCCTTCACTGCTCGGGTTAATGTCTGACACGATTGGAGAAGATATTATTACAGAATTTATCCCTGTCCCAGTTGTTAAAAAAACTACACTCTCAAAATTTTACCATCAAACCCACTTAACTCTTGTTATTTTGAAAGAATTACAATCGATACTGCGATCGCGAAAGGTACATGAGTTCTAGGACTGTCTTGATATTGTTAATTTCAGAGGTTTTTGATAAAATCTAAAAGGTCTTAAAATGGGGATTTTCTTATCTCAAATTGCATTTGTACTGTTAGCACGAGACGTTAATTTTATGAAAACAGCCCAAAAACTCAAACATCCCGGTACGCCTCCAAGGGTGTCGAAATCTCGTCCCCGGAAGTCTCGTGCCCATTCTCCTCAGCCAAAACCCAAGCGTCACAATCATGCCGCTTTGGCCATGGAAACCCTTGTCAAAATTGCCATTAACGGTGGCTTATCGGCAGTTGCGATCGCGACGTTAACCAATTTATTTCCCTACTATTGGGAACAACGAGAAAGAGTGCAAACCATTCGCACGGAAGTTCGCGATGCCGAGTACAAAGTGACTCGCTTGCGTGCCAATCTCAATCGCAGTTTCGATCCCTCTCGAGCCTTGACGGTCATGCAGGAACAAAGTGCCAAGATGGCACCCAACCAACACCGCATTGTTTTAATGGATGAAGGGGAAACCCAATATTAAAAAATGCCATCCCTCCATAAGTTTGAGATGGCATTTTCTGAAAAAGGGCTGCGATCGCGAACTATTCCGAACAAACGGGATCGATCGTTGCTGAATTCGTACCCGAACAGAAGTTCCCTTCTGGCGGACAAGGAGGTGGCGAGGGCTTCACTTTCGCACCGTCAGGAATTTCCGCTCCGCGAGACGAGTTCCCCTCTTTATCCAAGGAATAACAGGGTTTTATGCCATCTCCGTTCACTGTCACATTAATCATCATGCCTTGGTCTTCGTGAATGAGAATGTGACAGTGAATGACATAAGTGCCATTGTAGTCGAGAAAATGATTGCGCGTCACCACGGGACCGCCCCCGAGGGGCTGCATTTGGGGAGTCTTGCCCAACAAAGCGATCGTATCCCACCAGCGCCAATTATCCGGTTCGTCCGGGCCGTTGGGATCGATTTTATCGCCTACGATTTGGAAGGGATTGACGTGAATATGGAACGGGTGAGCCGATCCGGATTTATGTTGCAAGACCCATTGTTCCGCCTCTCCCAACTTGACCTCGATATTGGTACAGTCCGGGCAATAAATCTGGTCGTTAATTTTGTAGCTGCGCGATCCCGCAGGAGGGGTGCGAGAAAAGGTTATCGTCCTCGGACAAATTTTCCCATCTTTTTTATTGGCCAATTGGTCTTCTTGAATGGGAGTCAAATAGGGATAGTCGCTTAAAGAACCGGGGATAATATCGGGAATCTTCTCATCAAATTGAGAGGGCTGAACTTTAATATAGGCAAGGATTTGTCGGTCTGTCGATTGTCCCGCTCCCGGATGCCGATCTTTAATTAACTTGTACCACTGTACGCCATCCGTCGCCGCCGGCAGTTTGACGAGAAAATCGGCGCGGTTTCCCGGTGCCATTTGCCAGCCCGTCCATTGCGGATCGCGGGTATTACTGGGGCCGATGGGTTCTGGGGGTTTCCCGTAAAAGGAAATGCCGTCAACTGCCATCAGATACATATCCACGACATCGCGATCGGAACAGCGCGCGATCGTATCATTGGGACCGACAGCTTTGCAGAGTTTGAGGGTCACTAAACCGCGAGGGGTGGCATTGCCATTGATAAAACGCCACCGTTGAACTTTCCCGGCTTGCATTTCCAAGGTTGGCTTACAGCGACCGTTAATCAGAAAATCCCCCGCCGATCCGAAGGGTAAGCGCTTTCCGGTTCGGCGATAAACCGCCTTATCGGGATTTTGAAAGAGTTCTGAGGGCACGATCTCTTGAATGAGAAAAACCTTATCTTGGGTGGGATCGACAATGCGATACTCTAAGGGTTCGCGAATGACGATCGCGCCAGCCATGCCGTTAGAGACCTGCAATGCCGTGGAACCGTGACGGTGGGCGTGATACCAGTGGGTACCGGGGGCATGAAAGTCCGGCAGCCAAACGCACCAGTTGTGAGATTCTTGGGGATCGAGTTGGTAGAGGACGTCATCGGAGGAAAGGACGTACTCTCCTTGGTCATTGATGTAACTGCTAGGGGAAACGTGCAACCCGTGAAAGTGCAGGTTGGTGGAGTTAAAGCAACTGGGCGCATCCAAGGTTCCGGGACAGTTATTCTTTTTATTGGGTTCTAAGTGATTATCCAGTCGGATTTTAATCTTGTCCCCCGGATCCACCAAGATCGTCGGTGCGGGCACCCCATTATTGAAGGTGCGAGAGTTGGTTTTCTTGGTGTATTTCCCGCATTGATAGCTGAATTCCGTCTTTTCAACGGTCATGTTTAACGTTGCCACTCCCTTTTGAGAGGGAACGACAGGAGGTTGGGAAAATGCCTCGTAATAGGTAGACGTTTTTTCCTCGGTTTCTGCGGGGGTTTCTTCGTCAGCCAAAACTGTCCAGGGGGCAGCAAAGGTAGCGGCGGCTAAACTTCCCGCCCCTAAAAATCCCCGGCGATTCCAACGAACTAGAGCATTATCTCGCTCTTCGGGATTATGAGTCATCGTGAGTTACCTCAAGTACAAGAAATGGAGACAGATGAGATTGCACCCATCTCCTCGTGCAAGTCGGAAAAATTAATCCGGCAAATTGCCCCAATTCCCCGGAATGGGGGCGGGATAGCCCGGATCGACGGTGGTGGCGTTGCTATCGGAATAACGCACGTATCGATCGCAATGGGTAATGTAAGTTTTGCCGTTGGGAAAATGGGTCATGGCATCAAATCCCCCTTGGTTAAAGGCAGGAGACAAAATGCCCCAATTCCCCTCGATCGCCGCAGGATAGCCCGGATCGACGGTGGTGGCGTTGCTATCGGAATAGCGAACGTACTCAGCGCCTTTGGTCACGTAGAGTTTCCCGTTGCCGAGGGTGGCCATCGAATCAAAACCATGCTCGAATTCTGGCGGCAGATCCCCCCAATTGCCTTTAATGGGTAGAGGATACCCAGCATCGACGGTGGAACCATTGCGATCGGAATAACGAATGTAGCGATCGCCTTTGGTCACGTAAATTTTCCCATTATAAATCGCCATAGCATCGAATCCTTCGGCAAAACCCGGCGGGAGTTTGCCCCAATTGCCCTTGATGGGTCTGGGATAGCCCGCATCGAACTGCGCGCCGCTATTGCTCCACCGGAAGTATTGAGAGCCTTTCGTGAGATAAACTTTACCATTGGGAAACAAGGCCATCGAATCAAAACAGCCTTCGAGGGGGGCAGCATTGCTGGCACGGACGGGAAGGACGAGAAATATCAGTAACACCATGCCCAAACACAATGCCAGTGCCTTTTTGAAAAGGGTTGGATTATTCATGATTCGTGATTTATGATGCGGGACAAGTTGGCTTGACAGCACTGGCATTCGTACCCGAGCAGGTCTCGTCGGGATCGCAACCTTTTAAGGGAGGGTAAACTTCCGATCCGGGAGGAATTTCTTTGCCGGGGTGAGAATTGCCATCCCGATCCAAGGAATGACAAGGAGGAGTCCCGGGCCCGTTGACCGTGACATTCATCATCATCCCCTGATCTTCGTGAATGAGGATGTGACAGTGGAAAACATAGGTTCCGTTATAGTCGAAAAACCACTGACGGGTATGCAGGGGGGCAGAACCCACGGGCTGCATCTGACTGGCATTGGTGCCGCTAAATAAGGCGATCGTATCCCACCACCGCCAGTTATCCGGTCTGTTCGGGCCGTTGGGATCGATTTTATCGCCGACGATTTGGAAGGGATTGACGTGAATGTGAAAAGGGTGTGCGGATTTTCCCCCAAGACCGTTTGCCGGATCGCCGTGACTCAGTTGCCATTCTTCTGCCGTCCCCAATTGCACCTCAATATTGGCGCAACTGGGGCAGTACAACTGACCATTCACTTTATAGCCTTGCGGTCCACCGCTTTGTGTTACGCCAAATGCTAATTCTCGGGGACAAATCGTATCTCCTTTTTTATTGGCTAAATCGTTTTTCGTAATGGGGGTGAGATAAGGAAAATTACTCAACGATCCCGGAATCTTGCTGGGAATGCACTCTTTGAAACTCGCAGGTTGGACTTTAACATAAGCTAGAATTTGCGGACTCGTTGAAGCGCCACTGCCGGGATGGGCATCTTTGATCAGCTTGTACCATTGGGGGGTCGTATGGTCTGCTGCGTAAAGCTGTACGAGAAAATCGGCTCGATTTCCCGATGCCATCTGCCATCCCGTCCATTGAGGGCTGCGCTTGTTGCTCGGGCCGATGGGTTCTGGGGGTTTGCCATAAAAGGAAATCCCATCGACGGCCATCAGATACATATCCTCGGTTGTCGTACAAGTCGTGCTGGTATCGTCCGGGCCTGTTGCTTGACAAAGTTTCAAAGTCATCAAACCCCGAGGGGTTGAAGTGGCATTGATAAAACGCCAACGTTGAATTTTACCGGCCTGCATATCGATAGTGGGCTGACAGCGACCGTTAATGAGGAAGTCTCCTGCCGTCCCTCCCCGTGCCTTACCACCTCGTTGGTAAACGGCATCATCGGGATTTTGACCCTCACTCGGTTCGATAATTTCTTGCATAATAAACACTTTATCGTTGAGAGGATCGACGATATTCAGTGCTTTGCTGGGTTCTCGAACGACGATCGCACCCGCCATGCCGTTCGACACTTGCAATCCCGTTGCACCGTGGCGGTGGGCATGATACCAATGAGTCCCGGGGGCGTGAAACTCGGGCAGCCAAACGCACCAATGATGACTCATTCCCGGTTCGAGTTCGTAGAGTACGTCATCGGAGGAGAGCACTTTCTCTCCCGTCACCGGATCGTAGTAACTTTCTGGGGAGACGTGCAGCCCGTGAAAGTGCATATTGGTGGTATTAAAACAGGTTGGAGTATTTAACTCTCCCGGACAATTGGGATTGCCCTGCAAATTATTCGTCAGGTGGAGTTTGATTTTGTCCCCCGGAACGATTACCATGGGCGGCCCCCGCATGAAGTTACTAAAATGTCGGGCGGGGACGGTGATGGTCCGATCGCCGCAGCGATAGGTAAAATCTGTTTTGTCTACGGTCATGTCGAGGTTAATTGCCCCGTTTTGGGAACAAATCACATGAGGCTCGGCAAAAGGTTCGTAGGTTGTGTTAGAACTGGTCGAACTGGAGGATTGAGCGATTAACGTCCCCGATCCCGGCAGCTCTCGGGCCAGCGCCTTAGCCGGGGTCGTTAAGGCAGCGGCGGCTAAAGTTCCCGCCCCTAAAAATCCTCGCCGACTTAAGTTTTCTCGGGGGATTTTCTCTTGATTTTTATCCTCAGTCACGATGGCTTCCCTCCTATAAATTATCGGTGTTTCCGATCGCGCGATCGACAAGACTTTCTCTTCATTCCAATCTGGCAATTTTCTAGTTCTATCAAATCCGGTTAAACGATTGGGATTAGTTTGTTGTTGCGCGAAGAGCGCTCAATCTAAGTTGAAGAAGGGCTAAAGCCCAACAACGAACCGTGATATGATATTTAGAAACAATTGCCTCCGTTTCCACAATATTTTTTCAATTTGTGGAAACCCATGAGAATTTACAGGTTTTACCAGAATTCTCAACAGGTATAGACGCGATCGGCTTTCGGGTATTGCTTTTTGACAAACCCAAATGAGGTCATAAAATTAAATTTCACAACCCAAACTTTCGGCTGAGAAACAAGTAATTTTGTATAAGATCGATAATTCTTATTGACCTCGCTTCTCAGTCAAAGAATGACACAATTTTTTAGTTGAAAATACTTAGATTAATGAATTTAATGACGATCTTATTCCTTAAACGACAGGATGTCAAACTTGTTTCTTTAAAAAATGTAAACGGAGTGTGCTAAGTTTGCTGTCGGCGATCGCGACAATATTTTTACTTTTTGTCATCAAAACCAATAATTATCGCTCAAATGAGACCATTCCGAGTTTAAGAGGAAGTTAAATTAACCTATTTTTTGTATTTTGGGCGTTCTTCTGAGAGTAGCGACTCATTTTTTTTATTCTTCTGAGTTAGGTTGGTGAACAAAAAGTAACAAAAATTTATCTAATTGTTACATTACGGCGATCGAGTGGCGGAGACCTTGACATCCTCATCTCACCCAATCAACGCAAGGGAATAATATGTCCTTGCCTGAATTTTCCGTTTCTATCCAGTCGGCTA
Organism: Spirulina sp.; assembly: GCA_051439525.1. Taxonomy (GTDB): domain Bacteria; phylum Cyanobacteriota; class Cyanobacteriia; order Cyanobacteriales; family Spirulinaceae; genus CCY15215. The sequence goes on along the minus strand of JBFRWJ010000708.1, from coordinate 574 downwards.
ATGGTGCCAAAAACGCGATCGCGAATCACTGAAACCATAAGAACCCACAATCAAAGAAAGTTAAATGTAATAACAGCTAAGGATCGTTACAAAGTTGCCGGATTTTCATGGCCGTATTAGAACTCTACAGTGCCAAGATCTCGGATGAAAACAAGTAAAAATACTTATTCACAAAAGCCTCAAACAGTTTTTATCAACTTAAAATTCAAGAGAAACTGCAAACTCAGGAGATGAAACGGCGCTTAACTTATCCTCTCCCCAAGGGAAATAGATAGAAAAATTTGAGATGTCCCCTAAACTTCATCCCTCATCCTTCAGGCTTCATCCTTCAGATAAGATAGGGAGAGAGGAAAATTAATCCTTCATCCTTCATCCCTCATTCGTCAAACCCCATGACTCTGAGCCTCCGACAATGGCTAGCCGATCGCCAAATCCCCCTCAATTCCCTCCTGTCCTCGGGAGTTAGCGTTGCTGCGGTAGCATTTCGGATCGCCCGAGATATGGAAGTCAAGAGTTTGACTCCTTTTGCTCTTTGTTCCTTGGCTGACGTGCTAGAACTTCCTTTGGTGGGAAG
>JBFRWJ010000707.1:0-8836 GCA_051439525.1 Spirulina sp. | reverse complement strand
CGCGAAAATTAGACCTGATTCCCAAACCCTTGCATTTACCCTCTTTTTTACAAGGGATTGTCGAAATTTGCCGGGTTCGTTCCGATGGGAAAGGTCTGGAATTCGATTACCAGCCGGATGCCGACTTACCGACGGGAGTTGAAGTCGATGCCAAACGATTGCGTCAAGTCTTGATTAACTTGCTGGGAAATGCTATTAAGTTTACCGACCGAGGAGGGGTAACCTTGCACGTCGAGCGAGTCGATTCCTCGACTCCAAGTCTACCAGAATCGGCCCGATTGCGCCTTTCCGTTCGAGATACCGGCATTGGGATTGCTCCAGAAGATATGGGCAAGCTGTTCCAAGCATTTGAACAGGTGGGGGATAAACATCGGAAAGCCCAAGGCACGGGCTTGGGATTGGCACTGAGCCAGCAAATTATTCGCTTGATGGGGGGACAAATTCAGATCGACAGTCAAGTGGGAGAGGGGAGTCGGTTTTTCTTCGAGCTCGAAGTCCCTCTCGTTTGTAACTGGTCCGAGCGACAAACCACGGCGGCCGGTCGGATTATTGGCTATGAAGGCGCGCAACGCCATGTTGCGATCGTAGACGATTCTTGGGAGAATCGAGCTGTCATCGTCGAACTGCTGGAATCTGTTGGTTTTGTTGTGACAGAAGCGGTCAATGGTCGGGATGGTTTAACCCAAATTCGACAAAAGTTACCAGATTTAGTGATTACCGACTTGGCGATGCCCGTAATGGATGGGTTTGAATTTCTTCAGCAATTACGTCGCGACGAGGGGCTGCGGCAACTGAAAGCGATCGTCTCTTCCGCTTCCGTGAGCCACATCGATCGGCAAATGAGTTTAGAGGCTGGAGGAGACGATTTCCTTGCCAAACCCGTTCGCGTGGATGAATTATTCAATCTGGTTGCCGAGCATTTACAACTGACTTGGAAGTACGATGAAACTTCATCGGCGACCCCGGGCGCGTCCGAACCCAAAGCGCGAGAAGTCATTCCTCCTCCAGTAGAAGAGTTACAAGTTTTGCTGCAACTCGCCCGAAGGGGACGGTTGAAAAAGCTCGAGGAAGCGGCCGTTGGAATCCGTCGGCAAAACGATCGCTACGAGCCATTTGTACAAAAGGTTCTACAGCTTGCCCAACAATTCCAAATCGAACAGATCGAACAACTGATTCAGCAATCCCTTATCCAGCAAAATCCTTAGACCCGGGCAATTATGGACACTCCAACCCCAGAACTCATTTTAATTGTCGATGACACGCCAGCCAACTTGGATGTTATTTCTGATGCTCTCAGTGATGCTGGGTTTGAGGTTGCGATTGCGACCAGTGGAGAGCGCGCTCTTCAACAGGTTGAATACGAGCGACCGACTCTGATTTTACTGGATATTATGATGCCGGGAATCGATGGATTTGAAACCTGCAAACGCTTAAAAGCGAATCCAAAAACGCGGGATATTCCGATTATTTTCATGACGGCTCTCTCAGATATCGATCGCAAACTGCGAGCCTTAGAGTTGGGGGCTGTCGATTATGTGACAAAACCTTTCCAAGAGCAGGAAGTTATAGCTAGAGTTAGGACTCATGTTACTCTAGCTGCCGCCACGGGGGAATTAGAGAAAAAAAATAAGGACTTGGAGCAAACCCTCAAGCAACTTCAAGAAACTCAAATTCAATTGATCCAAACCGAAAAAATGTCCAGTTTGGGGCAACTGGTGGCGGGAGTGGCCCACGAATTTAACAATCCCGTCAATTTCATTCAGGGCAACATTGATTATGCGGATAACTATACGGAGGATTTAATGCGCTTGATCGCGCTGTACCAACGGCACTATCCCCAACCCCATCCGGACATTAGCCAGGAAATTGAGAAGATCGATCTGGAGTTTCTCAAAGATGATTTCAACAAAGTTTTTCAATCCATGCGGTCTGGTGTCGTTCGCATTAGCGAAATTATCAAATCTTTGCGCATTTTCTCCTGTCTCGATGAAGCGGAACTGAAAAAAGTGAATTTGCACGAAGGGATCGAGAGTATCCTCACTATTCTCCAAAACCGCTTGCGATCGCAAGATGGGCGACAGTCAATTCAAGTCATCAAAGACTACGGGAATTTGCCGTTAGTGGAATGTTATGCCGGACAACTCCATCAGGTGTTTATGAATATTCTCGGCAATGCCATCGATGCGCTGGAACAGGGAACGCTCACCAATGACCGGGCAGCGCTTAAGTCCGAACCTGCGTCCGACTGCAAGAGCGCTCTGGGGATGGCGAGTAAACCTCGCCAACAGCGACGGACGGCTGAAATGCCGGAAATAGTTCCGGCATCGCGTCCTTGCGATTACATAGTCCGAGGCAACCTCGGAATGCCTCGCACTCATCTCCAACCCAGTAAGACGCACTGCCCCGAAGAGTCACAGTCACCAGTCACCAGTCACCAGTCACCAGAAATTCAGCCCCAGATTTGTATTCGGACTCGTAGCGACGGCAAAAATGTGACGATCGCGATCGCGGATAATGGTATAGGGATGAGCGAAGAAACGAGAGCCAAACTCTTCGATCCCTTTTTTACCACCAAACCCATTGGCAAAGGAACGGGATTGGGACTCTCCATTAGCTATCAGATCGTCACCGAGAAACACCACGGCACGCTCACCTGTACCGCCCAACCCGGAGAAACCCTCTTTACCATCGAAATTCCCATTCACCAAGATCGATATTGAGATTCGATGGGGGAATGATTGGCTCAAAACCTCCGGACGAGAAGAGACGATCGCGCTTCACGTGGGTTTCTCGGGGGGACATCGTATTAACCGAGAAGAGAAGCGATCGCGCTTTCTAATTTTTCCATTGCTTCATTCACCTCGGCTTCGGACACAATTAAAGGCGGCACGAAACGGAGAACTTTCGGCCCTGCCGGCACCAAAAGCAGCCCCTTTTCGGTTGTGACTTTAATGATATCAATGGAGGTTAAATCGCGATCCTCCGAAATTTCCAAGCCATTAATCAAGCCCCAACCCCGCACCTCAACAAACGTATCGGGATAGCGCCGACAGATTTCGTTTAATTTCCCGCGCAATTGTTCCCCCCGCGATCGGGCATTATAGAGGAGGTCTTCATCTACTAACGTTTTCCCTACCGCCAGTGCCGCCGCACAAGCAAAAGGATTGCCCCCAAAGGTACTGGCATGATTGCCGGGTTCAAACACGTCGCAGGACTTCTTACACATCATCGCACCGATGGGAATGCCTCCCGCTAACCCCTTCGCACTGGTGAAAATATCCGGTTCGATGCCCAAATTTTCATAGCCCCAGAGTTTCCCCGTGCGTCCCATCCCCACTTGGACTTCATCGAGAATCAACAATAAACCATTATCATCGCAAACGCGGCGCACTTCTTGGAAATACTCGACATCCCCCGGACGCACGCCTCCTTCTCCCTGCAAAGGTTCGAGTAACACGGCACCGACGCGACGATTGCCCTCATCCATATCCCCGATCGCGTCTTCGAGGGCAATGACATCGTTAAAGGGGACGTAGGCAAACCCATCCACTAAGGGCTCGAACCCCTTCTGATATTTGGACTGACCCGTTGCCGTAATCGTGGCGAGAGTCCGTCCGTGAAAACTCGCCTTGGCGGTCAAAATCACGGGATATTGAATTTCTTGGACTTTGTGAGCGTATTTGCGAGCCAGTTTAATCGCCGCTTCATTCGCCTCTGCGCCAGAATTGCAAAAGAAAACGCGATCGGCACAAGAGCGATCGACAATCCATTCTGCCAATTCTCCTTGTTCGGGAATGTAGTATAAATTGGAAACGTGGTGTAACTTTTGGATTTGTTTCGTCACCGCTTCCACGAGGACGGGATGGGCGTGACCGAGGGTGCAGGTGGCAATCCCGGCAACAAAATCGAGATATTCTTTCCCATCGGTATCCCAAACGCGACAGCCCCGACCTCGCTCCAAGGCGATGGGAAAGCGCCCGTAGGTCGTCATGACGCTAGCATTGAAGCGATCGGCATCAAACGTCATGTCGGCAGGGTGCGGGGTTGTAGCAGGCTCTTGAACGAGGGTATTTAGACTCACTGGCTCTCTCCTAATCGAGACTGAGGGGCAAATCGCCATCGCGATCGCCATTTTTCTGTTTGCAATATTCTCCCACGTTAGCGCAAGTGCATCGGGGGAGAGTTAGGCTTTCGCGATCGCATTGTACGAAGGGCCATTGCCAAACCCGTTAGATTTAATATTTATTGCGACTTTGGCGACTCTCTCGAGCAATCGGCGATCGCGTCCTCTGGCATCGTCCCGTAAAAATTCCGACAGCAAACCGTGACAAAAGGATCGAAGGAAAGGAAAGCAATAGGCTACAATACCCCCTTAGTCGTTTTTGGGAAAAAAACAATCATGGGTCGCGCCAATAAAGTCGTTCTCTCCTATTATGGCGGAGTCGATACCTCCGTGTGCATCCCCTATCTCAAGGAAGAATGGGGGGTCAAAGAAGTCATTACCCTTGCTGCGGATCTGGGACAGGGGGAAGAACTCGCCCCCATCAAACAGAAAGCCCTCGACTCGGGAGCTTCGATTTCTCTGGTGGAAAACGGACAAGAAAGTTTTGTTAAAGATTATGCCTTTCCGGCCATTCAGGCCAATGCCCTCTACGAAAATCGCTATCCCCTCTCTACTGCCCTTGCCCGTCCCCTCATTGCGAAAATGTTGGTAGATGCCGCACAGGAATACGGTGCCGATGCCGTCGCTCACGGTTGTACGGGCAAAGGTAACGATCAAGTGCGCTTCGATGTTTCCATTATGGCACTCAATCCTTCGATTAAAGTTCTCGCTCCCGCTCGGGAATGGGGCATGAGTCGAGAGGAAACGATCGCTTATGGGGAACGTTTCGGCATTCCTTCCCCGGTGAAAAAATCGTCGCCTTACAGTATCGATCGCAATCTTCTCGGTCGCAGTATCGAAGCGGGTCTCTTGGAAGATCCGATGGTAGAACCTCCCGAAGAAGTTTTTGCCATGACCAAGGCGATCGCGGATACCCCCGACGAGCCGGAATACGTGGAGATCGGCTTTACTCGGGGCATTCCCAGCAGCGTTAACGGCACTCCCTACGACCCGGTAGAACTCATTTCCCAACTGAATGCGATCGCCGGGAAACATGGAGTCGGACGCATTGACATGATTGAAAATCGCGTAGTGGGCATTAAATCGCGAGAAATTTACGAAGTTCCCGCATTATTATTGCTCATTCATGCCCATCGGGATCTCGAAAGTCTAACCCTCACGGCTGACGTGACTCACTACAAGCGGACTGTTGAAGATACTTATGCCAATTTAATCTATCGGGGTCTTTGGTACTCCCATTTAAAAGAGTCTCTCGATGCCTTCATCCAAAAAACTCAAGAACAGGTAACGGGAACGATTCGGATTAAATTATTTAAAGGCAATGCCAAAATTGTCGGTCGCCATTCCGAGTATTCCATCTATTCTCCCGATTTGGCAACCTATACCGCAGACGACCAATTCGATCACAAAGCAGCAGAAGGATTCATCTATATTTGGGGTTTACCCACGCGAGTTTGGTCGGAACAAGTCCGCAATAATCGCTAAACTATCGACGAACAATGAACAACAGTCATGTCCTCATCGATCGTGGTTCATTGTTCATTGTTAATTGTTAATTGTTAATTGTTCGTTGTTAATTGTTAATTGTTCGAGGCAAAGGCGGCGGGCATCGACTTTTACCGATTGCAAGGTTTGGAGAGTTGAAAGAGCGATCGCTTCGCATCCAGAGTTTCTAATGTAACGGAATGTTACATTATTTTTTTTGCTTGCATAATAATTGCCATCATCGCCAAAGAAACAATATAGCCTTCAATATGAAGCACAAAATGCTACACAAAAGCGGCATCAAAAATAAGTAAAAATACTTATATTAGAACAAGTAGCAAGAATTTCTCGACCGAAAGAAGTTTCGCGCCAATCCTGCTCTCGAGTCACCAAAGCATCCAGTTTTTCGAGTTGTGCCGTTGCGCCTTTTACTTGGAAGATCGAATCGGTATAAGGACGCTCTAATTGTCCCGTCAGAGCATCGATCGCATTGCTTTCCGCCAACTCCATTGCCACGATGCGACCGTTTCCCGCATCGGCAAATCGCCGGGATGAAAGCGACAAAATCGGGTGCGCTCCGCTCTCAATTCCTTCAGGAAAAAACGCCAGCGCAAAAGTTTCCCCCGGATTCATTTGCAGAATTTGTTCGCCATTACCCGATATGGGAGAAATGCGATCGCGCAAGATCGAACCACCCAGATCGGAGTTACTCTTCGTGCGTCGAACGATCTCTCGAATAAACTCCTGCGAATCGATTTCCCGCAATTCGATGTCTCTCAAACTAAACCATCCCAAATCTCCACCAGCTCGATTTTTCTCAAAAAGTAGATCAAAACTCACCCGTCCGGTTTCTCCCACTGCGAAAATACCAGAAGGTACATCCCTCGGAAAAGATTGGAGGACGGGGAAATTAAAGGAATCGAGCTTGATTTCCGCAAGAGCGCGTTGTTTTGTGCGATCGGACATGGTAAATGCTCCCGAATTTAATGGGGAAAGAATGGGAAAACAAAGCAAAAATTGAAAAATAGACGCAATAGCTGTGTTAAGTTTTTTTATTTTTTAGATAGAGGATTTTAATTTTGAAAATATCACCAACGTTTCTTCAGTTTTGATAAGATTGCGTAAAGTTAGCATGCAGATTTTTAAAGAATTGATGAAGAAGAAGAACAATCCCGCGATCGTGAAATGACCCTCCATTTACTCCTTTGGTTGCGCTCTGAATTTTTATGCACGCGACCCCATTCGATTTACAAAACTTTACAAAATTAAAATTGCCAATACAGCACCGCCCTCACTTGCCGCATTAAAATGAACCTCTTCTCCAAAGCCTTGAATAGAAAGCATTTTTCGAGATTTAATATGATTTCGATCGCAAGGGTCGCGCCCCCTGTCCCTGTTGCGCAAAAAGCCCGAGAGACAAGACTCTTAGCCTCGTCCCCAAAAGTCAGCACAGTCAGGACTTACGCAGTGTCACGAGATTTCGCCCCCCTAGCCCCATCCTTGAAAAGCGAAGTATCCTTGGGCTTTCCCCCTTAATAAGGGGGACGGGAGGGGGATTGGGGGATTTAGGGGGCAAGGTGCGTAAGTGCTAACAGTGATAAATGTTTCCGAGGTTGTACCCCCGCCGAGATTCGAGAGGCATTAAATGCCCCCCTACCGGGACAATCTTCAACCCATTCCCCATCGTTCGGTTTCGACGATCGCTCCAGAAAAAGCCAACCCGGAGAGCGAAAAACAATCCGGGGGGGAGAGAACTTTAATGGCAATAAATATTAATAAACGTCATTGGGTACGACTTTTCTGAATGTGGGAGGCTCTCCGAGACACTAACTTTCAAACTTACAATGATTATTCGCGATCGCCGATGGGAGAAATGGCTCGAGCTTGGGGGAGATGAGCAGAGATTTGCGATCGCCAAAAATTAACGATTTGTCGTCCTACGGGGTAAGGATGGAAAAAATGGAAAAAATGGCGACCCTCCGAACATTCCCAAAGCAGATCGCAGGATTTCATCAAGGGTTGCCATTGTCGCAAAGCGTTGATATCGGTGATAATATCGTCTGTACTCCCACAAACGAGTAAGGGGGATTGGATTTCCCCTTGGGGAATACTGATGCGTTTGTAGAGAGAATGAGGAGAGGGGGAAGAAGCGAGATCGCGTTCGAGGAGAGCAATTAAGCGATCGATCGCGTGACGATCTTGAGATCCGAAAAGACTCCGTGCCATTCGCTCTAAAAGCACGCGGCGAGAACAAGGTAAGATTTCTTGTAAAGCATAGTAGTGAGATTGCCAATCGACTGCTGGATTGACTCCAATGCCCAAGAGGGTTAGAGATTTGACCCGTTCCGGATATTTCCTCGCATAAAGCCAGCCCAGTAACCCCCCTGTTTCGTGACCGACTAGATGAATGGGGCGATCGCAATGTTTGAGATAGTCGTGAAGGAGAGTGAGAGGAATTTCTAAGGAACTGGCTTCGTCTGCACCTTGATGATACGACCATGCCGCGATCGTTGTATGTTTGGCAAGATATCGCAACAGGGGAGCATGAAAGCGAGCAAAACTCGGATTGGCATCGAGCCCTAAAACAGGGGGATAGGTTGTCATTTCAGTGAACAGTGAACAGTGAACAGTACCGACCGCTATCCAATCGACCAAGACAGGGGAGGCCTTCTTTTTTGGGTCATTGTATTGGGTCGTTGAGAAGGATTCATGAATAAGGATTTATTGATAATTGTTCATTGAGAAGCGTTCGAGTCGGCTCGGCTCAAAGTCTCGACAGCCGATCGCGTCTTCTGATAAAGCAAGATAAGTATTTACGGTACATTTTAGCCGATAATCTCCCGTACAAAAAGTACAGCGAGAACAAGGGATTCGATGGAGTCTCTGAAGATAAGTGAAACCCTGCAATGTCGTTTGCAAACAACTCCAAACCAACAACCCAAGAAACGACCAAACAAAACTGAAGCCAAAGGAAATAAAGAGAATTGACATGATTCGATTTGAGGTAGTGGTTAGGAGTGATTAGTTATTGTTTAAACAATAACTAATCACTCATGGTTGAACTTGAAAGCTCAAAAGATTAACTGATTTTTAGCTATCTTTTAGATTGGGAATTCAGACTTGAGTTGAGTGACCCATTTTTGAATGCGATCGCTCGTTTTGTCCGATTCGTTATCGTCATCTAAAGCCAAGCCGACAAATTTGCCATTTTTAACGGCTTTTGAGGCT
>JBFRWJ010000706.1:0-11133 GCA_051439525.1 Spirulina sp. | reverse complement strand
GTACTAAATCCAGTTGACTCAGTTCGGAAATTGGAGCACTAAGAGATCTGCGATCGCAATCTGCCCATTCATTATCACCAGGGGTATAAAATACTCGACCCGGCAGCAACCCATAGAGGTTATCGCGTCGTTGTTTTAAAAGAGCCTCAGAACAGCTTTCTCCACCTCCTTTGAGATCGCCATAGTGAACGACAAAGGGGGGATCGGCTGCTTGGATTGCTTTCGGGATTTCCCTTTCCAGAGCGATCTTATCGGCTTTCACATAAGGCATATCACCGATTGCCGTGAAGGTCAAAGCGGCAACACTTTGAACTTGGACTGACATTGCAACTACTAACGAGAGAAAGAAGGTCGCAATATGAATCGATCTCCCCAATTTCTGGAGAGGTCTCATGAATAATCGCCCGAGTCGAAAATAGGTTTTAGTATTGATAAACACGGTAAACCTCTTCTAAAAAATAAATTAAGGCATTGGAAGTATTATCCAAACATTCATCCCAATCTCACCCAATTATTGTACGGGGTAGGCGCGGGGGTAAAGAGAAAATATTTATAAAATCCAACGCGATGTAAAGTTTTATAACAAATCCGATCGCGTGGTTTGAATGGCGATCGCAAAGTTTCCTTCAACTCTTGCAATTTTTAAGGACAAAGGGGTAAGTTAGAAAGTTGTGGAGGAAGCGATCGATGCCAGCAATTGTAACCGCCGTGAGCCGCAGCGAAAAACATAGTTTTAGCAAGGTCAATCAAGACAGGATTCGACTGTTCGCTGGTTTGGGGGTCGAAGGGGACGCACATCTGGGCAAAACGGTCAAACACCGATCGCGAGTTGCTGCGGATCCCACCCAACCCAATCTCCGTCAAGTGCATCTCATTCATGCCGAGTTACACGATGAATTGCGTGCCTCTGGATTCGATGTATCAGCCGGACAAATGGGAGAAAATATTACCACGCGAGGAATTCAGCTACTGGAACTTCCCCGAGGCACGAAATTATATATTGGTGAGACAGCAGTGCTAGAAGTGACGGGGTTGCGCAATCCTTGCGCTCAATTAGACCATTTTCACAAAGGATTATTAGCGGCTGTCCTCGATCGCGATGAAAAGGGCAATCTGATTCGCAAAGCAGGGATTATGGGGATCGTCGCGATCGGTGGCGAAATTCGTCCTCGCGATGTCATTCGCGTTGAATTGCCTCCCGAACCCCATTACCCCCTCGATCGCGTTTAATTGGCTCTTTTCCAGCGTTTTCGCCGATTGTTTGGGTATAGTCAAAGGAACGCGATCGCATTGGAGTTATTTTTCTGTATCTTCAGTTAAATGGTCGATCGCGATGTCATGCCAAAAAATATCGGTTAGCAAGCGATCGCTATCGTCTGGAAAAGGACAATCGTCTGGAAAAATAAGACCTTGATAAATTTCTCGAACATCCGATAAAGCATCTGCCCAAATTTCAGAAAAAATTTCCTCAAAATAGTTCTTTAAACTTGGAGATGCTCGAAATAAACGTCGAATTTGCTTTCGTTGTTCCTTAATTGTCAATTCCCAACCGCGATTATCGTAAGTACTGTTAATATAACATCGCTTTAACAGATGCTCGAGTAAAACCTCTAGTCGATTTTCAAGTTCGCGTCGTTCGCTTCTTCCCAAAGCAGCAATCTCCTCTTGTAGATTATGCCAGTCGATCGCCTCAAATTTTCTCTGTTGAATATAGGTAATCTGTCGCTCTGTCCAGCGTACAAAATCTTGGCGATACAGCGAACTTTCCATTAATCTTTTATCCCCCGATCCTTCAATAATTATACAGTATCTTCAGCGATCGCTGCGAAAACATAATCTCAAAAAGCGGACTTCTCAGTATCTCGATCGCGAACCCAAGTGTTAAAAACCAATTCCGCAACCGATCGCTGACCTTTCGGGGTTAAATGCGCCCAGTCTACAAAATAAGATTTTACCCGTTGAGAAGAGAGTTCCGACCAAGCGCGATGAATATCGATCGCGGGAATTTCCTCCTCTTGGAGAAATTGGAAAAATTGGGTTTTGTAGGGGGGATCTTTGGGGACGGGTAAAATATCCTCGCGACTGGGAGTATAGATGACCCAAAGGGACAGCTTCTCCCTGCGGACTAAGGCAGCGATCGCTTGTAAATGTTGCATATTCTCGGCAAATTTTAAGTCTTACTTCTCCAGACTTACTGGGACTTTTCCGCTTACTTCCCTTTCTCTCCGTAAAAAACGGGAGATGCGGGGGAGAAGATAACGATACCATAGTTCTGAGAGGGCCGATGGGGGATAGTCCATCAAATCTAAATCTTTTTCTCGATTCATGGGTTGTACCAGATCGTGAGTGCCAATTTGTAAAATTACGGCATCGGCGTTAAAGAGTCCAAATTTCTGCAAGTAGCCCAACTGATTGCCAATACCCCAAGAATTGGCCGACGCATTGAGAACTTCTGTTTCTCGTCCCGTCGCTTTTAATTGTGTCTCTAATTGTTCGGAAATCGTTTCTTGTTGATCGGTGCGATTGCCTCCATTTAACACTGAATCTCCTAACATTAAAATTCGCAACGTGCCTTTGTTTTTTTCGCGATCGATGGGTTCGGAACGTTGGGAATATTGATTGTATTCTACCCAATTGCCAAAACGCCGCGTTTTTTGATTGGGTTGAAAGCGATAGCCCATTTCTACATCGGCTTGAATGAGGGCGGGTTTGCCCAAACCCACAAACAAGCGCAGTCCGATTTCGGTTGCCAATCCCGTTAAGAGAATTGCCAAGAATATTTTACCAATGCCCGCACGTTTCATTTCAGGTTTCTCTCTCAATTCCCACCATCTACAACACCATCATCTCATCTGTTGATTAATCGCTGACACGACTTTCACGCCAAGTCAGAAACAATGACTTGCCTTTGTATCAAGATTCTGTCAAGATTGCTCGTTCGCCCTCGACTTGAGGCTTGTGTTAGCGATCGCATTGTTCCAACTTATGAAAAAAGGGGAATACTCTTCCCCCAGTCATCATTTTACGTTCTACTATTGCAGATATTCTCCACCCATATTGGGCAGATACATCGCCTCGATTTTATTGCCATCGGGATCGAGAATGTAAGCGGCATAATAACCCGGTGCATAAGGGCGAATTCCGGGTTCGCCGTCGGATGTTCCCCCATGTTCTAAAGCGGCCTTAAAAAACGCATCAACGGCTTCTTGATTGGGTGCGGTGAGAGCGATATGAACCCCATTTCCCGCACTGGCTTTTTGCCGATTGAAAGGCAACCCGATCCAAAATTCTGGGAATACTTTCCCCCAGGATGTGGCAAACTCCATCTCTTCGATGCGACGACAACCTAAAGGGGCAAGAGTCGCATCATAAAAAGCCCGGGCGCGCTCGAGATCGCTGACCCCGATCGAGATATGATTGAGAATACTGGGATTTTCGTTCATTGCTTTAATCTCCGACGATCGCTAAGCAGAATCGATTATGCCAGACTGATACAAAAATATCAACTATAAAAAGAGAAAAAGCGATCGTGCCATCTCCCCATGCCGATCGCCGATCGTGTCAAACTCGTATTATTGTTAAATTCCTCATGGAGACTGATGCGAGAACAACCGACATTAGAAAGCGATCGCTTGCTCTTTCGTCCCTTTACCCTAGCAGATGCCCCTCGCATCCAAGACCTTGCGGGAAAGCGAGAAATTGCCGATACAACCATCTCTATTCCCCATCCCTACAGTTTACCCCAAGCCCGAGAATGGATCGCCAGCCATCCCCAAGAATTTACCGCAGGAAAAGCCGTTCACTTCGCCATTGAAGGCAAAAAAATCCAACAAATCATCGGTGCGATCGCCTTGCGGGATATTGATGCAGAACACCAGCAAGGGGAACTGGGATACTGGATCGGGGTAGAATTCTGGGGACGGGGATATGCCAGCGAAGCCGCAAGAACCGCGATCGCCTACGGATTTGAGGTTTTGCACCTCCATCGCATCTACGCCCATCATATGGCGCGCAATCCCGCTTCTGGGCGAATTTTGCAAAAACTGGGAATGCGTCAAGAAGGATTGTTGCGCGATCGCGTGCGAAAATGGGACATTTTTGAAGATGTCTGCCTCTATGCCATCCTAGAGGAAGAGTGGAGTAAGATCGGCACGCAGCAAACAGCAAGCCGTTTAAGTGAAAAACAACAAACAACAAATAACAAATAACAAACAACAAATAACAAATAACAAACAACGAAGAACTCATTTATGGATGAAATTTTAACAGGTCGCTATCAAATCATTCAACATTTGGGACGGGGAACATTTGGACAAACTTTTTTAGCCAAAGATATTTATTTACCCCAACACCCTTTTTGTGTCGTCAAACTTCTCCAACCCAACTTAGAAAATGAGGGAAGTTTGGAGATGGCAAAGCACTTTTTCGATCGCGAAGCCGAAACTCTCTAAAAACTGGGAGAACATTCACAAATTCCTCGTTTGTTGGCACATTTCGAGCAAAAGGGAGAATTTTATTTAGTCCAAGAATATATTGAAGGAGAAACCCTAGCACGAGAGTTACAAAATGGCAAACTTTGGACAGAAGGAGCAGTCATAACCTTAGTTCGCGATTTATTACGAGTTCTCGCTTTCGTTCATCAATCCCGAGTCATTCATCGGGATATTAAACCTGCCAATATTATCCGGAGAAAACGCGATCGCGAAATCGTACTCATTGATTTTGGTGCCGTCAAACAAGTGCGTTCTCGAGGAGACAGCGATTTTACCGTCGCGATCGGAACTCCCGGTTATATGCCGCCCGAACAGCAATCCTTTAAACCCCAATTTAGCAGCGATATTTATGCAGTGGGGATTCTCGCTTTTCAAGCTTTAAGTCATGTCTCTCCCAGTCAATTTCCCTACGATAAAACTGGAGAAATTCATGCTCGTCTTTTCGATTTTTCTACTTCCCTGAGTCCAGAATTGACCGACTTTCTCGATCGCATGGTACGCTATGATTATCGCCAGCGCTATACCGACGCAACAGAAGCCTTACAAGCCTTAAAACAGTTAGATATTAACCTCGATCGAGAGCGATCGGTAACGGAAGCGACTTCTCCCATGGGAACAACCCCAAGGACAAAACAAACCGACGAACAAACTGAATTTATTCCGCAAAAAATCGACGAAATTCCCACTTCACTTCCACCAGAATATCATAACGCTTTCAATCAGCCAACCCTCTCTCGAGAGGAATTTCGCAATCGGCAAATTTTACTCAATAAAGTTAAAAATTATTGGATTAAAGGGGTTTTAGAAACCTCACTGCATGGTAAAGCCTTGATTGAATTAGGCTTAGAAGAACGCCTTGATGCCGTCGATCGCCCTTGGGGATTAATTTGGGAAAGTAGCGATAGTCCGCGTCAAACGCTTGCCTCGGGCATTCGTCTCATTCATAAATTTGACGAACTGGGAGAAGGAAGAACTTTATTAATTTTAGGCGAACCCGGTTCGGGAAAAACGACAACTTTATTAGAACTCGCCAGAGATTTAATCTTCCGTGCCAATCGGCATCCTTCTCTTCCCATTCCTGTTGTTTTTAATCTTTCTTCTTGGAGCGATCGCAAGCGATCGATTGCCCAATGGGCAATTGAAGAACTGACGACAAAATATCAAGTTGCTAAAGGCATTGGTCAAAAGTGGATCGAGCAACAAAAACTTCTCCTGCTTCTCGATGGTTTGGATGAAGTCAGTCTCGAAAAACGGCAATCTTGTATTGAATCTCTCAATCAATTTTGTACGGAATTCGGTCAAACTGAAATCATTGTTTGTTGTCGCGTTCGAGACTATGAGAATTTAACATCCCAGCTCTGCTTTCAAGCGGCAATTTACTTACAACCTTTAACTCAAGAGCGAATTCAAAACTATTTACAAACAATGGGTGAAAGCTTTTATACGTTAAAAACAGCCTTGCAAACCGATGAAACATTACAAGAATTAGCTCGCTCTCCTCTGATGTTAAGTATTATGACACTCACCTATCAAGATATTCCCTTTGAAGATGCCCCCCAAAGAACCATCGAAGAACGAAGAAAACACTTATTTCAGGCTTATATCGAACGAATGTTTAATCGTCGAGGGAGCAGCGATCGCTACTCCAAGCAACAAGTCAAAAAATGGCTGAGTCAACTGGCAAAACAAATGATCGAAAGTTCGCAAACTGTTTTCTTACTCGAACGAATACAACCGGATTGGTTAAAGAAAAAACGACATCGTATTATTTATCTGCTAAGTTTGATTTTAACTTATTTTTTAATTGCTGGTTTATTTCTCAATGTTTTTCTTCCTCGTGATAAATTAATTGTCACCCTGTTGGTGGGTGCGGGATTATCTTGGTCGATTTTTGGGATTTATCAACTTCAACCCATGGAAGCCTTAAAATGGTCGTGGCAACGGGGTCGAAAAAATCTGGCGATCGGTACTGTTCTCGGTGCAATTTTAGGAACGACAATTCGCATTCTATATGAGGGATTAACCAATCCTTTGCATTGGCGAATTTTTAACCTGACTTGGCTGCAAAATAATCCAAATATCTCCTTGCGAGGTCTAGTTTTTGGGATTAGTATTGGCATTATGTTTGGCATTGTTCGAGGTTTTAAAAGTCCGGGAATTGAAACCGTTACCGTTCCCAATCAAGGCATTTGGCAATCGGCAAAAAGCGCATTACTTTTTGGTTCAATTGGCTTTATTATTTTTGGCATCGCTGCTTATTTAATTCGTTGGTCAATTAGTTTTTGGGGAGGTTTTGGTATGGTATTCGGTTTAGCAGCAGGAGGAGGAGAAGCTTGTATCAAACACGCGATCTTGCGGATTATTCTTTATTTTAACGGTCGCATTCCTTGGAATTATGCACGCTTTCTCGATCGCGCTACCCAGTTGATTTTACTGCAAAAAGTAGGAGGGGGCTATATTTTTATTCATCGACTATTATTAGAATATTTTGCTGAAATTGGATAGAAAATAGGGGAATTATGGAAACGATCTTAGCCAATCGCTATCAGGTGCTTCAACATTTAGGGAGGGGAGGATTCGGTCAAACTTTCCTCGCTAAAGATGCTCATTTACCCGGAAATCCCATCTGTGTAGTGAAAAAACTCCAACCTAAATTTAATGATGCCAGCAGTTTGCAAATTGCCAAAAGATTATTCGATCGCGAAGCAGAAACCCTCTATCAATTAGGCGATCATCCCCAAATTCCCCGTTTATTGGCGCATTTTGAAGAAAGTAATGAGTTTTATTTAGTTCAAGAATATATTAAAGGAGAAACGATCGAGGAAGAACTTTTATCCGGAAGACTTTGGAGCGAAGAAACAACGATCGCTTTAGTCAAAAATATTTTAAAAGTCTTGGCATTCGTTCACGATCGCAACACCATTCACCGGGATATAAAACCTGCAAATTTAGTGCGCAGAGAGAGCGATCGCAAGATTGTTTTGATTGATTTTGGTGCGGTTAAAGAAGTCAGTCAAGTCACATCTATTGCTGGAGAAACGAGCTACACTGTTGTTGTCGGTTCTCCCCTCTATATGCCGAGCGAACAACAGGCAGCAAAACCCCATTTTAGCAGCGATCTGTATGCCGTGGGAATGATTGCCATGCAGGCATTAAGCGGGTTGCACCCGGCAGAACTTCCTCGCGATCGCAATGATGAATTAAATTGCACCCTCTTACAAACTCCTATCCCCATTAGCGATGCTTTTGTCGATTTTCTCAGCAAAATGACTCGCTATGATTATCGCCAGCGCTATCAAAATGCGACTCTTGCCTTACAAATTTTAGAACAGTTATTTCCCGATCGCAATACCGATTCGGGACAGGGAACAACGCAACCTTTATTGATTTCTAAATCCGAGATCAATATTCCTCTTCAATCTAGCGATCGCACGCAAATTCCTCCCGAACTTCCTCCCGTTAAACCCCTTTCCCGAGAAGAATATCGCAATCGCCAAATTTTAATTAATAAAGTTAAAAATTACTGGATTAAAGGAGTTTTAGAGAACTCTCTACACGGTCGCGTTTTGCTAGAATTGGGAATTGAAGAACGTCCCGACGCGATCGCAAAGCCTTGGGGAATGGTTTGGGAAAACACCGAAAGCGATCGCGAAAATCTCTCCTCGCAAATGCGAATTATTGATAAATTTGACGAACTCGGGAGTGGGAGAACTCTGTTAATTTTAGGCGAACCGGGATCGGGAAAAACGACAACTCTTCTCGAACTCGCTCGCGATCTCATTGCCCGCATAGAAGTTGATTTAAGTCAACCTTTACCCGTTATTTTTAATCTTTCTTCATGGTTGGGAGAAAAACAATCAATCCAAAATTGGTTAATTGAAGAATTGCATCGCAAGTATCAAGTTTCTCCAGAATTAGGCAAAACGTGGGTACAAGACCAACAACTGTTATTATTACTGGATGGCTTGGATGAAGTCAGTCCCGATCGACAACAAAACTGCGTTAAAGCCCTAAATCAATTTTGTCTGAATAACGGACAAACCGAACTGATTGTTTGCAGCCGCATTAAAGATTACGAACGGCTTTCCTCTCGCTTGTACTTTCAAGCTGCCACTTATTTACAACCTCTAACCTTAGAACAAATTCGCTTGTATTTAGGCGCGATCGGTTCGGGAATTACTGCCATTCATCAAGCTTTAAATACCGATGAATCTCTACGAGAACTCGCGCGATCGCCTTTGATGTTAAGTATTATGACTCTCGCTTATCGCGGAATGGATATTCAAGATTTACCCAGTCAAGATTTAACCGGACTGCGGATCAACCTCTTTAACACTTATATTAAACGAATGTTCGCTCGCCGTTTTTCTGAACAAGTTTATCCTCAAGACCAAGCACAACGATGGTTGAGTCGTTTAGCCCAACAAATGGTCAAAGAATCGCAAACCGTATTTTTAATTGAACGAATGCAACCGACTTGGTTAGAAACTCAAATAAAACAGTGGATTTATGCGTTGGGGATTGGATTATTAGGCGGATTAATTGTGGGGATTGGTACGGGAGTTAATCTAACCATGACGCGAGGAATGAATAGCGGTATGATGGCTGGATTGATTGTGGGATTATGTGGGGTAGTGATTGTCAGTTCAATTTTTGGGTGTGCGATCGCGAATATCGAACCCGTAGAGATGATAAAATGGTCTTCTGTAAAAGCCAAAGAAGCTCTTTTCCCCGGCATTCGGATTGGTGTCGCCGTGGCGATCGTTTCCCTCTTGACTTATCTTGGTTTTGGCGGGTTTTTGAGCTGGAAATTTGGCTGGTTTTTGGGCTGGAAGCAATTAATTTGGGAAGGTTGTCTTTATGGGGCGAGTGGTTTGGGAACCGGGATCGTTGTGATCTTGTTACGAGGGTTGATGGGAGGTGGTATTCAACAGCGAACTATCCCCAACCAAGGAATATGGCAGTCGGCGAAACATACGGCATTTTTTGCCTTAATTGGTGTGATTTCTTTATCGACAATTGCGGGTTTAGTCGGTTTGCCATTAATGTTTGGGGTAATTATCGGGCTGGTTTTTGGGATGGCTTCTCCCGCAGGAATTGCTTGTTTGCAACACTTGACATTACGAACAATCTTATATTTAGATCGATCTATTCCTTGGAATTATGCTCATTTTTTAGATTATGCCACCCAATTAATTTTTATACAGAAAGTGGGGGGAGGGTATATTTTTATTCATCGGTTATTATTAGAACATTTTGCAACCATGAATAATGAATGAGAAACTCGAATGCGATCGCTTTGCCCTTCCGTAGAGGCAAGGCGATCGCATTCAACCTATTGCTGATTGCGCGATCGATACTGACAAAGCATACCAACTCCGATAAGTGTTAGAATAATCGAACTTGAGGGTTCTGGAACCGAAGCAACATCGGGAGTTTCGACCCCAAAGCTGGCGAATGTCTGATTCGAGTTATCATAAAGTGCAATCTGTCCGCTAGCAAAGGCATTAGTTGTTAGTGTTGTTGCTGGAGTCAATGAGCCATTGACAAAAGCAGAGTAGGTATCCCCCGAAACCTCAATACGAATGTTCGGATCGCTAATGCCCGGATCGAATAGACCGCTAGCAAAATTGAGGATAGGACCATAATTGTTCGGATCGGTGACAATATGCCAATACAGCCCTCCTGCTGCGGTCGTAAGCAGAACCCCCGTCCTGCCAACACTGGTTCCTTGTGCTTCGGCGCTGCGAAGCCACACGCCACCATCCTCCACATTATTGATGTCAAGGTCGATTGAGAAATCGGTAAGTACAAAAGGGAGTGATGAATGAGCATTGGGAAAATTGCCTGGAGATGTTGCGGTGTAAGTCCCACCCGACTCTGTCCAATTGCCAATCTCATTACCCCAGAGGGGTGATACTCCTGCGTCAAAATTATCTGTAAAGATAGTTGCTCCTCGAGCTTGTCCGATACCAAGCGTACAGAGGGTTAACGCTGCTGCGGTAGCTGCAAACCATTGTCTCATGATGAAATTTCCTCATTTCAGGGTAAACAATTGATGACAACGTTTTGCATAGTAATTTTTTTGGGGAAGATGTGTCAATATATCAACCCATTTTTTTTTTTACACTTATAGATGTTTTTTCTATTTTAAGAGTGATGCCTAAATTTCACGATCGCTCTTTTAGATACATTAACCAACAGGATAACGCACCTTTGTCCCGAATCCTATCCCTCTCCTACCTCCTCCTCAACTTCAACAAACCCAGAACCCCGATCGCTGCCAAAATCATCCCAAAATCCCCCAGAAACATCAAAGGAGAAGGGGCGATCGCAACGCTTTCCATTTCCAATAATTGAGAAACTGCTCCTCCCGTTACTTGAGGATTTCCCGGCCGCGGATGGGTCGGCATCGCCCCGCCATTATCGGTGCAAGCACTCAACTGAGGATCGACTAACTGTGCCCTAGGTGTTATTTTAGTATCGTGAGGATTAGGAGCGGGAGATTGCACGTTTCCTCCTCCTTCACCAA
Source organism: Spirulina sp. (assembly GCA_051439525.1). Lineage (GTDB taxonomy): Bacteria > Cyanobacteriota > Cyanobacteriia > Cyanobacteriales > Spirulinaceae > CCY15215. The sequence continues at coordinate 108 of JBFRWJ010000706.1, read as the reverse complement.
AAGACTGTCCCGCGTGATGATGGACATTATAGCCGTTGATGCCGCGATTGTTGCTAGAAATGGAGTTGGCAATCCCTGTCTCTATACACATCTCCGAGCCCACGAGAC
>JBFRWJ010000705.1:0-7794 GCA_051439525.1 Spirulina sp. | reverse complement strand
CCGAAACGACGATGGAATTGCGCATAATTCCTGCCGGGTTGGGTCCCTCCATCGCTTCATCCAACCAGAGATTGAGGGGAAACTGGGCGCATTTTCCCGTCGGTCCGGCAATTAAAGAGAGTCCCAGCAAAGCTGCTGCTAGGGGGGGAAGGGGTGATGTTTCTGCCCAATCTGCCAAGTCGCTGAAATCTAACCCCGCTCCATAGCTCGAGAGGGCCACAATTCCCATTAATAAAATAATATCTCCCACTCGCTTGGTTAAAAACGCATCTCGCGCCGCCGTGACCACCAGAGGTTGAGCGTACCAAAATCCTACCAATAAGTAAGAGGAAAGCGTCAGCATTTCTAATAAGCCATAGCTCAATAAGAGAGAATCACTGAGAGCAATCCCGCTCAAGGCCGCCTCAAAAAAGCCCATCAGTGCGTAAAATCGTGCCAGCGACCAATCTTTCTCCATATAGCCAAGCGCATAGAGTTGTGCCAGGAAACTGATTCCCCCGATCAGTTCCAAAGCGCCTAAACTCACGGGAGAGAGTTCGACAGTTAAAGATAGATCGAGGTCGGCCACATCGAGCCAGTGAAAGACTAATTGTTCCGTCGGCTGATGCCAAATGATACTAAAAGCAATTGAAGTATGAACAAAAGCAATAAATGTCATTAACAAGTTGAGGTAAGCTGCCGGTCTCGGTCCGGTTCGTCGAATGATTCCGACAGACCAAGGTAGACTCAAAACAGCACCCATCAAGCAATAGAACGGAATAAACCAAGCACTTTGCAGGAAAAGATCGGCCATCATTAAAATGGTAAAAAATAAGTTTTATCTTAGATTCGCCCAAAAAATTTCTCAAAAAATAGACAATAAGCGCTAGTCCCCAAACAGACTTTAAGGAAAATTCCTATCAGTTTGTTTGCGGGGCTATTCACCTCATCAGTTTGCGGATTTTTGTTTCCGAAATCTCATCGGGCTGTATGGTATCGGGGTTCGGGAAAATTCGGCAATCTCCCGTCCTTGCCTTTAACCCAGAACATCTCTTTACGATTTTGCGAGTGGACGCTCAGCGATCGCGGGACAGGGAGAAGCCGAGATCGACTCGCTCGCGCCAGATTCCCTCCCCGAGAAAAGAGGCTCCCCAACCCTGAGATAAAGAAATTATAAAACATTGCGACCCCCCTCAAAAAATTAAGGGAAGAACCGAGGCTGCGATCGCCCCGCTCTACATACATTACAATTTATTAACGAAAAGATTTGAAAAAATCATAAAGATTTATATTGTCAAAGGTACATAAGGTTTCCTATGCTTTTCTTTAGGTGAAAAGATGAACCGGACTCGCCAAGAAGGTGTTGTCCCGAAATCGTGCAACTGTCTGGCACGAGGGAGGGAAATTGGCGATCTCAGGAGTGACGCGATCGGATGTTGAATTTCTCTGGTTAAATTTCTCTGGAGTTGGATTCAGGTTACGACACGGTTCTCAGAGACCGTTCTCAAACATACTTCTCAACTGGGAAATTGGAATTATGTACTAGCGTCAGCTTGTACTATTTTCAATATCAGCATCATGGTGAAATGCTCCCGATTGATTGCCGTCCCCTTGTCGTCCGCAGATTAAAGTCCCTAAATTATGTTGTTTTGCTGGCTCGAATAGGAGTTTAAAATATGCCAATTGCAGTGGGAATGATTGAAACTTTAGGCTTTCCTGCCGTTGTAGAAGCTGCTGATGCGATGGTGAAAGCCGCTCGCGTTACCCTCGTCGGTTATGAAAAAATCGGTTCCGGACGGGTGACCGTTATCGTGCGCGGGGATGTTTCTGAAGTCCAAGCCTCGGTTTCTGCTGGAACCGATGCCGCCAATCGAGTCAATGGCGGACAAGTCCTCTCGACTCACATTATTGCTCGTCCCCACGAAAATTTGGAGTATGTGCTTCCCATTCGCTACACCGAAGAGGTAGAACAATTCCGAACTTATTAACAAAGGAAGAGACTGGCTCGTTCTCTCGGTTATCAATTTTTAGGAGTATTAAAGAGGAAATTCATGTCAATTGCAGTAGGAATGATTGAAACGTTGGGCTTTCCGGCGGTTGTGGAAGCTGCCGACGCAATGGTGAAAGCCGCTCGCGTCACCCTCGTTGGTTATGAAAAGATCGGAACCGGACGGGTCACGGTCATCGTGCGGGGAGATGTGTCCGAAGTGCAAGCCTCGGTTGCTGCCGGAATGGAAAACGTGAAGCGAGTCAACGGCGGTCAAGTTCTCTCGACCCATATTATCGCTCGCCCCCACGAAAACTTGGAGTACGTGCTTCCCATTCGCTATACAGAAGCCGTCGAGCAGTTCCGGGAAAGCGTCAATCCAGTCCTGAGACGATAGAACTCGGGATTTTGAGGTAACAATGCAAATCGCTCGAGTTTGCGGCACGGTGGTCAGCACCCAAAAATTGCCGAGTATGACCGGTAAAAAATTGCTCATGCTGCAATTGATCGATCGCGAAGGCAAAGACTTACCCCAGTACGAGGTCGCCGTCGATAGCGTGGGTGCGGGGATTGGGGAGTGGGTATTAGTCAGCCGTCGTGCCATCGCTCCCGACCCGCAAGGGAACGAGCGACCCCCGATCGATGCCGTTGTGGTGGGCATCATCGATACCGTTTCGGTAGAAGATGGATTGCTCTATAGCAAAAGAGACGAATCTCGCTATCGATTGGGCGGCAGGTAGAGATAGCAATTCGCCTTCGGTGCAAGCTCTCTTACATTTTGAGGAAACCTCAAAATTAGAGCCACTGACAAGTTGTAATTGGGTCTAATTTCTCTACCGAAGACAGGTAACAAATAACTGACATCAAAGAGGAGATGTATCATGGTAGTCCGCAAGCGGGCAGCTCCCCCAACCCCTTGGTCGAGAGACTTAGCGGAGCCCAACATTGACAAAACGGCTTACGTCCATTCCTTCTCCAATATTATTGGAGATGTTCGCGTGGGCGCTAATGTTTTGGTGGCTCCAGGAACCTCGATCCGCGCTGATGAAGGCTTTCCCTTTTACATTGGCGACCACACCAATATTCAAGATGGGGTCGTCATTCACGGTTTGGAAAAAGGCCGCGTGATCGGTGACGATGGTAAGAGCTATTCAGCTTGGATCGGTAAAAATACTTGTATCACTCACATGGCCTTGGTTCACGGACCAGTTTACGTGGGTGATGAATGTTTTATCGGCTTTCGTTCGACGGTTTTTAATGCTCGCGTCGGTCATGGCTGCATTGTTATGATGCACGCTTTGATTCAAGATGTGGAAATTCCTCCCGGGAAATACGTGCCCTCGGGAGCGGTGATTACCCACCAGCAACAAGCCGATCGCTTGCCCGACGTACAAGACGCAGATCGCGCTTTTGCCCATCACGTCGTTGAGGTGAACGAGGCACTGCGAGTGGGATATCGTTGTGCGGAAGATCCGACCTGCATTCTTCCCCTTCGCGATGAACCCCAAGAATTTTCTGCCAATGGGCAGGGAAATGGCCATTATGGCGAAGTCGAATATCAATCTTTTACAGAAATTATGTTAAGTCCGGAAACAGTCGAACAGGTGCGATCGCTCCTGAGACAAGGTTACAAAATTAGTGCGGAACACGCTGACAAACGCCGCTATCGTTCTAAATCTTGGCTGACTTGCGAGGGGATTGAAGGATCTGGAGAAAATCAAGTCCTACAAGCCCTAGAAGCCCGTTTGGCGGAACATGAAGGTGAATACGTGCGCTTGATCGGTGTCGATCCCCAAGCCAAACGCCGCGTCCTCGAAGCCATCATTCAGCGTCCTGATGGCACGAGCAAGCCTCAGCGCACCCGCAGTGCGAAGGTGGTGCGCCCGCGCTCTTCGGGAAGCGCTAGCAGTAACGCAACTCGTTACGGGAGCAGTGGCGGTGTTTTAAGTGCGGAAATTAAAGAGTTAGTCCGTTCTTTGTTGCGGCAAGGCTGCAAATTAGGAACGGAACACGCCGACAGCCGTCGCTTTAAAACCAAATCTTGGCTCACTTGCCCTCAGATTCAGTCTACTCACGAGTCGGCTGTTTTTGCTGAGTTAGAAAATTGCTTGCAAGAACACGCCGGGGAGTACATTCGCCTGATCGGTATCGATCCCAACGCCAAACGGCGGGTCTCGGAAACGATTATTCAACGTCCGAGCGGTCAAGCGAAGGTCAGTGCGAAAGGGAATAATTATTCTGCATCTTCTTCCTCTTATAGTTCTAGCAGCATTGCGAGTAGCGCTCTGAGTCCGGAAGCTTTGGAAGTCGTGCGATCGCTTCTGCGTCAGGGCTGTAAAATCGGCGCGGAACATGCCGACAAGCGCCGCTTTAAAACCAAATCTTGGCTCACTTGCCAAGGCATTGACAGCACGAGCGAAGGACAAGTCGTCGCCCAACTGGAGGCTTGTTTGGCAGACTGTGCGGGAGAATACGTCCGCTTGATCGGGATCGATTCTCAAGCCAAGCGCCGCGTTTCCGAAACCATCATTCAGCGTCCGGGAGATGCTCCGGTTGCCTCCGCGTCTCGCGGATCCGTCGATCGCTCGACTTCGAGTTACAGTGGGAGTTCCCATAGCGCCAGTAACGGACGAGTCAGCCATAGCAGCTTGAGTGCAGACGTTCAAGATCAAGTGCGATCGCTGTTGGGTCAAGGTTATAAAATTGGCACCGAACATGCTGATAAGCGCCACTTCCGCGCCAAATCTTGGCAGCCTTGTTCTCCCATCGACTCCCAACAAGAACGGGAAGTCTTTTCGCGCTTGCAAGACTGTTTGAGCGAACATAATGGAGAATACGTGCGTTTATTGGGTATCGATACTCAAGCCAAACGACGAGTATTAGAGAAAATCATCCAAAGACCGTAAACAAGTTGGGATGGGTAAAGGGGAAGTCGCGATCGGGAGAAACAATTCCCCGCAACCATTCCCATTACCCATTACCTATTACCCATTACCCAACAAACATGTCTTTGCAACCTTTGCAACTCGCCCATGTTCCTCACGTTCGCATTATTGGGGAGGTCACAATTCATCCCAGTGCCGCGATCGCTCCCGGTGCAATTTTACAAGCGGCACCGAACAGTCAAATTATTATTGCGGCGGGTGCTTGTGTGGGCATGGGAGCAATTCTTAACGCTTATGGCGGCAAAATCGAACTTGAAACCGGGGCAAGTTTGGGGGCTGGAGTTTTAGTGGTCGGACGCAGCAAAATCGGAGCCAATACTTGCATTGGCGGCGCGACGACAATCTATAATGCCGATCTCGATTCTTTGCAAGTCATTCCTGCCGGTTCAGTTATTGGCGATCCTTCTCGTCGAGTTGAATTAATTTCAGAACCAGAAACGAATTTATCAACCTCCGAATTACCCCACTCGGAATCTGAAGATCTACAACCCTCCAAATCTGAGGAAATGGCAGAACTGCCAACAGATTCAGAACTAGAAGATCCTTGGGCATCAGAATCTGAAGAAATGACGGAACTCGCAACAGATTTGGCAGCAGAAACAACCCTCGATCCCTCAGAACAAAATTTGTCAACACAACCCGGAACTCCAGTTTTTGGTAAGGTCTATGTCAATCAGCTCTTACTGACACTTTTCCCAGAAAGGAATTCTCCGAAAGGATGAGGGATGAAGGATGCGGGATGAAGGATGAGGAATGGAGTTTCTCAAGCATCCTGTTCGTCCTGCCCATCCCCTCATGCTGCTCCTGTTTGTTAAGAAATATTACCTGTTTGTCAAAGCGATCGCTATTTTTACTTTGACAACTTTTTTCTGTCTATACCAAATTAGACAAGGAGAAAAAGAAAAATTTTTCTCTTTGCTTAACATTTTTTAACTATTTTTAATAAAATATTAATTTTATTTATAATTTCGACAAGTAAGAACAATTAAAATAACAAAATTATCGATCGAAAAACGATCGCGCTTCATGGTAAGCTAAAACCTAACGAACGCCAATAAAAAACAGATCGGAATTTAACCGAAACGTTGAATTGGGAGTCGGCGATCGAGAGAGAATATTTGGGACAAGTATTTTGAGTAAATATTGTTCGAATATTATTCATCGTGAACTTGCAGAAATTGCAAGATTCAATAATCCGATCGCGACTCCAAGCGCTAGCCCGAATTAATACGCGAGCCTCTATATAAATAAGGAGGAATTGAGGACATGGTACAAGCAAAGCCTAAATTTGAGGCAGGTGTAAAAGATTATCGCCTGACCTACTACACCCCCGATTACACCCCCAAAGATACCGACTTACTCGCTTGCTTCCGCATGACCCCCCAACCGGGAGTTCCTCCAGAAGAAGCAGGTGCTGCAGTTGCGGCAGAATCTTCTACCGGAACGTGGACGACAGTATGGACGGACAACTTAACCGACTTGGATCGCTATAAAGGTCGTTGCTATGACGTAGAAGCCGTCCCTGGAGAAGATAACCAGTATTTTTGTTTCGTCGCCTATCCTTTAGATCTGTTTGAAGAAGGATCCGTCACCAACGTTCTGACCTCTTTGGTGGGTAACGTTTTCGGGTTTAAAGCACTGCGGGCGCTGCGCCTCGAAGATATTCGCTTCCCGGTGGCATTAATCAAAACCTTCCAAGGACCGCCCCACGGGATCACCGTCGAGCGGGACAAACTGAACAAATACGGTCGTCCTTTGTTGGGTTGTACGATTAAACCCAAACTCGGCTTGTCCGCGAAGAACTACGGACGCGCCGTTTACGAATGTCTGCGGGGTGGTTTGGACTTCACCAAAGACGACGAAAACATCAACTCTCAGCCCTTCATGCGCTGGCGCGATCGCTTCCTCTTCGTGCAAGAAGCGATCGAAAAGGCACAAGCGGAAACCAACGAAATTAAAGGTCACTACCTCAACGTCACCGCCGCAACCTGCGAAGAGATGCTGAAACGCGCCGAGTTCGCCAAAGAAATCGGCACGCCCATCGTCATGCACGACTTCTTGACCGGTGGTTTTACCGCCAACACCACTTTGGCAAAATACTGCCGCGATAACGGTTTGTTGCTGCACATTCACCGCGCCATGCACGCAGTTATCGACCGTCAGCGCAACCACGGCATTCACTTCCGCGTTTTGGCGAAGTGCCTTCGCCTCTCTGGTGGGGATCACCTCCACTCCGGTACCGTTGTCGGTAAATTGGAAGGGGAACGGGGCATCACCATGGGCTTTGTTGACCTGATGCGGGAAGACTACGTGGAAGAAGATCGCTCTCGCGGTATTTTCTTCACCCAAGACTATGCTTCCATGGGCGGTGTCATGCCCGTTGCTTCCGGCGGGATTCACGTTTGGCACATGCCTGCCTTGGTGGAAATCTTCGGCGACGATTCCTGCTTGCAATTCGGTGGCGGTACTTTGGGACACCCTTGGGGAAATGCTCCCGGTGCAACCGCGAACCGCGTCGCCCTCGAGGCTTGCGTCCAAGCCCGGAACGAAGGTCGCAGCTTGGCTCGCGAAGGCAACGAAGTCATCCGAGAAGCCGCTCGCTGGTCTCCAGAATTGGCTGCAGCTTGCGAACTTTGGAAAGAAATCACGTTCGAGTTCGAGGCAATGGATACCCTCTAAGGGAATCCTCTGGGGAAATGAGAGTGCTTACTACACTCTCTCGAGAAGCGATCGCAAACGCCCCAACCCGGTCTAAATGCTAAAGGAAAAAGGAAAAAGCGAGAAAATTAACGGTTTTCCCTTTTACCTTTGTTTACAATGGGCAGGGTTGGGACAGGTAAGTGCCATGAATGCAAAACAAATCGCTCGGGATACGGCTAGCAC
>JBFRWJ010000704.1:0-3483 GCA_051439525.1 Spirulina sp. | reverse complement strand
GACTAAACCGTGCATGGCATCGTGTGCCGTGATAAAGAGTCCCGTATAGAGAAAAGTTTGCCCCAGCATCCCCAATCCCAACAAAATTGGCGGAACTTTGGCGAGATCGAGAGATAACCCCAAAATTAGCACGAAGCCCCAAAGTCCCGCGATCGCCAAAGCAATGCCAACCCCTTGTACTCCTTCAACTCGGTTTCGGCGTTGCGGGTCGGTCTCGAATAGAGCGGACGTATCGATCTCGTGGGTTATTTCGGCAGGGGGGAGAGGCACGATCGTTGACATTAGGGCAATCCTATTCAAATTGGCAGTATAGGAATATACTGATTGCAAATACTTTAACAAAAACTCAAGATTTTTGTTAATTTTTGTTGACAAAAATGATTATTTTCCTTATCTTGTGATAAGGCAAGCCTTTCATTCAAGATTTACCCAGGTAGACTTATGCCATTTACAATCGACACCGCTCGCAATATTTTTCCGAACACCATGACTGCGGATGCAGTCCCGGCAACGATTGCACGGTTCAACCAACTCAGTGCCGAAGATCAACTCGCCCTGATTTGGTTCGCTTATCTAGCAATGGGTAAAACCATTACCGTTGCTGCTACTGGCGCTGTGAATTTACAGTTTGCCCAAGGGGTTCTCAATGATATTAAGCAGATGCCTCCCCTACAGCAAAGCCAAACCATGTGCGATCTGGCCAATCGCGCCGATACCCCCATCGGTCGCATCTATGCAGCTTGGACGCCGAATTTAAAACTCGCCTTCTGGTACGAACTGGGAGAGATGATGAACCAAGGATCAGTTGCTCCCATTCCCGAGGGGTACAAACTTTCTGCCAATGCCTCCGCCGTCCTCGCCACCATTCAGGGACTCGAACCCGGGCAGCAAATTACGGTGTTGCGGAATACCGTGGTCAATATGGGATTCGATGCGAACAAGATGGGGGACTTCAAGCGAGTTGCCGAGCCCGTCGCTCCCCCGAAAAACATGGCCGAACGCACGCGAGTGCAGATTGAAGGAGTAACCTCCCAAACGGTTTTGGACTATATGAATAACCTCAATGCCAACGATTTTGAGGCATTGGTGGCTCTATTCACCCCCGATGGCGGGTTGCAGCCTCCCTTCCGTCGTCCCATCGTCGGTCAAGCCGCCATCTTGCGGTTTATGAAAGAAGAATGCCAGAATCTCAAACTGAATCCCAAACAGGGAGTTTCCGAACCCGCAGACGACGGCTTTACGCAAATTAAAGTGACCGGTACGGTTCAAAGTCCTTGGTTTGGTGCTTCGGTGGGGATGAACGTGGCTTGGCGCTTCTTGCTGAATGCAGAAAACAAGATTTTCTTTGTGGCGATCGATTTGCTCGCATCTCCTAAAGAACTCTTAAACTTCGCTCGCTAAGGCAATCGCGATCGGAGATTGAGACCGAAACCTTCTGAATCGGGTTTCTCGAAGATTAACAAATGGGCGCTCTTGTTACCAAGAGCGCTCTTTGTATAGAAAAAAACATCTCGATCTGATATAATTAAGGACTCTAAAGATTGGGAATATTTTTCATGCAAGTCAGTGAAATTACATGGTCTGAAACTGAAAGAAAAATCGTGCGCGAAGTGTTGCAACGGGCTTACGATCGCGAAACGGACACTTTAATCCAAGTCGTTCGGGAAGAAGCAAGTCATATTACGGAACTTAAAGATCTCTGGAAATTGCACGATTTTTTGAGTGCGAGACGGTTCGATCTCGACGGTAAGTATGACGATCGCGACTCAGAAATTATTTTTGTTTTTGCCCGACTTCTCAAAGAGGGATGGCTGCAACTCGACGAACTTCAAGGTTTGGCGAAAGATAAGATCTCGAAAGTCTCTGCTCTTTCCCGGATGTAAGTCATTTCAATGAACAATGAACAATGAACAAAGAACAATGAACAATGACGAGTTATGATGCAGTTGTCGTCCAAGAGCAGGATCGTCCATGCGATTAAGCCCCTTCATATTGGTTGCGCTTTTAGCCGGATGCACCCAGACTCGCGATCGCGTTTCTTCTGTATCGGGGAGTGGGGATGAGGTATTCGCTGTCGTTCAACAATTAAGTGACCAACCCCCATGGCTATTCCCGATTTCTGAATGTCCCGGTGATGTCATGCCTGCTTCCGAGTCGAGAATACAGCATTCTGCCAAAGATTGCGCCCTCAACCCGGAAGATTGCTTACAGAGTTGCATCGCTGAAAATGGGAGTGCTTGTTACGGATTGGCGCTATTATTTCAGGAGCGGAAGATCGAGAGTCAATATTCAGAGGCACTGTTTTTGCGCGCTTGCAAGCTGGGAATTGCTTCGGGATGTACGAACCGGGCGGCGGGAATGCTAAATTTAGAAAGAGAGAATAACGATTCTGCTGCTTTAAGCTGTATTGCCCGCACTTTTGAGAAAACTTGCGATCGAAAAGATCCGTGGGGATGTACGATGTATGGTTTTGTTCTCTCTCAAGGCATTGGCTGCGATCGCGATATCGAAAAAGCGCTGGAGGTTCTCCCTCTGGCTTGCGAGAGAGATAGTAGAGATCCAGCTTGTCAGCACGCCCGCAGTCTCGAACAACTCTTAAGGAATCAGTAGTCGCGATCGCGCTTACTCTTCCCGCTCCGAATTCACGACATCGAAATTGACGCGCTTGTATAAATCTTTGAGAGAGATTTCAAAATCCACCGATTCTAATTTTAAAACATCGTTCTCTTCTAAATATTCCGTTAACAACCAGCGTCCATCTTCTCTTTTTGTATATTGTTCGATACTGTAACTGGTTTGGGAAATTAAAATATATTCTTGAAATTCTGGGAGCGAACGATACTTTTTAAACTTATCGGTTTTGTCGTAATCTTTGGTCGAAACGGACAAAATCTCGACAATAACGCAGGGATTCATAATCGCTGTCTGTTTTTCATCGGTAAAAATGGGTTCGCCATCCACCACCATTACATCCGGATAAGTGTAGCGGCGATAATTGGGAAGCCACAAACGCATATCGCTCATAAACACGGCATAGTTTAAATCTTCCAATGCCAATAAAATTCGGGCGTGAAACTTACCGGTTAAAACATTATGATTTGCAGTTGCCCCAGCCATCGGAATAATTTCTCCATCTAAATATTCGCTTTTAAATTCTGCTCGTTCTTCTAACTTCAAATATTCTTCTGGCGTGTAGTATTGAGATTGAGTTGCAGCAATCATCAGCTTATACTTACTAGGGAATTCTACCACTCAATCAATTCTAATCTATCTGGCACGATCCTTCAATATCTCACATAATGCAATCGCGCTTACTCTTCCCGCTCCGAATTCACGACCTCAAAATTAACGCGCTTGTATAAATCTTTGAGCGTAATTTCAAATTTCACCGATTCTAATTTTAAAACATCGTTCTCTTCTAAATATTCCGTTAACAACCAGCGTCCATCTTCTCTTTTTGTATATTGTTCGATACTGTAACTG
>JBFRWJ010000703.1:0-9898 GCA_051439525.1 Spirulina sp. | reverse complement strand
TGGATATGCTGAACCTATTACAGCATCCCTCGCCCGCAAGTCGCCCCACAGCCCCTCGTCTCCTCAGCATATCCAATCGACCAAGAGGGAACGCGCACCAAGAGACGATTGCTGCATCCCCCAACCTCAAAATTCAAAAAATAATTTCTGTATTGTGAACTTTAAATTTGTTATTTTGAATCGGAGTGACTCTTTAAGATTGTTTGGTGAGATCCACGGGAGAAGATAAGGGTTCGGCGGGGGGTTCGCCATGTTCCGATGTTGTTTCGGAACGAGAGGGGGCAGTTTGCCATTGTACGAGTTGTTTTCTGCGCCAAGCAAAATAAAGAATGTTAATCCCCAATTCTTGGGCCGATCGCTGGGTTTCGCGGGATAAGACGATATTTTTGTTCGGTTTCCAAGCGGTTGATAAATTGCCGATGGAGAGGATAACGCCGCCTCCCACTGCTAAGTAAGTTAATTTGTTTTGAATAATCGGTAGGGCACAGAAGGAAAAAGGTTGAGTGTGGAGGGGATGATCCAAACCGATTAAAGATTGTAAGCTGCCCTCGGAATATTGTGCCAGCAGTTCTAAGGTGGGAAAAACTTGCGAAACTTTGGCAGAGAGATCCTGTTGTAAGGCATTGAGTTCGTCTATGAGATCCGATCGCGACGAGACTAAGTCCGGATCTCGTTCGGTTTCCGCGATCGCGTCATAAAGCTCTCGCTGAATTTTCAAGATTTCCCCTAAATCTCCGGGATCTCCCACGATATCCGCAAGGATCGTTCCCCCGGAGTGCAAGTAATCCCTCAGGGCAAATTCTTCGGCTTCTGTCAGGCTGGGGTCGCTGCCCAAGGGAAAATAGAGCAGGTGATATCTGGCGAGATCCCGAGACGCTTCTCGGTACTCGGGGGCGAGCAAACTCGTTCTCTGCAAGGAATATCCGCCGCATAGGGTCGGGGCGAGTCCGGGGGATGCTTCTAACAAAGCGTTCAACTGGGCGAACTTTTCCGGGCTTTCCGGGGCAGTGTTGGCATGGTCTATCCCAGCAATCTCCATGAGAACTTGGGGGCGCGATCGCGCGTTCTGGCGATGTAACAAGTTGGGTTGGCAAGATTGGGGGTGAAAGATATTGACTGCCCGATCTAAATTTACGGGTAAAATCATGCCATTGTCTCCAGGACTCCCGGGCAAGGTAATGCGACACAACTCGACATCGGCCTGGTCGGGAGGCTCTGTTTTCTCGTCAATGCGGAAGGTTTCCTCGACTAACTCTCCCGACTGGTTGCGGTTGAGGTTATCCGGATCGACGTAGCGAATGACCAGATAAACCGTGAGGGGCTGTTGGGAGCGATTTTCCGAGGCAAGGCGAAACTCGACGGGTTGGGGGACGATAATGGGATTGCCGAAAATATCGATGGCGATACCGGGTTGGATTTGCAACCAACGGCGATCGCGATACTGCGCTCGCACGTCTTCGGGTGCGTCGATCGGACTGACTCCCAGACCTTCCACAATTCCTTGTTGATTGAGAGATTGATAGTGTAAATTCTGGCGCAAGCGGTGGTATTGATGGGCCAAGCGCCATCGCTTGGCATTCATTAATAAACCATCGGACACCTGCAGCCGTTTTAACGGTTGGCGGGGTGGCGGAGACCAAGACTGTGTCATTTCAATGAACAATGAACAATGAACAATACTTCCGGCTCGATGGGTCGGTTGGACATTTCGTTATTTTGTTCGAGCCGACGTAAGCGCGATCGCTAAAACACGACAAACAACCAAACTGAAGGGAGATGGGAGCATCCAAATCTTAGCATTCAAATCGCGATCGCGATATCCCTTCAGGCCATTCTCGTTATCTGAGATGGGAAACCTCGAACTTTTTGGGGAAAACAACGAGGTTTTTTCCTCTTTTCATAGAAAATCTAGTTTGATTGAATTCTTATGCTATCCAACCTTAAGTTGTTTTTCAGATAACAAAAGTTCGAGATCGAGCCATTTTCCCGATTTTACCAAAGAACTGGGTCTAAAGCCCCGCTCTTCGGCATAGCTCAGAGACCTCCCTTTAGCGGAGCGGAGGGCGGCTTTTTATCTGCTACAATGAAAACGGCTTGAACCCCCAGAGTGTTGCTTATATGCTTGAACTCGAAGGTGTCGCATAAGGACACAAGATATTGGGTGGCGAAAACCAAGAAAAACATAGCTAGCGAATCGAAAGTAGTAGCATACAGAAAAGTAAATCCATATCGAGGATACCGCGTCAATTGTGGCGAGCGCTTCTAAAATTAATTCTGCGATCGTACTGCTTGTGGTAAGGTGCGTTCGCGACAGCAAGACGCACCTCACATTTACTCATCATATACCATAACAGTGCGATCGAGGAAGGAATTGTCAACCCTGGTCAATCTCAATTTTCGGCGTGATTTTCTGCTTCTAAATATAATTCGTAAGAACAAAAAGCAGGTTTTTCTCGATCGATGATTTGGCGAATTAATTTCTCGTCAAGGGGGCGATCGCGCTCGGCGCGCAGGCGAACGATAAAGTGAAAAGGCTGTCCGCCTCCCATAATGGTATCTTGTCCCATTGCAGCTTCTCCGACGACAAAACCCCGCCCCCCGAGTTCTTGAATGCTAATATGTTTTTCCGCTTCCTCGAGGCGTTCGTCGAGGGGCAAATCAGTGACGAGGTGCAAATAATAGCGCAACCCTCGCCGCGTCCCCCGCCAGCGATAAATCTCGATCGCGTTGGCAATTAAAGTGCGCTGTTTTTGTAGGCTTAAGGTTGACGCGAACTGCCATCCCACCCAATGGGCGAGAAAGGGAAGCATCGCTTCGGAAGCCATGCGGGGATGCAAATAAGCCCAGAGAGTGGAAGCAATATGAAAATCCGGCTCGAAGGCCTCTTCAAAAATTTTCAGCAGGCGACCGACAAAATCAACTTCTCGGTAGAGATCCGGTAGAAATTTTAAGTAGAGGCTGCGGGGGCGAATGAAGAGTTGAAACGGTGCAAATCGTTGGTAAATTTTGCCCAATCTGCCCTCGGAATCGCTGGCAATTTGATTGTAGGTCATTTGAATTTGACCGCGATAATCTAAAAGGAGGGGCTGGCGAATGTTTTGGGGAGAAATATTTTCAAAGAAATCGCGATCGAGTTGGAAATAGAGAACGATTTCCATTTTTGCTCCCGGAGGCAATTCGTTCCCTTCTCCACCAATGCGATACCAATTGCGAGGAATATTCCCTTCAATCTCTAAATTCAAGGCCAAAGGATGGCGGCTGAGATTTTCCAATTGCACGAGCAATTCGCAAGGTTCTCCCGGGTAGAGCACTAATTGGCAAATTTTACTGCGGACGGTTTCCATCCCCCCAAACACCCCTCCCGCCCCCGAGTCGATCCAAGGCGCGTCAATGGGTTGACAGGCACTTTCCGGAAGTTGCAAGGGAGTCAGTTGCAATCGCAGGGGTTGAATTTCGCTGGCTTGAGGCATTTGCTTTGTTATTTGTTGTTTGTTATTTGTTGTTTGTTATTTGTTGTTTGTTATTTGACAATCGCTGGCGATTGGAGGCGATCGGATAACCAATAACCAATAACCAATAACCAATAACCAATAATCAATAACCAATAACCAATAACCAATAACCAATAACCCATTTATTGCAGTAAATTGATGAGGTGGCTGGAACGAATTTGACTGTCGTTCCAAGAGCAAATCAGTCCTAACGGACCGGGAGCGATCGCAGGCTCTCGGGGTAAAAATCGCTGCCATTCGTTATCTTGGTAGCGAAATTCAAACAATTGAATCGTTCCTAAGTAGCGCACGCCGCGAATGGCTTGAAATAAGGTGACAATATCGGAGGAGTAGACGGGACGACCAAAAGGCCAGCCATTGCCATCCGGACCGCCAGTGAGGGGATTGAGGAAGCGATAGAGGGCAACTTGCAATTTGTGGAGAATATCTTGTTGCGCCGCCGGATTATTATATTCCGGTTCGAGGGCAACTTCGGTTTGGACGGATACCCCCACGTATTCCGGTTCGCGACATTGGATTTCTACCCCCAGTAACCGTCGTTCGTCGAGATAGTCCAAAACTTGTTTGACGAGGGGAGGGGAGAGGGATAGACTCTGGGGAGAAATGCCCTGTCCCCGTTCGATCGCTCGGGCATCGAGTTGGGGAACGAGAACGAGTTTGACAATTCCTGCCGCTTCTTTTTCCCCGGGCAAACAGCGCGCCCGAGCGATCGCTCCCCGTCCCGCTTGAATGGCAAGGGTTTCAAAATCTTCGGCGGTGACGGCGCGATCGCGGGTTCGCAACATTTTCGGCACGCGCATGACGGCAGAATCAAGGGATTCGGCATCGGCACCCTCTCGGGCGGGAGCATAGTTGGTCAGTTGCGCGACGTAGGGAACGGCGGATTTGAGAATGCGAATGGTGCCGGCTTGGACGTTTCCCCGCAAGCCGCCACCCGTGCGATAGGATACCATCATCAACGAGGCGCCTCGATGGGGAATGGCACCATATTGGGTTTCTTTGCCCTCTAGGTCTTCTTCCTCCCCCTCGGGTCGTCCGCGTTCGTGGCGATCGTCGGTTAAGGCTCGGGTGCGATCGCGCAGTTGATTGGGTTCGCGAATCAGGGGGCCGAATTGGATTTCTCCGGTGAGAGAATCGAGGGTATAGTGCAGGTCGTTGGCTCCGGATTCGGAAAAATCTCTCACTTCCTGCCACCGTTGGGGCACGCCGCCGACGGGGGTGACCAGCAAGTATTCTTCTTCGTGACGGGGCAGAATGGGCGTGCTTTGCAGTTGAAAGACCTGTCCCGGGTTGCCGTCGCTCTCTCCGAGAATTTCATTGCTGATACGAGTGGACTGGGTGGCATCGACGGTTCCTCCAAGGGAACGCACGCTCAACCCCACGATGCGCGGGGACTGTAAGTATTCCGGGCGATCGTCTGACGGGTGTTCGCAAACGCAGCGCAACCAGCGACCTCGATAGGTGCTAAAGGTTTCTACGACCCAAGTGGGAGGACAGTGAAGAATGACATCGGCACCTTGCAGGGGGTTGCCGCCGTTGCGCGCGATCTCGCTAAAGCTAAATCCTTGAGTGCGATCGTCGCTTTCTTGCCAGAGAACGGATTCCCAAGTTTGTCCGTTCCAAGCTTCCCAACGACGGGGGGGACGTTCGGGATCGATCCCGGTGGAGGTTGCGGCTTCTCCCTTGAAGGTGATGGCGATGACATTGCCGGCAATAGGAGGATCGGGATCGAAGACGAGGTAAAAACAGTTGCCGTCTTGAGGGCGCTCCTCAAAGAAAGACAGTTCTAGCCCTTCCCATTCCCCATCGGGGCGCAAAGACCAAGTGCCGCTAAAGCGATCGCGCAGAATGCGGGGACGATCTTCGAGGGTTGGGGCGGTGAGAAAGTGGCGGATGCTGGGAATGCCAATCGCTAGGGGGCGATTGGTACTGAATACGACGGCTTCTTCGGTTTCACTGCGTTCGGTGGCAACTTCGACTCCCGCCGCAATGGTATACGTTTCGGGTAAGGAAGCGCTGAGATAAAGCGTTACATTAGTTTGTGCGGGTTTTGGCGGACGCAAGCGAATCCCCAACATCTCCAGAAAAGTGATGTAGTTGCGTCTCGGTACTTGATTGAACCGATAGAGCATTTGATCCGTCAGCCAAGCGAAGAGTTCGACGAGGGTAATGCCGGGATCGCTGGCGTTATAGTTCGTCCATTCGGGACAGTAGCGGGGAATGCGGAGCAGACATTCTTGGATCAGATCTTCGTAGGCGCGATCGTCGAGGTTGGCTTTGGGGAGTTTCGGTAAAAAGTTTAAATCCATTTTTGTTATTGGTTGTTAGTTGTTGGTTATTGGTTGTTAGTTGTTAGTTGTTAGTTACTCTATTACTCTTAACTCTTTACTCGGGTAAAAGATAGAAGGGATAAACAATACTACCTTTAGTGTGCTCTTCTTTAGTGTGATATTGAATCGTAATATCAATGCGACCCTTGAGGGGATCGGGTTCGGTATAAATATTGTCGATTTCGATGCGGGGTTCCCAGATTGTGAGAGCTTCTTCAACGTAGAGACGAGTGAGGAGTAAGGTTTGTGTATTCATCGGCGCAAAGAGCAATTCTGACAGCCGACAGCCAAATTGAGGACGATAGACGCGTTCGCCATGTCGGGTACTGAGGATAATACGAATGGATTCTTCAACGTTGCGATCGTTGGAACTTAGTTGCAAACTCCCTTGTACGTTACGCCGTAATGGAAACGAGAGGCTCGTTCCCAAGTAATCTTTATTGGTATCTTGCTCTGCTTCTGCCATTGTGCCAAAACCTTTCCGAGTTTAGCTGTTACTGTAGCGAAGGTGGGCACGAGATGACAATTCTACGAAAGTCGAATTTTTGAGATACAAACGATCTCGTTGAGTGGAGTTTTCCAGTCGGGGCTATCCACCGAATGCCGGACAGTAGCGGACAATCCCTACCAACGGCGAACAGGAGGCAAACATTACCCTTCGGGAGACTCATCCAATGAGCAAAGTATTGTAAAGTTTAATTAAAAATATAGTCAGACATCATCCCACACCCCAATTAAAGTAAATTTTTAACGATCGCAAACCAAGGTCTTGATGTATCTTTGACTTTTCCTTGGGCATCTAATTTGAGAGTTTTTCGAGTCACTGAATTACTTACATTTCCACCAATGATATCAATTTCATTAGCTCTTTTAGCTACAACAAGATCGCAATGAGATTTGTAGTCAGTGGTAGTGTCGTAAGTTACTCCATCTTCTCTGGCTGCACAAACTAAATCACCAACTTCAGGAGACATCTCATCAATTTTGTAACCTTTAAATCTTGCATCAGATACATTATTTTTACGATTTTTAATAGCATCTCGAATATAGATAGAATGTCTTGCACTATACTTGAATTTGTCACCAGCACCAGCTTGTTTCATAACCCAAGAGATAAATACTGCTGACCAAGGAAAATTAGGGCTAGAAACTTCTGCTTTTGTATTAACATAATTTATTTCCACTCCTTCACGCCAATATTTAGAAATGTGTTGCCAAAAATCTTCTTCACTTTCTTTTCTTGTACCTTTGCCAAAAAATTCCCATTCTCTTTCCGCAATTTCTTTAAGTTTATTTTTGAATCCTTGTATTCCTGTAATTTCAACATGAGGACTGTAGGCAAACCAATTAAAGAACCCCTTTTTAGGCGATTCTAATTCAAACTCCCAATGATTATTAGAGGCTGAACGATACCAATTAATCTCTAATTCTTCTCCTTGTTTTAAGGCAAATTTTTCCGATTCCGAAAGTCTCAGACTATCTTCGGTAGAAAGTTTGATTACAGTATCAACTTTAGCTAAAATTTTGCGATTACTCATGGCAATTTTCTGGGTAAAGTTTAATTAAAAAGACCGAGACCAAATTAGTGAAATTGTAGTCCTGTAAGGACTGTCGCGATTGCTTATTCCGAAAGTGACAGAAGAGAGTTAATTTTATCCGACCACTTACTTTGTAAATCTGACATGAAGATGATTGTCATGTCCAGGCCAATGTTGGACTCCTTTTACTTTTCGATCGTTAAAAAAAATCAATTCAACGCTAAGAACGGGATTAGTTAGGATGGTATTCACTAGCTCCTGAGTTCGGGAGCGAGAGTAACTAGCACTTTTGAAAGTAACAGCAACTCTGGCTCCATCTTTTCTCAAAGGACGGAAGTCAATATCTAGTCCCTTTTGATGACTCTTATGGGGAGGAACAGGGCCACCACCTTCTACACTAATATTTCCTATCCCAATTAAAGGTCCCCTGCGATGATTTTGGAACCAAGCCTCGCCTATTGCTTCGATCGCTTGGATAGTTTCAGGTAATCCGAATTGTTTGTCGCGATACCGAGCATAACTATAGTAACCTGTTCCTCTTTTAGGTAATTGAGTATTTACTGCGGAAAAAGGTCCTTCTAAGCTTGAATTTTCAAGGCTTTGAACATCTAAAGGACAAAGACAAGGGATATCTTCAAACTCAATGGGGGTTTCGTTATCAACTTCTTCTACGTCAACAGGACTAGGAAAGATGATTAACGGAGTTTGGTCTAGACTGACAATCTCTAAAGTTCCTGCTTGTAGAGCCTCTAGTTTTTGCTTAACAATTGATGCTGAGATGGCATAGTTCTGTTTTTTAAAATCACCAGCAAAATGAAGTCCAACTGCTTCTCCTGTCTTAATATTTAGAACAGGAGAACCAGAATTGCCCCCCAAGGTAGAACAGTCATGATGGAATATTGGCTGTCCGTCTATGACTGCTGTGATTGTTCCTGGTTGGAGTCGTTTAACGTCATAGATATCGGCAAAAATTTTCCTCATCTTAGCAGGTTCAAGAGGATTTCGGTGACTATCAGCAGCAGGATAACCGATAACGGCAACTTCACAGCCACTGTCCGGAGGGGTACTCGCTAAGGGGATAATGGGACGAACCGCCGCGTTCCCCCCTTTTAACTTCAAAAAAGCAATATCTAAGTCACTATCAATATATAAGATATCGTCAATATTAATCTCTGCCTCATCAGGATCTCTGTATTCCTCTACAAAGTCTATATGTGGCTTGATTATTCTGTTTGTAATAGGATTACTGGCAAAGATGAAGTTGCCGTTGTCAAAAGTAGCAAATTCTCTAGCTACATGACGATTGGTCACAATAATATTTTCATCAACCAACCACCCAGTTCCAAGATAAGCAAAACCTCTTGGGTGATTTTTGACCTCAATTCTTCCCACTGAAGGAATAATTTTTTCGATGGTCGCTCTATTAGGTTCTAGACGATTTATCCAAAATTCAGCTAAAGGTTGCTCAAATTTATCATCTTTAATTAATATTGCAGGACGATTTATTTCTTTGATGACAGCTTCTACTACAAATTAATCTATTCCAGAGAATAGTTGAGTCGCTTCATTCCTATTTCCAGTGATACGCAAATCCAAATATTTTTTGACATCTGGAGTCTTAAAACTCGTCTCTTTCAATCTTGGACTTTTATTTAAGACATCCCCTTCCAATAATTCCTTAAATAATTCATTATTCTTCTCAAGAAGACTTTCGAGTGACATAAGTTTAATCCTCCTAATTTAGGTAATAAGTCAACAAATTATCGTTGAGATTGTACACAGGAAAAGGCTTTGGTTGGTCTGACACTGGAGTCAAAAATATTAAGTCAATTGACTTAGCATTCCAGAAAAATTAGTCATCTCTTTGATTTTGTAGGCTATCCATTTTCCTATTAAGAAGACGAAAGTGTTTTCCAAACTAATTCATCTATTTCATCTAATTGATCTTCGCCTAGAGTTTCCTCTATAGCAACAGATTCAAGAGATCTCATTCTAGATTGCCAATTGATCGCTAACTCAGCAATATGTTTAGCTTTATCACGATCGTTAACCACAACTCTCGCTTCATCAAAATTGGTTCTGTTACCATTAACGTAAGTTCCCAATTTCTTTCCTGTAAATTTTCCCCTTGCCATCCCATCTACTAGGATAAATACAGCTATATTTGGCTTCATAACCCGATCTGGATTATTCACCAGATCAATTCCTAAAATATCACTGTACGTTTGATAGTTAAATTTCCAAGTTAATTGAACATAACCTCGTCCGTAATAAGGATAATAACGAAGATTTCGTCGTCTCCAATCTTCGCTCAACCAATAAGCTTCTCTGACGGGTTTAAATGTATTGTTAGTTTCATGTTCAACAGTAGCGAGAACATAAGCAATCTGGGAATTTAAAGTTAAACCGTGTCGTTTGCATTCACGAATAATAGCTCGCTGTGTCCCTTGCTTTGTACTAAAGTCATATTGATCTGTAGGTTTTATCGTACCCAGTCGCAGCAAAAACTCTGCTGTCG
>JBFRWJ010000702.1:0-12602 GCA_051439525.1 Spirulina sp. | reverse complement strand
ATGGATAATTACAAATTTGAATTTCTTTAATGACAAGGATTTTTCCAGAGTGACAGGGTAGTGGCGTGACATGGTTAATCTGGTCAATTAGATTTTGGCAAAAGCCTGAAAAATCAGAATTATCAATTAAACTTCACCGTTAGAATCATGAAGATTATTCATCAGACTGCGACTGAGCTTGTTTTGAGGGATCGGAGTTTCTCCCGGATTTTGTTGTGTCTGTTGTTTGGAGGATTTGGAGGATTCATGTTCCTTGTCTTAGAATTAGTGTGGATTTGACAGGCTGGCAATTACAGGTAGCAACAGCAATATCAAGTGATGGTTTGAGCGTTGTGGGGGACGGAGTAAACCCAGATGGCGATCGGGAAGCGTGGCTGGCTCGACTCGATCTTCGACAGATGGAGATCGCACTCCGAACAGTAGAAGTATCGTTCAATTCAAAATTTTGGGAAAGGCTAGAATTAGAAAGAGTTTTGGCACAAAAGTTATGGCACGAGATCGAGTTTTGTGGTGGCGCGTGGGCGGTATTACAGCAGTACAAGGAGCCATTACGCTGACATGGGTAATTTATGCCTTATATTTGCCCCAGTTGTTAGAACAGTTGGGTTTTGCCAAAGAATTGGCTATCGTTCTTTTAACTATCGAACACGCTCTAGAAGCCGTTATCGAACCCATTGCCGGCGGTCTGTCCGATCGCTTTCAACGGTTTATGGGGACGCGGTTTCCCTTTATTGCTGGGGGGGTCATTCTCGCCTCAGCTTTGTTTATCGGCATTCCCGCACTCGTCATTTTTGGCGGTGACTCGGCGATCGCGAAATCGATATTTCCCATTATGGTTGTCGCTTGGGCATCGGCAATGGCGATTTTTCGCAGTCCTGCGGTGGTTTTACTGGGAAAAACCGCCCCACCTATTGCGTTGCCCCTCGCCGCGAGTTGTTTGACCCTGATTCAACAATTGATTAACAGCTTGAGATTTACAGCCTTTGGTTTTATTTTGGGCTTGGGACCGCAATTTGCCTTCGCGATCGGTTCCGTGGCGTTATTGGGAGGGGCCGCCTTTTTGCGCTTCGTCACTCCTCCCGATCCCCCTCAACTGGAAGCAGAGCAAGATCGCAGCCATCTAGGTTTACTGACCATTTTAACCATCGTTGGCACGGGAATTGGTCTTGCTTGGGCCTTTCGCTTTTTGTTTGCCACCCTCGGGCCCGTTTATGGCAACTTTTTAGCTGAGAATGCCGGCTGGGGAATGACAGGATTTAGTGTGGGAATGGCACTCACGGCACTTCCTGCGGGAAAATTGGCCGAACGGATTGGCAACACTCGGGGGATGTTGCTGGGAATCGGGGGCGCGATCGCGATGTTAGCAACGGTAGCATTCGTTCCCCTCGGGGTCGCCGTCGCCATCGCTTCTGCTTTCCTCGCGTTTGCTTTCAGTCTCATTCTCAACGGCATGGTACCTTTTACGTTGGGGTTAGTGCCTCAAGGGCGATCGGGGCTGGGGATCGGCTTATTTTTCGGGGGATTTAGCGCTGCGATGAGCTTCTTTGACGGCATATTCTCCACCGTGAAAGGAATTCCCGCAACGGCAATTCTCGGCGCGATCGCGTTGGCGTTTGCTGGTACATTAATTGCATTGAGTACCCGAATTTCTCCGGCAATTGAAGGACAAAGCAATTAATATGGGCGAGCCAAACTGGGATGCCTCGTGGCAAATGCAAGCCGTCTATCGGATTTTAGATGCCAATCTAGACCGGGCGCGAGAAGGATTGAGAATTGTTGAGGAATGGTGTCGTTTTGGTTTGAGCGATCGCCAACTGACCCTGACCTGTAAGGAAATGCGCCAAGAAATTGCCACTTGGCACACTTCCGACATTCGCCAAGCAAGGGATACTCTTGGAGATCCCGGTACGGACTTATCCCATCCCCAAGAAGAGACCCGAGCCAATCTCAAACAAGTTTTACAGGCGAATTTATGCCGAGTGCAAGAAGCCTTAAGGGTTTTGGAAGAATACGGCAAATTGGAACGTCCGGAAATGGCCGCGGCGGCCAAACAAATTCGCTATCGGACTTATGTTCTGGAAACGGAACTGTTTGGGACGAGCCGCCAGCAACTCCTCGAAGAGTCTCGGCTTTATTTGGTCACGTCTCCCTCCCAACACTTGTTTTCCGCGGTTGAAGCGGCTTTACAAGGGGGGTTGACCCTCGTGCAATATCGCGATAAAAATGCTGACGATACCGTGAGACTGGCCCAGGCGCAAAAATTATGCGATCTCTGTCATCGTTACCGGGCGATCTTTCTCGTCAACGATCGCATCGATATTGCCTTGGCGGTGGATGCGGATGGCGTTCATTTAGGCCAGCAGGATACTCCTGTTGAAGTGGCACGGCAACTTTTGGGAGAGCGTCGTATTATCGGGGCTTCTACCACCAATCCCGGGGAAATGGACAAGGCGATCGCGGCGGGAGCAGATTATATTGGAGCGGGGCCGGTGTACGAAACCCCCACCAAACCGGGAAAAGCGGCGGCAGGTTTCGAGTATTTGCGCCATGTCGCGGCGAATTGTCCCCTGCCTTGGTTCGCGATCGGTGGGATTAACGAACAAAATCTCACTGAAGTTATCGATGCAGGAGCAAAACGAGTCGCTGTCGTCCGAGCCATCATGCAGGCCGAAAAACCCTCACAAATCACTCGATATTTTCTCAGCCAACTTAATTCAATGAACAATTATCAATGAACAATCAACCCACAACTAACAACCAGCAACTCATAACTTTACAGGTTAATGGCGAATCTTTAGTTTGTCAAGCGAACAGTTTCTTGCCGTCAGTTCTCGAACAAATGGGACTCGATCCTCGTTTGGTTGCCGTTGAATATAATGGGGAAATTTTGCACCGACAATATTGGCAAAATACGGCAATGAAAGAAGGCGATCGCTTGGAAATTGTCACGATTGTCGGCGGTGGATGAGCAAGCATGAAAATATTTCAAGGGTTTTGCATCACTGTTCTGATTTTGGGCATCTTTTTGCGCTTCTATAATTTGCACGGCCAAGTTTATTGGCACGATGAAGCCTATACGTCTTTACGGATTTCTGGCTATACTGTCGAGGAAGTCAAACAAGATGTTTTTACGGGAGAGGTTCTGCAAGTCAAAGATTTATATCAATATCAGCATCCCCAGCCCGATCGCCATATATCTCATGTTATCAAAGCACTGGCGCTTGAAGATGCCCATCATCCTCCTCTTTATTATACTACCCTAAGAGTTTGGACTGATATTTTTGGGTCTTCGATTACGGCAATTCGCATTTTCTCAACTCTGATAAATTTACTTGTTTTTCCTTGTCTGTATGGGTTGTGTTGGCAATTATTTCAGTCGCGTTTAGTGGGATGGATGGCGATCGCGATCGTGGCGGTTTCTCCCTATCATTTTGTTTTTGCGCGAGAAGCGAGAGAATATAGTCTCTGGACGGTTTTAATTTTACTGGGGAGTGCGTTATTTTTACGCGCCATTCGACTGACTCGCCATCGTGCAACGCCTCGAGAAAACTGGCAAAATTGGGGAGGATACGCTTTAGTATCAACCCTCGGATTTTATACCTTTCCTTTATCGGGGATTGTAGCGATCGGACAGGGAATATATCTTTTTATTGTTGAAAAATTTCGTTGGACGAGAGCAATACTGTTTTATAGTATTTCCTTTCTTTTTTCTCTCCTTGTATTTTCTCCTTGGTTAGCGATCGTGCTTTCCTCTTGGTCGCAAACCGGCACGGATTGGACGACTAAACCCTTGTTTTTTACAGTTTGGCTGAGACTATGGATAAGGCACTTCATCTATGCCTGTACCTTTATCAGAAGCGATCCGTTTGACAGCGTACAAAAGATACAAATCATCTTGATATTGCCTTTATTTGTCTGGCTGATTGGTTATTCATTTTATTTTCTCTATCGCCAGACCTCTTTGCGAATTTGGCTTTTTATTCTGACTTTAACGGCGATCGTCCCTTTCGTTTTAGTCGTCCCCGATATCATTTTAGGAGGACAAAGAGCGCTCTCGAGTCGTCACCTCGTCCCTATGTATTTGGGAATCCATATCGCGATCGCTTATTTACTGACGACGCAAATTTTCCAGTCTCGCTTTAGGAAAAATCTCTTCTGGAAAACCGCCACCAGTCTGATTATTACTTGGGGTTTGATTTCTTGTTGGTTTTATGCTATATCGGAAACATCATGGAACAAACTGATGAATTTTAATAACCCCAAAGTCGTGCGGGCGATCGAACAGAGTGACAATCCTTTGTTGATTACTAACTCCGATTGGCTTAATCTCGGACATATTCTCTCGTTGAGCCATGCTCTCGATCCTAATTTACATTTACTTTTAATTAACGATCGCGGCGATCCTCACGATGGGGAATCAATCCCGAATATCCCTTCAGAGTTTAGCGATATCTATCTGTTTAACACCTCAGATCGATGGCGTGAAACGATCGAGGATAAATATGACTGGAACACTCAACTCATTTATCGCGATGTTTATCTTCAGCTTTGGAAAACAAATGAGGATGAGAAGTGATGAAAATTAGCGAAAACCTTCAGCTTCACTTGCCCTTAAAACTACGCGGTTTTTTCATCATTCTCCTAATTTTGGGGATCGTCTTTCGTTTCTACAATCTAGACCATCAAGTTTATTGGCATGATGAAGCATTAACGTCCTTAAGAATTTCAGGATATACTAAAAAGGAAGTCAGAGAAGAAATTTTTACAGGGGAAATTGTTCGAGTTCGAGATTTACAAGCGTATCAAACTCCGAGGACGGAAAAACGCTTTTCCGATACAATACGGGTACTGGCGATCGATGCAAGCGAACATCCTCCTCTCTATTACAGTTTGCTAAGACTTTGGGGCAATATTTTTGGCTTTTCAGTGACGGCGATTCGCTGCTTTTCTGCTCTGATAAGTCTGTTGGTTTTTCCTGGTTTGTATGGGTTGTGTTGGCAATTATTTCAATCGCGTTTAGTGGGATGGATGGCGATCGCGATCGCGTCAGTTTCTCCGTATTTCCTTCTCTATGCTCGAGAAGCACGACAATATAGTCTTTGGACGGTTCTCATTTTACTGTCTAGCATCTTATTCTTACGAGCAATTCGCCTCACCCGAGAGGGGGCAACGATAGTACAAAATCTCAAGAATTGGGGGGGATACGCTATCGCACTCACTCTCGGATTTTATACCTTTCCTTTCTCGGGCATGATTGCGATCGGACAGGGAATATATCTTTTGGTTCTCGAAAAATTTCGCCGGACGAGATCGCTCTACTTTTATATTACTGCATTTCTCTTTTCTCTGTTGGCATTTTCCCCTTGGCTGGCCATTATTTTTTCAAGTTTAGCGAAAACGAGTACAAGTTGGACAGCTATTGCTCTTCCTTTCCCAATCTGGTTGAAATTGTGGGCAATGCACTTCAGTCGTGCTTTTATTTTTCTGCCCGGTGAATTCAGTTTTCATACTTTACAAAATCATATCACCTTACCTTTCATTTTATTGCTCATTCTCTATTCTTTCTATTTTCTCTGTCGCCATACTCCTTTACACATTGGGTTCTTTGTTGTCACCTTAACTTTAACGTTACCCTTATTTTTAGTACTTCCAGATCTCATCTTAGGAGGACAGCGATCGACTTCCAGTCGCTATCTCGTCCCCATGTATTTGGGAATACAAATCGCGATCGCGTATCTCCTCGCAACGCAAATACTTCATCCTCGCTTCTGGAAACGTCTCTTCTGGAAAGGTGTAACGTTATCGATTGTTACAATGGGCTTGCTCTCGGCTTGGTTTTATGTTAACTCAGAAACATCATGGAATAAAATCGTGAGTTTTCACAATCCCAAAATCGTGCAAGCGATCGCGTCTAGCGAAAACCCTTTATTAATGACCGTTTCCTCTGGGATCAATCTGGGGAACATCCTTTCCTTGAGTCACGACCTCGAGCCAAATCTAAATTTATTATTAATCGACAATGGCGATCGACCCGATTGGGAGACAATACCCGATATTCCTGCCAATTTTAGCGATCTCTATTTTTTAAATGTCTCGGATCGACTGCGCAAAACTGTTGAAGATCGGTATAATTTCAAAACTCAGTTAATTCATCACGACAATCATCTCTGGCTTTGGAAAAATAGATAACAGAACAGTTAAAAGTTAAACGCGATCGCTTTCGGATTATGAACCCAACTCAACTCAATTTAAAAGAAAAAATTTATTCATATTTGCAAACTGATACCCGGAAAAAGATTAATCTTTTTGTCTTTCTGTTCCCCGGAACGTTATGGCTGATCTTATTTTTTGTACTGCCTTTAACCATTGTCTTAATCTATAGCTTTCTGGAAAGAGGAACTTATGGTGGTGTCGATTGGATTCTCACCTTAGAAAACTATCAGCGCCTTTTTAACCCGATTTATTGGACAGTCTTTTTTCGTTCTCTTTATCTGGCCTTTTTAACAACGTTTGCCTGTTTGCTCATTGGCTATCCCCTCGCGTTCTTTATTGCCACCCGTCCCCCCCAATGGCGCAATATTTTCTTACTTCTGGTCATTATTCCCTTCTGGACAAACTTTCTGGTGAGAATTTACGCTTGGATTGTTTTATTGAGAACGGAAGGAGTCATCAATATTATCCTGCAAAGTCTCGGAATCACCAATGAACCTTTAGAATTAATCTTTAACTCCTTTGCCGTTTCTATTGGTTTGATTTATGGCTATCTTCCTTTTATGATTTTACCCTTATATGCCACAATTGAGAAATTTGATTTTTCCTTAATTGAGGCTTCCCACGATCTAGGCGCAAATGATTTCTGGACTTTTCTCCGAATTGTTTTACCCTTAACATCCCGAGGAATTATCGCCGGTTCGTTACTGGTTTTTATTCCTGCTGTTGGCGAATTTGTGACACCGGATATTTTAGGCGGTGCCAAAACGATTATGCTGGGGAACTTGGTTCAGAGTCAGTTTTTAAGTGCAAGAAATTGGCCCTTTGGCTCTGTTTTATCCATCATGATGATGGCGATCGTCTTGTTGCCAATTCTAGTCTACTTTAGAGTTTCAGAAGAGAAAAAATCGTGAACCCAACAACAACTAAAAAACTAGATTTATTCATTCGTTCCGGAGGCAAAATCATCTTATGGGGGAACTCTATTCTTGCCTTTCTATTTCTCTATGCCCCGATTATTATTCTCGTTATTTATTCCTTTAATGTCTCCCGATCGAATGCAGTTTGGCGAGGCTTTACCCTCGATTGGTATCTGGATCTGTTTGCGGGTTTAATGGGTCAGGGAACTCCCTCCAATAGACAAATTTGGGATGCCCTTTGGAACAGTATCATTGTCGGCGGCGTTTCTACCATTTTAGCAACCATTTTGGGGACTGCGATCGGTTTGGGAATGGAACGCTTTCGTTTTCGCGGACGCACGCTTTTAGAAGGATTACTCTTTCTTCCCATTATTATTCCCGATATTACAATGGGAATTTCCCTACTGATTTTCTTTAGTTTTGTTTTTCAATTGCTGGAAAATTTAACAGGCATTCGTTTGGTTTTAGGATTGCCCACGGTTATTATCGGTCATGTTTCTTTTAATATCTCTTATGTTGCCGTCGTCGTGAGAGCGAAAATTGCCGAACTCGATCCCGCTTTGGAAGAAGCAGCATCGGATTTAGGGGCAAATGAATGGAAAACCTTTCAACGCATTATTTTGCCTTTAATTGCACCGGGAATCCTCAGTGGTGCATTATTAGCTTTTACCCTGTCCTTCGATGATTTTGTGATTACTTTTTTCACGAATGGAGTGGGGACGACAACCCTCCCCGTTTTCGTCTACGGCATGATTAAATTATCCGTGACACCAGCCATTAATGCCATTTCGACCATTATGCTCTTGATTTCCATTGGTATCGTTGTTTCTTCTTTGACATTTCAACGGCGTTCAAACCTATAATAGAGTGACCGAGAATCTACTATTCTCCCATCGATCTCTTCTCAATGGTTTGTCTTAACGAGGAAAAAATCATGAAAAAATTTCTGATTCTTCTACTTTTGTTCGTTTTTGGTTTTACAATATCGTTCGGATGTACTGCAAACAGTCCGGATTCTGGCAATACGGGAAAGAATGGGAATGGGGATACCGAGAGGGTTCTGAATATTTACAATTGGTCAACCTATATCGATGAGGAAACGATTCCAGAATTTGAAGAAAAGTTTAATGTCAAGATTCAATACGACACCTTTGAAAGTAACGAAGCACTCTTAGCGAAAATTCAACCGGGAAATCCGGGTTACGACATTATCGTCCCCACGGGAGATTTTATCGAAAATATGGTTGCTCAGGGATTATTAGAAGAACTCGATCATAATAATATTCCCAATCTCAAACATATTGATGAAGCCTTTATCGATCCGCCCTTCGATCCGGGAAATCAATACAGCGTACCTTATCAATGGGGTACCCTCGGGATTGGGTATAACATTGAAGCAACGGGAGGAGAGATCATAAGCTGGGAAGAAATTTTCGCGCCCAAATATAAAGGGAGAGTGGCATTAATGGAAGATCCCAGAGCCATGTTAGGAGCCATTTTAATGTATTTGGGTTACGATCCCAATACGATTAACGAAAGCGAACTGGCCAAAGCTAAGGATTTTCTCATTAAGAATAAAGACGCTATTGCTACATTTGCACCGGATACCGGACAAGATTTACTCGATCAAGGCGAAGTTGATATTGCGGTAGAATGGAGTGGCGATATTTTTCAGATTATGGAAGAAAATGATAAGATTCGTTATGTCATTCCCGAAGAAGGAACAATCGTCTGGACGGATAATTTAGCGATTCCCAAAGGAGCTCCCCATAAGAAGTTAGCCGAACAGTTTATTAACTTTGTTCTCGAACCCAAAGTCAGTGCAAGAATTTCTAACTACGTCAAATATGGCTCTCCCAATAAAACCGCCCGCGAAGAAAATTTACTGGAAAAAGAAGATTTGGAAAATCCCGGGATTTATCCGCCTCCAGAAACATTCAAGCGGTTAAAATATGCCGATGATTTGGGGAAAAATACGGTTCTGTACGAGCAAACTTGGACGGAATTGAAAGTTGCGATAGGCAGTTAGTTCGCGATCGCAAAAGCGCAGATTTTTCCCTCCCCCAAATTCGGGGGAATATTAAGATTAAATGGGCAGGGGACAACCATGGATGCAGTTGAACTGGTTAAGGTGACAAAGGTCTTTCAAGGGCAAAATAATCGTGAAGTTTTGGCGGTCAATGATGTGACCTTACAGGTACGAGAAGGTGAATTTTTCTCCCTGTTAGGGTCTTCCGGATGCGGCAAAACGACCATTTTACGCACGATCGCCGGGTTTGAGCTGCCCACTTCCGGAGAAGTCTACATTCACGGAGAAGCGATGGGCGATCGCCCCCCGTTTCATCGTCCTGTGAATACGGTTTTTCAAAATTATGCCCTCTTTCCCCATCTCACGGTCGCGGAAAACGTTGCCTTTGGGTTAGAAATGGACAATCTGCCGCGATCGCAAATTCGCAGTCGCGTCGGAGACGTGCTGGCATTAGTCAAACTCAATGGGTTGGAAAACCGTCGTCCCCGTCAACTCTCGGGGGGACAGCAGCAACGGGTTGCTTTAGCAAGGGCACTGGTGAAACGTCCGGAAGTCTTGCTGTTTGACGAACCGTTAGGGGCACTCGATCTCAAACTGCGCAAGGAAATGCAGATCGAACTCAAACACATGCAGCAACAGGTGGGCATTACTTTTATTTATGTGACTCACGACCAAGAAGAAGCCTTAACCATGTCCGATCGCATTGCGGTTTTAAGTTCCGGACAAGTGTTGCAGACCGGCACCCCGACGGAAATTTACGAAACCCCCAATTGTCGCTTTGTCGCGGATTTTATCGGGGAAAGTAACTTCTTAGTCGGGCGGGTCATCGAATGGCGATCGGGGGGCGCGATCGTCTTGGTAGACGAGGAATTGCCCATTTCCGTGCCTTACGAATCCGAACTTCCCATCGGCACAGTCGTCACCCTCGTCATTCGTCCGGAAAAAGCGACGATTCACCCGGAGAATTATCTCGATGAAAAGGGATTATTGGGGACTGTCGAGGAAATGGTCTATTTAGGCACCGACACCCGTTTTGTCGTGCGCTTGACCTCACAAAGTTTGCTTTCCGTGCGGCGGCAGAACTTATATCAAAACAACTTAAGTTCTTTTTCCGTGGGGGAACGGGTGCGGATTCGCATCGCACCGGATAGCATCCGCATTTTAGAAGAAGGCGTTTCCAGTCACCCGTCTTTTCAGTCACCCGTCTTTTCAGTCACCAGTCACCAGTCACCAGTCACCAGCGAACAGGGAACAGGGGACAGTTAATACTCACCAATTATCTAATTATCTGCATTGTTTTACAGCCGCGATCGCGTCGTTACTCCTCCCGAGTACCGCGCCCAACCCAAACTCGAGTTTATCCCCCAACGGGCCAATTCTGTCCTGCTGAGATTGGTCGTCTCGATACTGCCCATTTTACTGCGCTTTCGCCTGCGACCTTGGTTGCCTGCGGGAATTTCTGAGATTCAGGTGACGAATGGGAAAACATTGGCGGAATTTTATCAACGATTCCAAGCGGGGAAAGTTCGCCTCTTATTTGCCTTTCGTCATGTCGAGGTAGACGATCCTTTGAGTCTCATTTATACCTTCTCCCGAACTTTACCCCGAACTGCCCGCAAATTGGGGATTTCTTTGCGATATCCCTTTTACAGTTATGTCATTTATGAGCGAGGAATGACGATTTGGGCTGGGAAATGGTTGGGTTGGCTGTTCTCTCGGTTCGGGGGGATTCCCATTCATCGAGGGAAACGCTTAGATCGAGAGGCAATTCGCATGGCTCGGGCTTTGTTGGTGGATGGTAGGATGCCCCTGACGATCGCGCCGGAAGGAGCGACAAACGGTCATAGCGAACTGGTCAGTCCTTTGGAACCGGGGACGGCGCAACTGGGAGTTTGGTGCGTGGAGGATTTGCGCAAGGCGAACCGGAGTGAGGAGGTTTTTATCGTTCCCATCGGCATTCAGTATCGTTATGTCGTTCCGCCTTGGTCGAAGTTAGACTGGCTTTTAAGTACCTTAGAGGCAGATTGCGGTTTGGCGGTGCAACGGATCGGGCGATCTGCTAGCGAGACGCACCGGGAGATTTTTTATCAACGTTTATTGAATTTAAGCGAATTCGCGATCGCCCAAATGGAAGCGTTTTATCAGCGTTACTACAACTGTCCGTTTCCCGATCGCTATCCCGGAGATACCCCAGAAAAAATTTTAGTGGCTCGCCTACAAGTATTATTGGATAAGGCATTACGGGTTTGTGAAGAATATTTTCAGCTTCAGCCCCAAGGAAACGCGATCGATCGCTGTCGCCGGATCGAGGAGGCGGGTTGGAATCGCATTTACACTCGAGAGAAGGGTAAGGTACTCCCCCCCTTTCAACGAGGATTGGCGGACTGGGTTGCTCACGAATCCGCAATCCGCATGCGACATATGCGCTTGGTAGAGAGTTTTGTGGCGGTGACGGGGACTTATCTCCAAGAAAAACCCTCCGTGGAAAGATTTATCGAAACGACTTTTATTATTTTTGATGCGATTGCTCGCATTAAGGGGATTAAAATCCCCCGTCGTCCTCGTTTGGGTTGGCGCAAGTCCTACGTCACCATCGGTACGCCGATTTCTGTCACTCAATTTTGGTTGAGGTGTCAGGAGGAGTCCCCGGGGAAACACCGTCAAGGGGTCAAAAAAGCGGTTAAATTGTTAACGGCTGAGTTACAAGCTGCTTTGGAGGGGATGATTTTGAGGTGAGCGATCGGTGAGATTTTTCTCGTTTTGCGGATACCGGGGGGTCTCATTTTTGCTGGCCCATTTCCAGAGGGGTCAAATTCAGATCTGGTCTGGGTTTGAGTGCGATCGGACGCGATCGGGGGTCTACGGAAACGCTAAACTCTTTGTCTGGTTTGGGTTTTCGGGATTTTTTTGCTGATGGTCTTGCGGAGGCGAGGGCTGAAATGCTATAGTTAACCTCGGTAGACGGAACTGAACCTTGAAAACTAAATACCACAAGGGTTTCACAACTGGGCGGTTTCAATAACAACTAATCCCTCTGAGGGATTGAAACTGGGCAATAGCTATGGGATTGCTTAATTGTCTGAGTTTCAATAACAACTAATCCCTCTGAGGTATTTAAACGACTTGATAAAAAGTCTATCACGGCAGAAGAAGCGATGTTTCAATAACAACTAATCCCTCTGAGGGATTGAAACGGCAAGGTGGACTCGCGCCCCTTTACTAATTGCCTTGGGTGCGTGTTTCAATAACAACTAATCCCTCTGAGGGATTGAAACGGCAAGGTGGACTGGCGGTAATGATGTCAATGTTGTGCTTGTGTTTCAATAACAACTAATCACTCTGAGGGATTGAAACGTACACCTCATTCGGGGAACAGGAAACAAACCAGTTTCAATAACAACTAATCCCTCTGAGGGATTGAAACAAAGCGATCGCGGCAATGC
>JBFRWJ010000701.1:0-4692 GCA_051439525.1 Spirulina sp. | reverse complement strand
TAAGTAGACATCCGAAATTAATTGCAGATGTAGTAAAATAAGAAAAAACAGACAAAGCAGTTATGGAAAAGTTAGCAAGAGAAACAAAAAAACTACTGTGGCGGATTTATCGAGAAAGTGAATCATATCAAGTGAGGCGACGAGCACATGGAGTATTATTGAGATATGAGGGTTGGAGTATTAGTCAAATCGCAAGCATATTTAATGTGAGCGAAAGAATAGTAAGTTATTGGTGGAAAGAATGGAAAGAGAGAAAATTAGTCAGTTTATATGCACGGAAAGGCAAGGGGAGAAAACCGCTCTTGAATGACGAGCAAAAAGAACAAGTCAAAAAATGGGCGAAACAAACTCCGAGAAATTTAAAGAAGGTTTTAGAAAAAATCCAAGAAGAATGGGGAATAAATATGAGTAAACAAACATTAAAAAGAGCATTAAAATGTTTAAAAATGACATGGAAAAGAATGAGAAAAGATGTTGCTAATCCTCCAGAACCAGAAGAATACAAAAGAAAAAAAGAAGAGTTAGAAAATTTAAAAGAGCAAGAAAGACAAGGTAAAATCGAAATTAGATATCTTGATGAAGTTGGATTTTGTCTAGAACCCTATATTCCTTATGCGTGGCAGGAAAGAGGAGAAACACTCTTCATGAAAAGTCAGAAAAGCCGACGTTTTAATATTCTTGGACTCTTGGGAAAATCCAATCAATTAGATTCTTATCTTTGGAATTGCTCAATCGATAGTGAGATTGTTGTGGCTTGTATCGATGATTTTTGTAAGCGAGTAACAAAAAAGACATTCATTGTCATGGATCTTGCTTCAATTCACACCAGCAAAAGTTTGTTTGGGAAGTTAGAGGAGTGGCGATCGCAGAACCTAGAAATCTTTTGGTTGCCAAGGAGTTCGCCGAAACTCAACAGAGCGATTGGATATGGCGAGGAAACCTCGCCATCCCTCGCTCTCAATCTCATTGAAATTTTCTGGCGATTTATCAAATATCAATGGCTCAAACCCAAGGATTATGAGAGTTTGGAGACTCTTAAGGAGGCTGTTGAGCAGATTCTCCGGCATTTTGGCACTGACTATGCAATTAATTTTGTCTAGCTACTTAATAGTCGTTTCAGTGTTAAGAAATTTAATTTAACAAAGAAAGACCACCAATAAGAAGAAAAGCCCATCATTTACTAGCAATAACTTAATCTCATTAGCAATAAGCCACCTGAAATAGCCAAGAGTATTTTTGTGATTACGATTATGGGGAATCAGAAAGAGAACAAAAAAGCTAAGACCATTTCACAACGAAATTTTCATCTGCTACAAGCTTAGTTCCCAAAGCAAGATGAATCTTAACATTTTTTTGTGAGAAAAAATCTAGAGAATTTTGCAGCTTTCAGTGTTCGAGGTGGTTTTGGGAGAGATTTTTTCAACTCCTCAAACCCTTTCTATTCAAGGGATTTAGCCCAAATCTCTTAACAGCCAAAAGCACTATTTTTGCAGGAACTGCCCAGAAGCTGCAAAATTAAATCTTTGATTTTTTGATTGCGAATTCTCGAGGGACTCGCAGCAATTCTCAGACAATAGTGATAAAAAAGGGGGATGAGAATTCTTGTCACTCAACCGATAGCACGATCGCTTTCTTCCCTTATTCTTCCTGCAAGACGGTTTTGGAAACAATGCGAGTTTTCTTGCGATCGCTGGCGGATAACTCCCCTCCTTCTTGCAATCGCGTAGCACTTTTTTGCAGGACGGTTGCCGCATTGTTATCTCCCATTTGTAAAGCCGTTTTTGCCGCCGTTTGTAACATGGTAGCGGCTCCAGCTTTATCCCCTTGCTGGAGTTTGGTTTCGGCAATTTGGGTTTGACGATATTTGGCGAGGGCGAGGATCGATTGCTGTACGCCTTCATTGGGCGATGCTTGATAGCGTTCCTGTACCTGCACCACCACGGGGATATTGTCCGAGAAGACTCCCTCTCGTCCCCAACCCGGATCGTCATAGCGGACTTGAACATTCGCGATCGCGTGCTCTCCGGGGGTCAACTGATTGATATACAGGTTCACCAAAACAACCCGCTCTTCTTTCATCAAATCCCCCAAACGGACGCTGTAGCGATCGCCTTCCTGTTGTACCGGCAGTTCGATGGTATCGGGAGCCACTTGAGCAATCGGTTTGAGTTCTGCCAGTCTCGCATGCGGAAAGAGTTCTAATAATAAGTAAGCATTAGTTAAACCCACGGATTGAATGCGGGTAAAAAGTTTGCCGAACTCATCTAAGGCTTGTTCGGGTTTCTCGATATAAGATAAAGCGCCTCCGGCAGTATCGGCAATTTTTTCGAGGACATCTTGATTCCAATGCGCCCCAAAACCCAAGGTATTGAGGGTAATACTGCATTCAGAGGCCAGTTTGGCCAGTTTCAAACAGCGATCGTTGTCCCCGTGTTCGTTTTCGCCATCGGTAAGGAGAAAAATTTGCGAGGCGCGCTCCTGTTTGCCTTTCGCTACTTCTTCCATCCCCAATTTCATCCCTTCGTCGATCGCCGTCCCGCCATCGGGTGTAAGTTGTGCGATGCGCTTTTTAACCTCATCGACATTTTCCACGCTTTGATTGGGAATGAGAACTTTGGCTCGGTGATCGAAAGCGATCGCCGAAATGCGATCGCGCGGGTTGAGTTTATCTACTAAACTCATGGCGGCTTCCTTCACGGTTTTTAGGGGTTTCCCGTTCATGGAACCGCTCCGATCCAGTACCAAACACAAATTGAGGGGCAAGGCAGCATCTCGTTCGTCTGCTCGGGCAGAAAGGGCGATCGAGAGTTGACGCTGAGAGCGGGGTTGGTTGGCATCGAGGTGAGAATCATTGAGAATGGGGTGCAAACCGACTTTCATGGCATCTAGGACTCTTAGGGTTTCACTTTTTCAGGATAGCTCTTGGGTTGGCTTCTCCGCTTTTACTGCGAATCCCTCGGGGGTTTATTTAAATTGGGAACTGGGGGAGTTGCCAAGATTCCTTGCCAGATCTCGATTTGCGATCGCGCAATGACATAGGCGGGGGTATTGGGGGAACTTGCTGGGCGATCGCGATCGCTTGTGGTAAATTGCGGCTCGCTTCTCCTCGGGCCAGAGATAAGATTTCCGCGCTCCAAGCGGCGATCGCTTGTTGGCTTTGCCGACCGACCCGGGAGTTGCCGGGAATGGTGCGAGCGGTTTCGATGGCCGTCCTCAGACCATTGGGGGTGCGCTCTGCCGCCCGTTTGTAGGCGCGGGTTAAAACGACTTGAGAGCGCGCCTCTCCTTGCCAGCGATCGCGATAATTTTTCGCCTCCAAATACGAGGAACTGTCTGCGCCGATCCGTCCCGAGAGTTGCATGGCTTCGGCATAACGCCCTTGCTCGGCTAGGGCGACGGCGCGATCGAGGAGAGCGCGATCGCGAGTGCTGTTGCGAGTGCTGTTGCGAGTATTGGGGAGATCGCCCGTCGAGGGGGTGGGTCGGGTTTCCGAAGGGAGGGGACGAGGCGGAGAATTAAAGGATAAAGGGGAATTGGTATTGGACGAACTCTCGGCACTGGTAAACTGAATGCCGCCCTCTAAGGGGGAGCGATTTTTGATGTTCTCAATTCGGCGCTGCCATTGGGTAATTTTTTGCCGTGCCTGGCTATAGCGGGGATTGTTGGCAGCAATGAGGCGAGCTTGTTCGATCGCGGCATTTAAGGCACTCACAGAACCCTCTCGGGCGAGGCGATCGGCTTGAGCTAAATTCGAGATGCCCTCGATTTCCGTTTGCCATCGTCGAATAAGGTTTTGCGTGCGACTGTAGAGGGGGCGACCCGGGGCAATTTCCCGAGCGAGGTTGATGGCATCTTCTAAATTGACGATCGAGCCGTAAGCGGCGGTGGACGCGGCATCGGCTAAATTGTTGATATCAATAATCTCCTCATTCAAATTGAACTTAGCGGGAATACTATTCGCCACCTCCATAGCCCCCTGCCAGTTCCCCGCTTGCAAATTTTGGAACGCCAGATCGAGAAGGGCATCGGCGGCTTCTGAGAGCAGCGATCGCGATTCGACATAGGCGCTGCTCTCTCGGGGGACGTCTTCGGCCAAAGCGATCGCCCCCAACAAATTATCCAATCCTCCCCGCTCCAACTGAATAAAGGCTTTATCTAACTTCCGACTTTCCTGTCGTGCCAAGTTTAAGCGTTCGTACCATTGGTCGTAGCGATTGGTTGCCCAGTAGCGGTTATTCAACTGGGTCAGTTTGGCTGCGGCTTGAAAGGCTTGTCCCCAAGCCGAGCGCTCCATCAGGTCTTCGATTTCTCCTTCGATCCGTTCGCCTTTCGACCAAGTGGACTGCCAATGGGCAATGCGCTCTTCCACAAGGGTTGTCTTATGAAAACGCAGCGAGAACTCCCGGGCAAGGGCGAGGGCTTCCTCTAACTCTCCGGCTTGATATTTTTCTTCTCCCCATCGCAAGGCTTCGGAGACCCAACTTTCCATCAGGCGATCGATCTCGAAACGCAAGGGATGGTCGGGGGGTAAATCTTCTACGAGTTGAATGGCATAGAGCAAATTTTCGGCATCCTGCTTATTGGCAGCCACTTGAGCGCAGTAGAGGCGCACGGAAGCCGAAGCCGTCGGGAGAAATATTTCCGGACAGTTGGGGACGGCTGGCATTTTCAAGAGCAGTGCCTGTCTCTTAT
>JBFRWJ010000700.1:0-11264 GCA_051439525.1 Spirulina sp. | reverse complement strand
CGCAAAAGCCGACTTGGAAAATAGTCCCAAAGTCGTAATTGATGAAGTCTGGCAAATTGTCAACAACGAATTTGTCGGACGCGACTTCGATCGCGAAGAATGGCAAGCCACGCGCCAAGAATTACTCGAACGCGAGTATACTTCCCAAGATGAAGCTTATCGAGTGATTCGTCAGGCTTTGCGAGATTTGGGCGACCCCTACACTCGCTTTCTCAACCCCCAAGAATTTGCCGACTTAACCACCCAAACAACAGGTGAACTCTCGGGCATTGGCGTGCGCTTGCAACTCGATACGACGGGAAGCGCCCTCACGATTGTCGAACTCTTAAACAATTCTCCCGCCCGAGAAGCCGGCATTCAAGAAGGCGATCGCATTCTGCGCATTAATAACCAAACCACGGCCTTAATGAATATCGAACAAGCCGTCGAACTTTTGCGCGGAGAAGAAGGCAGCAACGTGACCCTACAACTGACCCGCCCCAATAAGGGTCTATTTGAAATCACTTTAACCCGCGCTCCCGTGGAAGTTCCCGTCCTGCATTATAGTTTGCAGGAAGAAGATGAGATGAAAGTGGGGTATATGTACCTCGAGGAATTTAGTTCCCACGCTGCCGAACAAATGCAACGGGCGATCGCGAAACTGCAAGAACAAAATGTGGACGGGTTTGTTTTGGACTTGCGGGGCAACCCGGGCGGCTTATTATTTGCGAGCGTAGATATTGCCCGCATGTGGATGGAAACCGGAGCGATCGTAAAAACCGTAGACCGATTGGGAGGCGATCGCGAATATTCTGCCGACCGCACTTCTTTAACGGAGTTACCGTTAGTGGTTTTAGTCGATGGCTATTCTGCCAGTGCCAGCGAAATTCTTGCGGGCGCTTTAAAAGATAATGGACGGGCGACCTTAATCGGCAGTCGGACTTATGGCAAGGGAACAGTGCAATCGGTTCACTCCCTCTCGGACGAGTCGGGTTTAGCCGTGACCATCTCCCGTTATTATCCTCCCAGTGGGATCAATATCAATAATAACGGCATTGCTCCCAACGTTGAAGTGAGTTTAACCCGGGAACAGCAACGACTTTTACGTAGCAATCCAACGTTACGCGGCAGTCAACGGGATCCTCACTATCAGCGCGCCGTGAATGTTCTGCAGGAACGCTTTGCCCAACAAAACCCTCCAGCTACACCCCCTGCTCCCATTAGCATTCGCCAATTCACTGAAGAGTTAGCACAATAATGGAAAGCAATCTCCTGTGAATTCTAAAGCCGCGATTGGACCGCTTTGCGGTTAATCGCGGTAGTTTGTGAAGAGATGACAATCGTGGTGAATCTCAATTTTCCCCGCCAAATCGTGACCGATCGCTCCTGTAGAATGATGCAATACATCAAATCATCTTCCTGTCAAACTCTCCCTTCATAAAACTTAAATTGCCTTTTCAATCGAAGTGGAGAATATATGTATCGATCGCAGAAGAGAAAATCGCTAGAAATCCTAATCTAACGTTGTCGAACTGGCAAATGGTCAAAAAGAAGACCAATTTATCATGCCTTTTCAAAATAGCAGATCGAGGGCAGAGACACAAATCACGATAATTCGCGATCTGTAGAGGACAAATTTCGAGAGATTAAGAAATGTTAAATTTATCAATAAATAGAAAAGACAAAACACAAATATGAAAAGTATGAGTTTCAATGATATTGGATGATATGGATTGGGAAAACCGCGATCGCACTAACAGAAAACAGTCAGGATTCGTTGAATTTTTATCGATCGCGAAAAAAGTGCAAACCGCTATAAAGTTGAAAGGCCGGATCCCACAGACTGGGGTGGCGGCGTTCGAGATCGATACGGGATTCCATGCGATCGAGAGTTTCGCGAAAGTCGATCGCGGTCTCGGCAAAAATACTAAAATTATCGCGAATGGGGCGATCGGCTAAGTGGGTCTCTAAAAATTCCGTCAAGTAATGCCAATTTTTACTAATCGTTTCTTGTTCTCCGAGGGGGAGAGAAGTGGGTTTGGCCTCAAACGTAATGCCTTGTTGAAATTGGTAGGTGCGATCGCAAAAGCGGAGAATGCTGTTTCGGCGAGGTAAGTGTAAATCACAGAAAGGAACGCTATCTTGTTTTTGAGTTTTGCGCTTTAAGTTGCGCCTGGCATCTAAGACCACCACCGATTCAAATAAGGGAATGCGTCCGGTAATGCGCTGAGTCACTTCCTCCCAATTCCAACGAAATTCTCCCTCTTGTCCGGCATGATTTTTACAGCGTACTTCAATCTGAGGTTGGAGGGTTTTAAAATAATGCACCTCAAACACCTCGATCGCGTCAATTTTGCGCAAAGGCACGCAAAAACTGGGAATATTCACCCGTTTGAGACAAGAAACATAGTAATCGAGCTCTCCCATTTTCCCCGGACGATACAGCCGCCATCCTCGCGTTGGCAAGCGCAACCGGGCGGTATAGGCATCCATGTTCATAATTTTACCAAAGGCTTTAGCGGCTTCGGGTTTCGCTTCTGGGGCGATGGGTTCGAGAATTAAAACCCCTAATTCCTCTCCTCCCGCACTCGTCACCGCTTGAGAAATCGCTTGTTCCTTTTGCGATCGCGCTGCCATTTCGAGACGAGAAATTCCCTGACGAATTTGCGCGATGAGTTTGGGGTTGGTGGTATGGGGTAAAAGATAGAGATAGATTTTTTCCGCCTCTTCTCGCTTTCCCAATCCCTCCTGAATGCGTCCGGCATAAAATCGCACCCAAGGGTTCTTAGAGTCCGTTTTGATGAGGGGTTTTAATAATTTAGCCGCCGTGCGGTAATCTTGGCGTTTAATGGCTTCTGCAACGCGATCGAGCATGATTGAGAAAGAGATCTAATAATTAAGAATCCCCCTCCTTTAGCAACACGGAGGAGGGGAAGCCGTCAAGCAGCAGTAGAGAGAGATTGAGAATTAACCACAGAACCATAATAATTCTGTAACTGACGGGTTGCCGCCGACCAACCCCACCGTTCCGCCTCTTTGCGGGCATTGGCACGGAGGGTTTCGCGTTCGTTTTTAGCTGCTAACAGGCGTTGAGTCGCCGCGATCGCCCCTCGAGAATCGGCGGGATCGAACAAATAGCCATTGACGCTATCAGTGACGATATCGGGAATGCCGCCGGAATTGGCCGCAACCACGGGACATCCCGCCGCCATCGCTTCTAATACCACCAATCCTAGGGTTTCCGTGCGGGAGGTAAAAACAAAAGCATCCGCCGAAGCAAAAGCCGAAGCAAGTTCCATCCCGTGTAAATAGCCGACAAAATTCGTCGGCGTGCCGGCAAAATGCTTTTCTAAGGCTTCTCGGTGAGGACCGTTGCCCACGATCGCCAACCTGGCCCCCGGAATGGCTTCTAAAATGGGCTTAATTCGTTCGATTTCCTTTTCCGGAGAAACCCGACCCACATAGAGAAGGAGAGGGCGATCGGGATGGCCTTGGGAGAGGCGATGGCGCATTTTGGCGGAGGCGAGATGGGGTTGGAACATCTCTGTATCGACCCCTCGCTGCCACAAATCCAAGCGTTCAATGCCGCGATGCCACAACTCTTCTACCATCGCTGAAGACGTACACAAATTCAACTCGGCTTGATTGTGGACGGCTTTTAACAACTCCCACAAAAATCCTTCCAACGCCCCGAGACCGTAATGCTGCAAATATTGGGGCAGGTGGGTGTGATAGGAGGCGACGAGGGGAATGTTGAGCATTTTGGCATAATAAACCCCTGCCAGTCCCAAGATAGCCGGGTTAACCACGTGAATGAGATCGGGTTTAAATTTTTCCAGTTGTTGGCGAATGGCAGGACGGGGAACGGCGATTTTGAGTTCGGGGTAAAGGGGGAGAGGAAAAGACGAAAGACCGTAAATTTTTGCCCCTTTGTATTCCTTGAGTCCGCCTTGGGGGCAAACCACTAAGACGCGATCGCCATTGCGTTCTAGATGTTCGACGGTATGGCGCAGGCGGGTGACAATGCCATCAACTTTGGGTAAAAACGTTTCGGTAAAGAGTGCGATTCGCATACTTGATTTCGGGATACGGAGGTATGGGTTGTTGTTAATCGAGATCGATCGGGCAAAACTATAGATATGAATATCAGCGATCGCGCCCTCGAACAAGACTTTGGCGACGGGAATAACAATTCTGGATGAATGGGGGATTTTGTATAATTTGAGAGAGAACCCTGATGAATGACCGTTCGCGATCGAGGAGAGGAATTTATCTATGATTTTTCACTGGACTTATTTGCTCTTGATTCCCGGAATGCTGCTCATGTTTTGGGCCCAAAATCAAGTTAGAGCAACCTATCAAAAATATTCTCGCGTCCCTTCCAGTTTGGGCATGACCGGGGCGCAAGTGGCACAGGAAATCTTATCATCCATGGGAATTAGCAGCGTTAGCATCGAACCCATTGCGGGAGAGTTAACCGACCACTACGACCCGAGTGCGAGTGCCGTGCGCTTATCAGAGGGGATTTACAATTCTACTTCTCTGGCTGCGGCTGCGGTAGCCGCCCATGAATGCGGTCACGTTCTCCAAGACCGCAAAGGCTATAGTTTTATGAATGTGAGAGCGTCTCTCGTTCCGGCTGCCAATTTAGGTTCGCAATTAGGACCGGCGTTGGTGTTGATCGGCATTCTTTTGAGTTCTTTGGGGACTCTTTCTTCGCTGTTTATTAATATCGGCATCGTCCTGTTTGTTGCGGTTATTTTGTTCCATCTCGTGACTTTACCCGTTGAATTTGATGCTTCCTATCGTGCCTTAAAGTTAATCGACCAACTCGGTATTTTACAAGGAGATGAAAAGAAGGGAGCAAAAGCGGTATTGCAAGCGGCGGCATGGACTTATGTGGCTACGGCGCTTTATGCAGTTTT
Source organism: Spirulina sp. (assembly GCA_051439525.1). Taxonomy (GTDB): domain Bacteria; phylum Cyanobacteriota; class Cyanobacteriia; order Cyanobacteriales; family Spirulinaceae; genus CCY15215. Next base: position 6,360 of record JBFRWJ010000700.1, on the reverse strand, counting down.
GCAGCTCATTCAATACTTGATTATTGCTCGAAATCGTTGATATAAAATTGTTTGTCGGTGGGCATTGCCCACCCTATTTTTTGTATTCGCCGATTCAAAAATGAAATGCAATACGGTCGGGTAGCCTATTATATTCTACCAGAATTTTGCGATCGCATCTTTTCTCGATCGCCGCATAATGTCAAATTCGGTTACCGTATCATTTAAGCTCTATATCTAATCCCGGAATCGCTAATTGAGTATAAATTGGTGTTTTTTCTCGGATTACAATTTCTTCACAATTTCTTTCTTTTTGATTGAGCATTGTAATTAAAGATTGTCCTAAATGATATGCCATATTGACGGGGTCGGCATTGCCAATTTGTCGGTATTGAGTGCTTAAAGAACCCGTAAATTGCCAATCATCGGGAAAGGTTTGAATGCGAGCGTATTCTCTCACGGTTAAAGGTCTGGTTTCGTCGGGATGGCATCTTTCAGTTTGGGTTTGTGCGGGACTGCAAGTTACGGTTAATGCGGGTTCGTCCCAAGAAAGTCTTTTCGCAAAACCCGTTCTTCCGCCCCCTTTATAATAACTACTTTTCATATATTCTTTTTGAATTTCGACGGGTAAATCTCGCCAATTGCCTCCCGGTGGGACTAATTTCATAATTTCTTTTTTGCGGGTTTTGTATTCAACTCCCATCGATTTAGGACAATCTTTAAGAGCATCTCGCAGGGGGATTGTATAATTTCGCTCTCGGGGAAAAATAGCTCGTATTTCTAGTTCCTTTCTCGTGGCAAGGATAATCACTCTTTCTCGTTTTTGCGGTACATCTAAAAATTGTGCGCTCAGAACTTGGTACGCAACATTATAGCCTAAATCTTGCAATACTCTCAGCATAATTGCTAAGGTTTCTCCCTTTTTATGACTGAGTAATCCTCGTACATTTTCTGCGATCGCAATTTTCGGACGAACTTCTGACAAACAGCGTGCAAATTCAAAAAATAATGTTCCTCGCGTGTCTTCAAATCCCTTACCATGTCCGGCATAACTGAAGGCTTGACAGGGAAATCCTCCGGCTATAATATCGACGCGATCGCGATATTCTCTAAAATCAATCTTGGCAACATCCTCATGAAGAATTTTCCAATTGGGTCGATTGATTTTGAGGGTGTTGATACAATTTTCATCAATTTCAACCAATAATTCTGTTTGCAAGCCAGCATTTTCAAATCCTAATGCCATCCCTCCACAACCGGCAAACAATTCTATAACATTAAATGAGGTAACTTCTGAGAATTTTAAAATTTTATAATGGTTATTGGGATTAGTACTATTTTGTTTGGTTTGCAGTGCTTGCAATTCTTCGAGATTGAATAATTTTTGTCCCTTGGATATTTTTTTGCTTTTAATGAGTTTCTTCTTTTCCCATTGTTTTATGATATTGGGAGATACACCTAATATTTGTGCTGCATTTTCGAGAGATACATTGTTCATTCTTAATATTTTCTTCTTAAATATCAATTTAATCTTGCAACATTCCTTTCGATAATACACTAAAATTTACCAGACAATAGATACTAATTTTGATTCTACGATATTGCGATCGCAACTTAATACGGCCACTTTTTCGCCCCGAGCTTCAATTACAATCGCAGTTGCAACAATTTGACGATCGTGCATTTCATTAATTGCAGATAAAGTTATAGTTTGCTCAATAATTGTACGATTTAAGGGATAGATAACAATTCTTGTGTCGCCATCGATCGCATCAAGCAATTCTTTAACTGAGGGAATTGAAGTTTTTCCGCGATCGACAATCCATACTGCCTCTGCTAGAGCAATTGCAGGGAGAATAAGTTCGCTAGTAGAGTCAGTTAAAATACTGTTTGCAGTTGTTCCCAAACGAGTATTTCCTTCCAAAAACCAAATGAGTGCATGGGTGTCGATAATGTGTTTCATTTTAATTTATTCCCAATTCAGAAAATCATCATCATCACCATGAAACTCAGCTTCTTTAAAATCATCTTCAGTCGATTGATTTATCCCAGAAAACATCCCGAATTTTATCATTTGCTTGGGGTGTTCAGAAATATTATTTGAGGAAGATAGGCTAAATTTGTAGTGTAAGTAATCAATAAAATTATCGAGTTCTCGGAGGGCATCATCGGGAAGTTGCGCGATCGCATCAACAAGCTCTTGCCGTGTCAATTTTTTGGTATTCATTGGCCTATGTTATCTAGAAAATCATCTTTATTAAATGTAATCCGTTTAAGTAACTCTTCCATGTTGCCTCTTGTCGCTAACTATATTCTACCATTTTTATTTCACGATCGCTACAGTAATTTTTTCATGATTTTCTGGCAAAAATATCTCTGTTAGACATCATTTTCTAGATTCTTTAATTCATCGATCCGTGTTAATGCTGCATCACTAACTTTCATACTGCGATCGCTGGTCAAGATTCTTAAAACATCTTGTGATTTCGAGTATTTTGCGGCTTCTAGTTTTACCCTTCTGGAAAGTCGCCATTCGTTCAGTAGCCGTACTGCTACAACCCGATGACAATTTGCGTGTGTGAGGATAGCCACAGCTAATCTCTCATAGGGTTTGTTTTCTCGTCGGAGTCCATCCACTTGACTCAAATCTATTAAACTAAGAAGTTTGTCTAATGTACTGGGTAAAGACTTTGCATTTCCAGCGATCGCTAATGCTAGAGAATACTTCCCTGAACCCAGTTCGCTAGGTGAATCAAGATCGCTAGGTACAAGATTGTCGAGGATTGTAGGATTAACATTTGGATGACAAGCAACATACTCTCGAACCAAGAAGAATTCTGAGGTTGCCAAGCACTCTAGATCCTCGATTGTCGCATTAGGCGATTGCGCTGCATCAGCAGCTTTTTTCGGATCTCTCGGAGGCTTAGATAGAACCATACAATTTTTTTGTATTCTGCTTAAAATCATACTAAATTTACAGTATAATTCTCAATATAATTGAGATAAAAATTTCTTCATTTATTCCTCAAAATCGGTATCGATCGCAATTTCCAAAGTCTCTTCATCAATGCGAACGTAAAGAACATTCGGACGGCAGCAAACCTGACAATCTTCCACATAAGATTGAGTGTAACCCGCACTCAAATCCACAAAAGTCGAATTAATTTCACCGCAAAAAGCACAGCAATATTCCGCCGTTGTTTCCATGACTCCCTCTCAACTATTCAACCTTTCTCGTTCCCAACAAATAGAGTAACGCCATGCGAACGGCAACCCCACTGGTAACTTGTTGAGAAATTAAACTCAAACGCGGATCGTCCATCAAATCCGAACTTAATTCTACCCCGCGATTGACAGGACCCGGATGAAGAATTTTAATATCGGGATGACAGAGTTTGAGGCGATCGCGAGTAATTCCGTATCGTTGATGATATTCTCGCAAACTGGGGAGGAGATTACTCGTCATGCGTTCTTTTTGCAAGCGTAAGGTCATGATAAACTCGGCATCTCGTAACGCGGGTTCGAGACTCCAATGGAGTTGAACTTTGCCCATATCCGCAAAATATTCTGGGAGTAAGGTTGGCGGTGCCGCTAAATGTAAATCCACCCCTGCCGCACTCAAACTCCAAATATTCGATCGCGCCACCCGAGAGTGTAAAATATCCCCAACGATGGCGATCTTTTTGCCTTTTAAAACCTCCAGACGCGGGCGATCGCCATCCCAAAGCGAACAAATCGTAAATAAATCCAACAACGCTTGGGAAGGATGTTCGTGCTGTCCGTCTCCGGCATTTAAGACGCTAACCCCCGTTTTTAAAGCATCCATCTCGCGAGCGATCGCCTCGGGAACTCCTGCCTCTTGGTGACGAATGACCATAATATCAGCACCCATGGCTAAATAGGTTTTTGCCGTATCTAAAATGGTTTCTCCTTTCGTGAGCGAAGAAGTCCCGGGGGCAAAATTCAGGATATCTGCAGAGAGGCGTTTGGCTGCTAACTCAAAACTACTTCGAGTGCGAGTCGAGGGTTCAAAAAATAAATTGGCTACCACCTGTCCTTGTAGCGGCGGTACCTTTTTCGTGCCGTGGGACAGGACTTCCCGGAAACTGGAAGCCGTTTGCAAAATGGTATCGTATTCTGCCTCACTGAAATTGGCGAGAGAAAGGATGTGATGGCGCGTCCAAGATGGATTCATGGTTTAATTAATATCTCGATTACCTACGATCGCTTGGCGATCTGTCACAAAATTTCCCGATTTCGCGACCGCCCCCCTGAAAACAAAAAGTAGAAGGATATGCAATGTTCTACCTTATCAAAATTGGGGGAGGTTTCGATGCAACGTTACCAACAAGTTTTTTATCCGATCGTCGGAACGATCGCGATCGCCCTTGGCGGTTACGGAGTCTCCAATGCCAAATATTTCAGCGAACCCGAGGGCAAACCCGTCACCATTTCCATCACCCCCTCTAGGGATAGGCAAACGATTACCATTCCACCCAGTCCCAGTTTACCCGCCGAGATTACCATCCAAACCAAACAGGCGATCGATCCCAATGCCGTTTCCATTCAGATTTTTTCCCCCGATCGCCAATGTCTCGAGCTCGTTCCCCAACAGGTTTCGGTGCCCCAAGATCGCTCCTTAGAAACCGCGATCGCGAAAACCTTGGATCGCGTCAGCAACGGCGATTTTTCTCTTGCAGGTTATCGGGTACAAGTGAATAATGGGATTGCCACAGTAGATTTGCGCCTTTCTCCCGAGAGTCAGCGTCATTTTGCTTCCCTCTCTCCCTGCGAAACCTTTAGCTTGTTTGGCTCTCTTCGTCAAACCCTCACCCAAAATTTACAATGGAACATCCGCGATGTTCGCTTTACCGAACAAGGACAGGAAATTTATTTGTAGAGAATCACCAGTAGACAAAAAAGAGTTATGCCCATCGTCGTAGGACATAACTCCCGATCCGGACGTTGGTTGATAATTGATAATTGATAACTGATAATTGATAACTGATAACTGATAATTGATAATTGATTATGGAATGTCCGGTTTGTCAAACTAAATATGTCAAAGGAAAGGTTCAACGCTGTCATGTTTGCGGTTGGGAGCTTTCCCCCTCGTGCTTGTCGATGGTTGGACCCTTGCGAGTGGAACATCAAATCTCGATGTCTTCTTTGGAAAAAATTCAAGCCTGGGCTCATTATATGTGGAGCACCCAACAGTCACAAAAAGAACAGGTTGCCAAATTGCAACGACAATTGAAAAAGGCACAGCAAGAAGAAGAAAGAACCCGCATGCAATTGGAACAGTCGCGATCGCAGCAACGACTCGCCCCCCATTCTCCCCCAGTTTCGCCTCCTCAGCCCAATGCTTCCCCTCCTTCAACTGTACCTGTCGATCGCCTTCCCGCCGAAGGAAGAGAGGTTTGGGAATGGCTGTTACAGCGTTTCGCTCGGGCGGAAGAGGAGCGATCGCAATTGCAGTTACAATTGGCTCAATTACAGGGGACTCCCCATGACGGTTCGAGAGCGATCGCGAGGGAAGGGGAGAAGAGAAGAAGCGGAGAAGAAGAGAACAATTCCGCCTTCATCCTTCAGCCTTCCCCCTTACAAGAGAAGTCTCACCCCATCTTGCCTTCCGAACAAATGCGAGATCTCGAACTGTTACGAATGGAACTGCAATCCCGAGCCGCGTTGCAACTCTCTCAGTTTCAAGCGGTAGAGCAGTTAAAAGAACAATTTCAGCAACAAATCGAAACAGTAACCCAACAAATCCAAAAAGTTTCCGAGGAACGCGATCGCTTGCATTCTCAACTCTCCGAACAGCAGACAAGACTCGAATGCCAACAGCAAGAATGGGAAGCCGTGCAAAACGTATTAACCAAACGCTGCGATTTCCTTGAATCTCAACTCAAAGATCAACAAACTCACATCCAACAACTGAAAAGCGAATATTGCGATCGCTGGGAATCTCAACTCAAAGACCAACAAACTCACATCCAACAACTGAGCGATCGCCTTGTCTCTCAATTGAATGACCAACAAACTCAAATCCAACAACTTCAAGAAGACAGTACAGAATGGCAAACGGCGATCGCACAACGCGATCGCCTTCTGGATGAGAAAGAGCGAGAACAACGAGAACGAATGGAAAATTATATCGAAGAAATAAACCGAGAACGCAAGGAACGCGATCGCCAGCAATCTCATTTAGCCGAGCAATTGCGACACCTCCGTCAAAGTTGGCAATCTCATCTAACTCAGCAGCAAACCACTTGGCAACTGAGGCAACAAGAAGGAGAAGAACTCCAGTCCGAGTGGGTATGCCGACAAACCTAGCTACATCAGAAAGTGTGTAGGTTTTTAGGGCGCTGCGATGCTCTAGAA
>JBFRWJ010000699.1:0-5671 GCA_051439525.1 Spirulina sp. | reverse complement strand
ATGATAGGAACTTCTGATTCCTTGCGAATTTCTCGACAAATATAATACCCATCTCCCTTGGGAATCATAACGTCAAGAATGAGGAGATCGGGGGTTTCTCGAACAAACAAAGCGAGTGCTTCTTCGCCATCAGAAGCGGTAACGACTTCGTAACCTGCCATGGTCAGACGAGTTGTGAGAATTCGTCTGACTGCGGGTTCGTCGTCTACCACTAGGATTTTGCCCTTGTGGTCTATCACGTTTTAAGAGAATTAGTTAAACTAATTCAGATAATAAACAAAAGTATTTTTCTATTTTGCAGCATATCACGATCGCAGGCCCTCAAGCAAATGAAATATTGGCTCTAAAACTCAAAAAATATTGTTTTACTCTTTTTTCTGTCTGGGGAGAGAGAGACTCTTAAGAATTTTAACAAATCTTTACGTCAAAGGAATGAACGAGGGAAACCGAGAAAACTTATTGAGGATTATGTTGTATAGTAAAGGTATAGATAACTGCCATAAAGCTAAGCAGAACATTTGTCAAGAGAATTGCCATTAATTTTTTCGAGTTCTTCAGAATGTTGGGTTTTCTCAACCTCAATAAACCTGCCGGACTAACATCCCACGATTGCGTCGCGCGGGTGCGGCGGCTGTTAAAATTAAAGCGAGTCGGACATGGGGGGACTCTCGATCCTGCCGCAACGGGGGTGTTGCCGATCGCAATCGGCAAAGCAACGCGCTTATTGCAATATCTTCCGGAAGAGAAGGCGTATCGTGCTACAATCCGCTTGGGCTTGCGGACGACGACAGACGATCTCGAAGGGGAAATTGTAGAACAGCGATCGCACTGCGCGATCGAGTTAGAACAAATTCAAGCGATTTTACCGCAATTTATCGGTAAGATCGAGCAAATTCCTCCCATTTATAGTGCCATTCAACGAGACGGAAAGCGAATGTACGAATTGGCAAGAGCCGGGAAAAATGTAGAAGTTCCCCCCAGAATTGTAGAAATTAGAAACATCGAGATTCTCAGTTGGAATCCGGGGGAATTTCCCGAATTAGAGGTGACAATTACTTGTGGAGGAGGAACATATATTCGAGCGATCGCGCGAGACTTAGGAGAATTGCTCAATGTAGGCGGAACTTTAGCGAAATTAGTTAGAGTGAAGAGTTGTAGTTTTGAATTACAAGACAGCTTAACTTTGGAAGATCTAGAAAATGAGATTAAAAAAGGAGAATTTCAACCCATCCATCCAGACATTCCCCTCAGACATCTAGAGGCAATCGCATTAGAAGCAGATACCGCAAAACGATGGTGTCAAGGACAAAAAATCGCAAACAAAGGGAAAGAGAAAACGGAAACATTCCTGCGAGTTTATGATAGAGAAGATCGCTTTCTCGGTATTGGCAATCGAGTGAATCTTGATGGCGAATTGCAACTCATTCCCAAAACGGTTTTAGTTAACGAGTAAAGAGTAACCAACAACCAACACCAAATAACCAAAACGAAAAACCTTTTAATTATCGATCTGATATTATACTTGATGTTGAGTATTTTTACTGGCTTAACGGCAGCACTACTCGGATTTGAATTGGCCAAAAGATAAATTAATTGACAGTTGATAAAAATCCATTGATAATTGAGGTTGGGAGACGGCAAATCGTGTCTGGGGGCGCGTTCCCAGCCCCCCTTTCTCCCCCCGCCCCCCCATTTGTACGGGGGGCTCGGGGGGATGGGGGGTAGGGGGGGATGCAGGGTCGCACCGCCATTCGCCCTGTCCAACCAACCTATTGATAATTGTTCGTTGAAAAGATGGTACTCATTTTAACAAATGATGACGGCATTGATGCACCGGGAATTCAAGCCTTACAAAAAGCTGTCAACGATCGAGGCATTATTGTTGCACCACAAGAACAATTATCGGGTTGCGGTCATCAACTTACGACCTCAAAACCATTTCTTGTCAAACAGCGATCGCCAAGGGAATATGCTGTTGCCGGAACGCCAGCAGATTGCACCCGTATTGCAGTTTACCAACTCTATCCTCGCGAAATTGATTGGGTTTTATCGGGTATTAATGCGGGAGGAAATTTAGGAGTTGATGTTTATATGTCCGGGACGGTAGCAGCAGCAAGAGAAGCTGCGATCCATGGCATTCCGGCGATCGCAATTTCTCATTGGATTAAACGACCTTTGGTTATAGATTGGGAACTGGCAACGGCATGGACGGTTATGGTATTAGATCAGCTATTTTCCTTACCCCTTCCCCAAAAAGCCTTTTGGAATGTTAATTTACCCCATCTCGAACCCGGTTCTTTTACACCCGAAATTGTTTTTTGTCAACTCAGTTGCGATCCCCTGTCCTTAAACTATCAAATCGAAGGCGATCGCTATTCATACCAGGGAAAATATCTCGATCGCCCTCGAGAACCCGGTACGGATGTCGATCTCTGCTTTAATGGAAATATTGTCGTTACTCAACTTGCGGTAGGAAATGGGTAATCGAGAATGCTAAAACAGGAGGGAAAATGCGCATTTTAATCATGGGTGGCACTCGGTTTATCGGGGTATCGCTGACCAAAATACTCATCGATCGCGGTCATGAGGTCGTGTTATTCAACCGAGGTAGCAAACCCGCACCCGTTGAAGGAATCGCACAAATTCACGGCGATCGCAAAAACGCCGACGAATTAAAAGAGAAACTAAAAAACGAAAATTTTGAGGCTATTTTTGACAACAACGGACGAGAATTAAGCGATACTCAACCCCTCGTCGAATTATTTAAAGATAAAGTCCGGCATTTTGTCTATGTTAGTTCTGCTGGCGTTTATTTAAAATCCCAACAAATGCCCCATATTGAAGGGGATGCGATAGATCCGAAAAGTCGCCATAAAGGAAAACACGAAACAGAAAGCTATCTCGCAGAAATGGGAGTGCCTTGGACTTCCGTGCGTCCGGTTTATATTTACGGGCCCGGCAATTACAACGATGTAGAAGCATGGTTTTTCGATCGCATCGTCCGCGATCGACCGATCCCCATACCGGGAGATGGTTTGGCAATGACGCAACTGGGTCACGTCAAAGATTTAGCCATGGCCATGGCCGCAATTCTAGGCAATGAAAAGGCAAAAGGACAAATTTATAATATTTCTGGCGATCGCTATATTACCTTCAAAGGATTGGCGTTTGCTTGTGCGGAAGCGGCAGGAAAATCGGCAGATAACATCAAATTAATTCATTTCGATCCCAAACAATTTGACTTTGGCAAACGGAAATCTTTTCCCTTGCGAGTTCAGCATTTCTTTACCGATATTCACAAAGCGAAAACGGAACTGGATTGGCAACCTGAATTCGATCTCATTTCGGGTTTAAAAGACTCATTTGAAAATGATTATCTCGCCTCGTCACGAGATCAAAAAGAGATTGATTTCTCCGTTGATGATGAAATTTTAAAGACGATTTAGTGTATCGCGAGAATCTTAGCTCGAGTGCATCGCGATCGCGAAATTTATCGAGGAAAAGATGAAACATTTAAGCAACAACCCAAAGCAAAATTCCTAACCCGATTAAAATAAAATAGATGAGTTGTTGAAAATGGTGCATCGGTAAGCGACGATTAATGTGTCCCCCCAACCAAATCGCGATCGCCATTGCCGGTAAAGCCCAACCATACAAAGAAAAAACCTCTTTCGTCCACAAACCACTCAAAGCATGACCTATAAGAATGCTCGGGGCATTCAAACAGAAATAACAAGGTAATGTTACGCGAAATTGTTGGGGATGCCAACGACGCATATTAGCATAGACAACAATAGGCGGCCCGTTTATATTGTATGCTCCACCTAATAGTCCAGCAATAAATCCAAATCCATAAGCCCAGTTTTTTTCAACTTGAGGGAGTTTAAATTTTCCCAAGCTATACCCGGCAAAAGCAATTAGAAATATCCCCAATCCTCTCATAATCCAAATTTTTTGGACGATGTGTAACAACCAAACCCCACAAATAATTCCCGGAAGTGAAGCGATCGCTAATCGCCATAGCGAACTCAATTCGACTTTCTGCCAGCTCGTTAAAACAATTAAAATATTTGCCGTTGCGCCTAACAGTGCAAATGTTGGAGTTGCGACTTTTAAATCTAATATTAAACTTAATAATGGCATTGCCAACAAAGCGCTACCAAATCCAAAAACTCCTTGCAATAGGATGGCTAGAAAAATAATCGCGATCGCGAGTAAAGTTTCGAGTTCCATCCTATTCTACTTTTCCCCTTCCGCGTCTTCTACCAACTCCTGAAGGGTTTGATGACGACGACGACGGGACTGACGGCGATATTTTTTACTCTCCAATCTCGGTTCGTACTCTCGCTTTCCCGAACCTTTGATTTTTAACTTTACTGTAGCTTCTTCATCCGGTTGCTGCTGGAGAAATTCGGCGCGTGCGAGGGTTTCCTCGAGAAATTTGAGATAATGTTCGTATCGCTCCCAATCTCCCCGAATCGCACAATTAGGCTCGTCTCGGTGCAAGCAATCGCGAAACTGACAGGCATTCTCCCGCGATCGCGCCTCGGGAAAATATTGTACCAATTGGCTGACATTGCAGGCCAAATCGGGTTTGTTAAATCCCGGACTATCGGCCAAAAATCCTCCCTTGGGTAACTCAAATAACTCAACGTGTCGGGTCGTATGGCGACCGCGCTGTAGTTTTCCCGATACTTCTCCCACCCGTAACTTAAGATCGGGAATAAGTTTGCCAATTAAACTCGATTTTCCCACCCCCGACGGCCCGGTCAAAATCGTAATGCGACCGGCCAACATCTCTTCTAACTCGGTCAATCCCTCCTCCCGAACAACGCTGATAAAAATCGGGTCGTACCCCCATTTTTGCAGCCTCACCGCCCATTCTTGCTGCTGTTCTCGACTTATCAAATCCCTCTTATTCAAACATAAACGCGGGATCAGAGACGTTGATTCCGCTTGAATTAAAAAGCGACTCAACTGCCACGGATCGAGAGCAGGTTCCTCAAGGGCAAACATGAGTAAAATTTGTTCGGCATTGGCAATGGGAGGGCGTTGTAATAGGGTCTTGCGGGGCAAGACTTCGGCGATCGCTCCCCGTCCGTCTTGCCAGTCCGGTTCTTCAATGACAGCGCGATCGCCCACCATCACCTTCTGGCCGATTTTTTTCAAGCGCGATCGTCGAGTACACAATAAAAATTGATGTCCTTCCCAAACGCGATCCAAGCATACGCGATAAAAATTAGCTTGGACGGCAACCACCGTTCCTAACATATTCATCGATCGTTTTTCACAATCTAACTCCTCACCTGCAAAGCAAAATATTCCGAACGGTCTTCTAGGGATTCGATCGCGTAACCCGCCATGACCAAACTATCGGGCACTTGTTCGATCGGTTCCCCGCGATCGAGCCAAACTTCTAATAATTGCCCGGCCTCCATTTGTTCCAAACGCAATTTCGTCCGCACAAAATTAATCGGACAAGGCGTTCCCCGCAAATCTAATTTAGTTATTTGTTGTTGGTTATTTGTTATTGGTTGTTGGTTGTTGGCTAGTAATTGTTCATTGTTCATTGTTCATTGTTCATTGTTCATTGTTCATTGTTCATTGTTCATTGTTCATTGCTCATTGTTCATTGTTCATTGTTCATTGTTCATTGTTCATTGTTCATTGT
>JBFRWJ010000698.1:0-11137 GCA_051439525.1 Spirulina sp. | reverse complement strand
ATGCTAAAGTTTTAATGATCGATAAAAAGAAACATCCTCGATTTGCGATCGGAGAAGCGTTAACCTCTCATACCGAAAGATTGCTTTCCCTCCTCAGCCATCAATACGGCATTCCCGAATTCAATTATCTCAGTTCATTTGATAAAATCCAAAAAAATATCGAGCATACCCATTGTGGATTTAAACGTTCTTTTGGTTTCTTATACCATCAAGAAGGAAAACCGCAATCTCCTTCAGAAAGAGTACAATGGGGAGTAACTCGCAGCACTCATTTTTTTCGTCAAGAAATAGATTCCTACTTAGTTGAAGTTGCCGATCGCTACGGTGCGGAACTCCTGAGCGAGATCGCGGTTGTCGATATTGAGATCGACAATCGTGGCGTTACGGTCAAGCTCGACAATGGCCAAGAAGTACACAGTCGATATATTGTTGATGCGAGCGGTTATAATTCCCTCCTTGCTAAGAAATTCGGTTTAAGAGAGCAACCCAGTCGCTTTCAAACCCAATCGAGAAGCCTGTTTACGCATTTAGTCGATGTCAAGAATATTGATGATTGTCTGGCCCCCGAACCCGAGAAATTGATGCCTTGGTATAAAGGAACCGTACATCATGTTTTTGATGGCGGCTGGATGTGGGTTATTCCTTTTAACAATTACGACGAGTCCAGCAATCCCATTTGTAGCGTCGGGCTGAATTTGAGTACCAAACACTTTCCCAAAAATAAAGACCTCACTCCCGAACAAGAATTTCAGAATTTCCTCGCTAAATTTCCCACCATTGCCGCTCAGTTTGAAAATGCTCGTTCTATTCGCCCGTGGGTATCGACCGATCGCTTGCAATATTCCTCTTCGGCCAGTATGGGAGAGCGGTTTTTTATCCTACCTCATGCTGCGGGATTTGTCGATCCGATCTTTTCTTCCGGCTTGATCCACACGTTTCTCACGATTAGTCCCCTTGCTGCCTTAATTTTGCAAGCCTGCGATCGCGATGACTACGCAATGAGCAATTTTGCACCGTTAGAGCGTTTTCAACAAAAGGTTTTTGACTATTTCGATCTCATTGCCAAGGCAACTTACACTTCGTTTCAAGATTTTGAATTAATGAATGTTTGGTTGCGGGTTTGGGTCATGCAGCATATGATGAGTGTCGGCAAATTAAGTTGGGATTCTCTTCTGGTTCTAGCGGCAGAAGATCGTTATGAATATACAAAAAAAGATTGGTCGCGCTTTACGGGAACTGATTTTCTCCAAAGTATCGATCCCCTTCTTGAAGGTTGGGGAAACAATTATGTCGAGACTGCTGCAGCCCTCTTAGAAAAGGTTGATAACAACGAACTTTCTCCCGAAGAAGCCGCCGCGAAAATTGTCTCTTTACTCAATTCCAGCAGTTGGTTGATTAAAGCCAGTGGAGTGGCGAATCCAACCCGACGCTTTTTCGATCTGTTAAAATCCGCAAGATTTGGTCTGAGCTTCTTGACCTATTCTTTTTGGAGTCAATGGTTTCTCAAAAAGAACGCGAGGCCGTTTAACGTTCGCGTCAAAAGTTTTATTGATGTCGTGCGTTGGGGCGTTGAAGTTTAAATATTTGTTCATTGCCATTTAATTGAATTGTCCAGTCAAAAGGAGGGGTATTAAAAGTGAATTTGCAGGAGATGTTATGGCAGCTTTCCGAGCGAGGGGTCAAATTGTGGGCGGATGAAAGCGATGGCGATCGCCTGCGAATTCGCGCTCCCCAAGGCATTCTCACGCCAGAATTGCAACAAGCCATTAGCGAACAAAAATCGGCAATTTTGTCACTATTGCGCGAGACTAAAGTTCGCGATTTTGCCGGCGAATTGCCCGCGATCGTGCCTTGCCCCGAACAACGCGAGCAACCGTTTCCCCTCACGGACATGCAGTATGCCTTTTGGGTCGGTCGCAGTGGCGTATTGGAACTGGGTAATGTCTCCAATCACGGTTATTACGAAATTGAAGGCAGCGCGCTCGATACCGACCGACTCGAGGCGGCATTAGTCCAACTCATCGCCCGACACGATATGTTGCGAGCGGTGGTCTTGCCGGACGGCCAGCAGCAAATTCTCGAAGTCGTGCCGCCCTATCAGATGGAAGTTCTAGATTTGAGAGCAGGCGATCCTGCCGAGATCGAGACCCGACTCGAAGGCATTCGCGATCGCTTATCCCATCAAATCCTGCCCGCCGATCGCTGGCCGCTCTTTGAGTTTCGCGTCACCCTGTTGCCCGCAGAACGGATGCGCTTGCATGTCAGCTACGATCTGCTGGTCTTCGATGCTTGGAGTTTATTTCGCCTCTTTGACGAGTGGATTCAACTCTACCGCCACCCCGAGGAGATGCTACCACCGTTAGACCTTTCCTATCGCGATTATGTCCTCGCCGAGCAAGCCTTGCAACAAACGCCATTGTATCGGCGATCGCGAGACTATTGGCTGGCTCGTCTCGAGACCCTGCCCCCCGCACCCAATTTACCCTTAGCCAAAAATCCCAAAGAACTGCAACACCATCGCAACAAGCGCTACGAGAGTCGGCTGGAACGCACTCAATGGCAACAGTTAAAGCAGAAAGCCGCTCGAACGGGCATTACTCCCTCTGGCTTGCTCCTCGCTGCTTTTGCCGAAATTGTCGCCCTTTGGAGCAATAGCTCTCAATTTACCCTCAATCTGGCACTCTTCAACCGCCTGCCCCTGCATCCCCAAGTCAACGATCTGGTCGGAGACTTTACCTCCGTTACGTTACTGGCGGTCGATCGCTCCTCTGGCAAATCGTTCTGCGATCGCGCCCTTCACCTCCAGAAGCAACTTTGGCAAGATTTAGAACACCGCTATTTTAGCGGCGTGCGGGTAACGCGGGAACTGGCTCGCGCCAAAGGCAGCGCCCCGAGTGCCATGCCCATTGTCTTCACGAGTACGTTAGGGTTTAGTTCCCTCGGACAGGATACTCGCACCTTCAGTCATTTTGGAGAGCTTGTCTATGGTATCAGCCAAGCCTCCCAAGCATGGATGGACATTCAGGTCTGGGAGGAAAACGAAGAATTAACCTGCAATTGGGACGCAGTCGAGGGACTTTTTCCCGACGGTTTAATTGCCGATATGTTTGCAGCATACTGCCACCTCCTCGAAGAACTGGCCGCCTCCGAATTGCTTGGGGAGGAAATAACAGGACGGCTTTTACCTCCCGCTCAACTTGCGGGACGGGAAGCCGTCAATGCCACAGATGCCCTCACTCCCGATACCCTGCTGCACGAACTCTTCGCCGCACGAGTTCGAGAACAGCCCGATCGCCTTGCCGTCAAAAGTACCCAACGCACCTTAACCTATCGGGAACTCTACGAATGTTCCCAGCAACTGGGACATCGATTGCGGAAATTGGGGGCCTCTCCCAATCAATTGATTGCCGTGGTAATGGAAAAGGGATGGGAGCAAATTGTTGCCGTCATGGGCATCTTGGCTTCGGGGGCTGCTTATGTCCCTATCGATCCCGGATTGCCCCCCGAGCGCTTGTCGTACCTGCTCGAAAATAGCGAAGCCAAGATCGTTCTCACTCAATCTCGGCTGGCAGACAAGCGGGTTTGCGATACTCCTTTGGAGTCGCTTCGCGAACGCGGCATTCCCTATCTGTGCGTGGATAGTGACGATTTCACTGGAGAAAGCCAAGAACCTCTCACCTCCGTTCAAAGTGCCGATGACTTGGCTTATGTCATCTATACCTCGGGTTCGACGGGTTTGCCCAAAGGAGTCATGATTTCTCATCGCGGCATCGTCAATGCGATCGTCCACACGAACCATCGCTTTGCAGTAGACGATCGAGACCGCATGTTAGCGCTAACCGCTCTCAATCATGACATGTCGGTTTATGACATCTTTGGTTTATTAGCTGCTGGAGGCTCAATTGTGATGCCCGATGCAGCAAGGGCAAAAGATCCCCAGCACTGGGTCGAGTTAATCTCCCGCGAAGGAGTCACGTTATGGAACTCCGTGCCCGCCCTGTTGGAAATGTTGGTCGATTGTGCGGAAAGTCAATCTTTGACCCTTGCCAACAGCCTGCGTTTGGCAACCCTAGGAGGCGATTGGATTCCCCTCTCTCTCCCCGATCGCCTGCGCGCTTTCGTTCCTAAAGCCCGAGTCGTCAGTGTTGGCGGTCCGACTGAAACGACGCTTTGGAATATTTGTTATGCGATCGAACAGATCGATCCCAACTGGAAAAGCATTCCTTACGGCCAGCCCATGGCTAACTCGAAATACTACATCCTCAATGATGCCTTAGAAGACTGTCCGGTTTGGGTTTCCGGTCAAATGTATTGTTCTGGCGTTCAAGTTGCCAAAGGGTACTGGCGCAATCCGGAGAAGACCCGCGATAGTTTTATTATTCATCCGCGCACGGGCGAACGGATCTACCGCACGGGAGATTTAGGTCGCTATCGACCCGATGGCAATATTGAATTTTTGGGACGAGCCGATTTCCAAATCAAAATTCGCGGACATCGCATTGAAGCCGGAGAAATTGAAGCTGTTTTGACTCGACATCCGGCGGTAAAAGCGGCGGTGATTATTGCCCTCGGGCAAGGACAAAGTAAAGAACGCTTGTTAGCTTATCTCGTTCCCGAGGGCAAAATTGCCCCCGATCTTGACGAATTGAGGGACTTTCTCAGCCGCAAGCTCCCGGATTATATGATGCCTTCCGCCTTTGTATTTTTGGAAGCGTTTCCCCTTTCTGCGAATGGAAAAGTCGATCGCCGCTCCCTTCCCACAAAGGATATTTTAATTCAGGACTTAACAACAACATTCATCCCACCGCAAAATAATATCGAGCAAACCATTGCCTCTGTTTTTCAAACGGTTTTAAACTTAGACAAAGTGGGGACGAGTAGTAATTTCTTTGAAATGGGAGGGAATTCCTTTTTGATTGCAAAGGTTTACAATCAATTGAAAAATGAGTTGCCCGAAGAATTCACCTCGGTCTCATTATTAGACTTGTATAAATATCCCACCATTCGCGCTTTAGCTCAACGTTTACAACCCCGGCAAGAAGAACGATCGCGAACTGTAGAAACTGTCGAACGGGCAGAAAAAGTAGCCGCCGGAAAGAATCGTCTCAAACAAAGATTTAAAAGATCGAGATAGCGATCGCCAGAAAATCTCAACCCTTCCATCCAGCTAATATCTATAACTTGCAATCTAACGATGAATTCAACCTCTGAAACTACAGGATTAGAAATAGCAGTAATCGGTCTTTCGGGACGCTTTCCCAAGAGTCAAAACATTGAAAGTTTTTGGAAAAACCTGATAGACGGTATCGAATTGATTTCGGTTTTTCCCGATTCAGAAGGCAATGGCGATCGACCCGCGCAAAAGGTCGAAGCCGGCGGCATTCTTGAGGATGTAGACCTGTTTGATGCCTCCTTTTTTGGGTTCAATTCCCGAGAGGCGGAAACAATGGATCCGCAACACCGCTTGTTTTTAGAATGTGCTTGGGAAGCCTTAGAAAATGCCGGTTATGATTCCCAAAGGGAGAAGCGACCGATTGGCGTTTATGCGGGAGTCGGGATGGGGACTTATTTACTCTATAATTTAGCCCCCAATCCGGATTTAATGGAATCGAGAGGTTTTCTGCAAACTTTAGTGGGGGTGGATAAAGATTATCTGGCCACTCGCGTTTCTTATAAGTTAGATTTGACCGGACCGAGCGTGAGCGTGGGAACGGCTTGTTCGAGTTCGTTGGTTGCCGTTCATTTAGCCTGTCAAAGTTTGTTGGCGGGGGAATGCGATATGACTTTAGCGGCGGGTGTTGCCGTCAAAATTCCCCAAAGCGGACTGACTTTATCTCCCGATGAAATCGTGTCTGCTGATGGTCATTGTAAAGCCTTTGATGCGAAAGCCGATGGTACGGTGGGAGGTAACGGTATTGGTGTTGTTGTTCTCAAAAGATTGGAAGACGCGATCGCCGATCGCGATCGCATTTATGCGGTCATTAAAGGTTCGGCCATCAATAACGATGGCGCTCTTAAGGTGGGTTATACGGCACCGAGTGAAGAGGGTCAAATTCGAGCGATTCAAGCCGCACAATTAATGGCAGAAGTGGAGCCAGAAACGATCTCTTATCTGGAAACCCACGGGACGGGAACGGCAATGGGAGATCCCATCGAAATTGCCGCCATGACCTGCGCCTTTCGCAGCCGTAGCGATCGCAAGGGGTATTGCGCGATCGGTTCGGTGAAAACCAATGTCGGACATTTAGATGCGGCGGCGGGAATTACAGGTTTGATCAAGACCATTCTCGCCCTCGATCGCCAACTTCTTCCCCCCATTCTCAATTTTTCCCAACCCAACCCGCGCATTGATTTTGCCAATAGTCCTTTTTACGTTAACGATAAGCTCCAAGAATGGACGCGCAATGGCAGTCCCCGTCGCGCGGGGGTGAGTTCCTTTGGGATCGGCGGCACGAATGCCCATCTTGTTTTAGAAGAAGCGCCCCCTCTCGCGCCGGCCAGTCCTTCGAGACCTTGGCAATTACTGCTCTTCTCGGCCAAAACCCCGACAGCACTAGAAACGGCAACGGAAAATTTAGTCGGGTTTTTAACAACCCACGCCGAGAGCAATCTCGCCGATATTGCTTATACCTTACAAGTCGGACGGCGAGAATTTCCCCACCGTCGCGCTGTCGTCGCGGAGAATGCCGAAGGGGCGATCGCCACGTTAAGCAACGGGGCCCTGTCGGCAACCCCGGCCTCGGATAATCCCTCCGTCGTCTTTCTCTTTCCGGGACAGGGTTCCCAGCATCTCAATATGGCACGAGAGGTTTACGAAAGCGAGCCTGTCTTTCGCCAAGCGTGCGATCGCTGTTTCGAGATTTTGCAAAACCATCTCGAAACCGATCTGCGCCAACTCCTCTATCCCTCAGAAGAACAACCAAAAGCAGCCGCAGAACTCCTCAAGCAAACCGCGATCGCCCAACCCCTCCTTTTTGCGATCGAATATTCTCTCGCTCGCCTGTGGATGTCTTGGGGGGTGCGTCCGCAGGCATTATTGGGTCACAGTCTCGGAGAATACGTGGCGGCTTGTTTGGCGGGAGTCTTTTCGCTTGAAGAGGCTTTAGCCACCATCGCCCTTCGCGGTCGCCTGATGCAAGACTGTCCGCCAGGAACTATGCTTTCCGTAGAATTGGGCGCGCGCGAGATTAAAAGCTATTTGAACGACGATTTGATTCTGGCGGTCTGCAACGCCCCCCAACTCAGCGTCATTTCCGGGCCGGGTGCCGCGATCGAAGCGCTGCAAAATCGCTTGCAGAAGGCAGGAATTGCTTGCCGTCCTTTGCATACATCTCACGCCTTCCACTCGCCTCTAATGGAAGGGGCGATCGCGCCGTTGGTTCGCTATTTAGAAGGCATTTCCCTCCATCCCCCCCAAATTCCCATCATTTCCAACATCACGGGGAAGCAACTGACCCCCGAGCAAGCCACAGATCCCCAATATTGGGGACGGCATTTGCGTCAAACCGTCCGCTTTTCGGAGGGAGTCGGGGAACTCTTGCGGGATGAACGTTCGATTTTCCTCGAGGTCGGCCCCGGAAAAACCGCCAGTACCCTCGTCAAGCAGCAAGGAAGCGGACGAGTTATTATTCCCTCTCTCCCCCATCCCAAAGACCCCATCTCCTCGGAAAAATGCCTGTTAAGCGCCCTCGGTCGCCTTTGGCTGGCAGGGGTCGAGGTGGACTGGTCGGGATTTTATCGGGAGGAGAAGCGCGATCGCCTGCCGTTACCCACCTATCCTTTCGAGCGCCAGCGCTATTGGGTCGATGCACCCCAACCGACCGCCAAACCCCACCACTCTGCCAAGGAACGCCGACCGCAGGACTGGTTGTACGCACCGCAATGGCAGCGCGCCCCTTTAGAAAAGGTCGAAAAGGAAGCAAACTTAGAGCGAGTGCTGGTTTTTAGCCATCGTTGCGGTTTGGGAGAGCATTTGCTGCAACGGTTGCGAAATCAAGGAAAAACGGCGATCGCCGTAGATATTGGCGATCGCTTCAGCCGACGCGGTCAAAAAGACTATACGATCGATCCCCGTTCCTCTGAAGATTACGAGGCCTTATTTACCGATCTGCGCGATCGCGATCTGCTCCCCACCCATGTCATTCATCTCTGGACGATCGACTCTCAGGGCTATCCTGAAAAGGGATGGGAGGCGATCGAACGGAGTCAGGATCTCGGCTTTTTCAGTTTGCTGGAAATCGCTCGGGCTGCGGGAAGGCAAAAATGGAGTCAACCTTTACAGATTAACGTCGTCACCAACAATATGCAGCCCGTGACCCCCGAGGCAGTGGTGCATCCCGAAAGCGCTACCGTGCTGGGGGCGGTGAAGGTTCTTCCCTTGGAATATCCTAAATTCACCTGTCGCAGTATCGATTTCGATATCTCTGCATTAAATGATAGTCAGCGAGCGGCTACCCAATTATTAAAAGAATTAACCGCTTCCGATCCTATCTCTGCTTATCGCCAAGGGGAGCGATGGTTGCAAACCTTTACCCGGGTCAGCCTTGAAGAGACACCCCAACCTCCCCAAATTAAAGCAGGAGGGGCTTACTTAATTACGGGAGGTTTGGGCGGTATCGGTTTGGTTTTGGCTCGCTATTTGGCTAAAACAGCGAAAGTCAAACTTCTCTTAACTGGGCGTTCTGCCTTGCCGCCGAGACAAGAATGGGAAACTTGGCAAGGGGATGAAGCGATCGCCGAGAAAATCCGCGCCGTCCGAGAATTGGAACGCCTTGGAGCGCAAGTGAGCATCGCTCGGGCCGATGTCTGCGATCGCTCTGCCATGGAAAAGGCGATCGGCGAATTTCGCCAAAAATGCGGGGCGCTCGATGGGATCGTCCATGCGGCGGGCGTTCTGCACGGGGGGTTCATCCAGCACCAAACCCGAACCCGCGCCCGAGCAGTTCTCGCCCCTAAAGTTTGGGGAACTCTCGTTCTCGATGCGATCGTCAAGGATTGGCCGCTCGATTTCTTTGTTTTATGTTCTTCTATCGCTTCAGTGAAAGGGGCGATCGGTCAAGTTGATTATGTCGCAGCGAATGCTTTTCTCGATGCTTTTGCTGACTATAAAACCGCAACCGACGGTCTATTTACCGCAGCGATTAACTGGGATGTTTGGCGAGAAGTGGGCATGGCGACGCGGGTCGTTCAATACGATCGAGACAAAACTGCCAAGACCAAAGAACCCCCCATTTCTCCTGCTGGTGCAAAATTTGCCGATGGATTGTTGCCCGAGGAAGGAGTTGATATTTTTGGTCGCGTCTTGGGCGCTTCTCTCTCCCGCGCGATTGTTTCCCTCGAGGATTTATTACCGAGTTTGCCAGAAAAACCAGCCGATCGCCCTCTTGATTTAAAAACCTCACATTCTCGACCTCAACTGGATACCCCTTATCTTGCACCGAGAAATGCGAGGGAACAACAAATCACGGCAATTTGGGAAAACTATTTGGGCATTGCTCCGATTGGGGTTCGCGATGACTTTTTCGCCTTGGGGGGTCATTCTCTCTTGGCAACTCGTTTGGTTGCCAAATTGAGTGAAACCTTGGCAACGGAGATTCTCTTAAGCGAATTATTCAATTCTCCCACGATTGCGGGTTTAGCAGAAATTATCGATGCCAACGCCTCGGAGTCAACCGTAACAACACCGCTTCCCCAAATCGTTCCCGATCTGCAAGGACGCAACGATCCTTTTCCTCTCACTGAAGTTCAACAGGCCTATTGGATCGGTCGCCAGCAAGGATTTGAATTGGGAGACGTTGCCACTCACTTTTATGGAGAAATCGATACCGTTTCTCTGGATATTCCCCGTTATAACCGCGCGTGGCAGCGTTTGATCGATCGCCACGAAATGTTAAGGGCAATCGTCCGTCCCGACGGACAACAGCAAATTCTGGCAGAAGTTCCTCCCTATCAGGTTGAAGTTCGCGACGTGCGGGGAAAATCGCAAACCGAAGTTAACAGGACCCTCGCAGACATTCGCGATCGCCTCTCTCACCAAGTCATCGAGAGCGATCGCTGGCCGCTATTTGAAATTTGCGCGACGGTGATGGACGACGAGCGCGTCCGGCTGCACCTGAGTTTTGATGCCCTCATGGTTGACTTGGGCAGTGCGGAAATATTATTTCGAGAACTCTACGAACTCTATCACACTCCCGATCTCGAACTGCCGCCCCTCCCTGTTTCCTTCCGGGATTATGTTGGTGCTTTGGAATCGTTAAAAGAGAGCGATCGCTATCAACGGGCCTTTGACTATTGGCAGCAGCGGCTGTGCGAACTGCCTCCCGCCCCAGATCTCCCTCTAGCCCAGCCCCTAGCGACCTTAAAGGGAGTTCGTTTTCATCGTCGTTCCCATCGCGTCTCCCCGGAATTGTGGCAGCCTTTAAAGCAACGTGCCAGTCAACTCAATCTTACCCCTTCGGGCTTGTTGGCAGCAGTATTTGCGGAAGTTTTGGCCGCTTGGAGCGGAAAATCCTGCTTTACCCTCAATCTGACGCTTTTCAACCGCCTTCCCGTTCACGAAGAGATCGATCGCATCGTGGGAGATTTTACCTCTCTCGTCCTGTTGGCGATCGACTGTCAAGAGCGAGAGTCTTTGATCGTTCGCGCCCAACGCTTGCAAAAACAACTTTGGGAAGATTTGGATCGCAATACAGTCAGTGGCGTAACTTTATTGCGAGAACTGAACCGACTGCAAGGCGATGGTTCGTCAGTTCTCATGCCCATCGTGTTTACCAGCAACCTAATTCAAGATGGAGCCGAGGCGAAAATTCCCGCAATCTCGAAATTCGGTCCGTTGACCTACGGCATCAGTCAAACGCCCCAAGTGATTCTCGACTACCAAGTTTATGAGGATGGAGAGACCTTAGAGATCGCGTGGGACTGCGTGGACGAAGCCTTTCCCGAGGGCGTTCTCGATGCCATGTTTGCCGCCAATGAAATCCTCATTCAGCGTTTGGCGACGGTGGAGAGTGCTTGGGAAGAGCAAGGGCGACAGTTGCACATTCCCCAACTCGACATTCAACGGCAAAGCAACCAAACAGAAGCGCCCCTTCCTTCCGGACTGCTCCACGATGGCTTCTTCCAACAGGCACAAAAGACC
>JBFRWJ010000697.1:0-9434 GCA_051439525.1 Spirulina sp. | reverse complement strand
AACTAGCTCCCATTCACACTTTATTTATGTATAGAATCACTAGAGAAGAATACCCTAGAATTAATTATCCTATATTAGGGGAAGTGCGATGGCGTTTCTCAATCAATTTTTACCCAAATAAGAGTATTTACTTACGTAAATTTATAGAAGTCAATAGTTTTATTGCTACCGCTTCACAGTAAAAGACGAACGGGGTTTTGAAAGGGCGATCGCGCATCAATTGATAGAGATATTCCAAATCGAGGAATTAGGGATGAGAAGCGTAGCGATCGCCTTTTTGCATTTTGAGGTTGGAGGATGCAGCAATCGCATTCAGCATCCCTCGATCGCTATCCAACCAACCTGTTGAATTTTGAATTCACTCCCACTCTTCAATCTCCAAACCATCCTCAACCGTTAAAGATTCAATGGGTGCGTCTTCAAAAGGCATCTGGGGGGTAGACTGAACGACATAGGGGAGGTGAGCACCAGCCAAACCTTTGAGAATGCGACTGGGACTCTCAGAAGAAAGAACAAACAGAGGATACAACTTATCCGTTCCCTCACAAATAATATCCTCGTAACAGTGAGGCATCAACCATTCATAATCCTTATCCAAATAAATCTGAGTCTGTCGCCAGCGCATCAAGAGATCGGAAAAATCTTCATGGGGACGATGAATGAACACCAAAATTTCCGGTCCCATTTTAACCTTCCATTCCGGATCGCACATGAGAATCGCCAGATCGCAAGGTAACTGCATCGCCGTATTGGGAGTAAAGCGGTTGTGCGCGTTTTCTCCCGTTTTGCTTTGGCGAATGCGCGCCACCGGAAGCGGTAAAACGAGGACGCTCTCGAGGGGACGGCGCAAACTGGGAATCATTTCCAAATAAGGTCGATATTGCCGCAGGAGGGCGATCGCGCCATCGCGATCGCTATATTGCGTCAGGAGGGTTTCGTAAGCAAACTGTTTGACAGACATAATCTTTCACTAACCTAATTCATCAAACACGGCAAACATGGGCAAATACATTGACAGCAAGATTACACCAACAATTCCCGCAACCCCAACCATCATTAACGGTTCGATGACACTGGTTAAAGCCTTCACTGCCTGTTCGACTTCGTCCTCGTAAAAGTCTGCCACCTTCATCATCATCGAGTCTAATTCCCCGGTTTCTTCACCAATACTCATCATTTGAATGGCGAGGGGAGGAAATACTCCTTCTTTTTCTAAGGCAACACTAATCATTCCCCCTTGTTGAATTTCAGCTTTTGCTCGTTCGATGGAGTTCTCAATCACTTTATTGTTAGCAATATCCCGCACGATATCCATACAATTGAGAATAGGAACTCCCGATCGCGTCAGGGTGCCAAAAATCCGACAAAATCGCGCCACAGCCGTTTTCTGATTCAAATCGCCAAATAAGGGCGCTTTTAAAAAGAATCTGTCAATGACTAGCTGTCCTTGGGGAGTTTTATAGTAAGCGCTGTAGGCAATCGAGCCCCCAAAGATCGAACCCAGAAAGACCGGCCAAAACCACCAATCGCTGTCTAGTGCTCCATCCTTAACCGGGATAAAGCGATCGCTCAGCCACAACATCAAAGAAGTGAGCGCTGGCAATTCCGTTCCCAACTCTGTAAAAATCCCGGCAAAAATGGGAATCAAAAAGATTGTCATGGCAAAGAAAACAATCACGGCTAAAGAACCCACGGCAACGGGATAGGACATTGCAGATTTGACTTGGTTGGCAAGGCGCTGCATATTCTCTAGCAAAACCGCCAGTCGGTCTAGCACTTGATCTAAAACCCCCCCAACTTCTCCGGCATCCACCATCGCAACGTAGAGCTTGTCAAAACACTCGGGATACTTTCTCATGGATTCGGAAAGACTCACCCCCTGCTGTACGTCGGCGCTAATTCCCGTGAGTGCCTTTTTGAGCTTGGGATTGGGACACTGATCGGTGAGAATCCCTAAGCACCTCACCATGGCAACTCCGGCATTAACCATGACGGAAAATTGACGGGAAAAGACAGCTTTATCTTTAACGCTGACGCTGGTGAGCTTTTCAGACAGGCTGGCTAAATCTAGATTCAAGCCTGCCGGTTTAATTTCGCCAACGCTACTGTACTGATTCTGGAGAATCATGCGAGCCTGTTCTTGGGAGGTGGCTGCCACCTTTTCTTTGACAAGATTACCTTTGGCATCCTTAACTTCAGCAACAAATGTAGGCATTGTTATTAGTTATTGGTTATTGGTTATTGGTTATTGGTTATTGGTTATTAGTTATTGGTTATTAGTTATTAGTTATAGCGTTAGCATTCGCCAAACAACAAATAACAAACAACAAACAACAAATAACAATTAACGTCTTTTACCAGCTCCTCCCGCACCAACGAGACGTTGTAATTCGTCGGGTTTACCGCTTTTTCCCATTGCTTCTTCGTAAGAAACAATATTTTTCTTAACTAGATCGCCTAAGGCTTGTTCCATCGTTTGCATTCCCAATTTCATTCCGGTTTGAATAGAGGAATAAATCATGGCAGTTTTCCCATCACGAATGAGGTTGGCGATTGCGGGAGTCACGACCATAATTTCTTGGGCCATCGATCGCCCGAATTCCCCGGGTTTGGGATTGGCTTTTTTGACCAGACATTGACTGAAAACCGCTAAAAGAGATTGAGACATTTGTGCCCGAATTTGCGGTTGTTGTTCTGGAGGAAATACGTCTAAGAGGCGATCGATCGTTCCGGCGGCGGAGTTAGTGTGCAGGGTTCCAAAGACGAGGTGTCCCGTTTCTGCGGCGGAGACAGCGAGGGAAATGGTTTCTAAATCCCGCATTTCCCCCACTAGAATGATATCTGGGTCTTGTCTGAGGGCACCTTTAAGCGCATTACTAAAACTCTTGGTATCTTCTCCTTTTTGCCGTTGGTGGAACAGGCTTTTAATATTGGGAAATACATATTCAATCGGGTCTTCTACCGTGAGAACGTGTTCGGCGCGAGTCCGATTGATCAAGTCGAGCATCGCTGCCATTGTTGTCGTTTTGCCCGAGCCGGTTTGTCCGGTTACTAACACCATGCCCCGAGGGCGTTCGGACATTTCTCGCACGATATCGGGCAAGCCTAACATATCGAAATTGGGGATCTTAGAAGAGAGAGCCCGCATGCAGGCTGCCCAGCACCCCCGTTCTTTGTAAACATTGAGACGAAAACGTGCTAAACCTTTCACCCCATAAGAAGAATCCAATTCCCAGTTTTGCTCGACTTCTTTGCGCTGCTTATTATTCAACATGCTAAAAATTAGCTTTTGTGCCTCTTGGGGAGTTAGAGGTTCCTCGCCGATGGGTTGCAGTTTGCCGCTAATGCGGTAATAAATTGGCGCTCCGGCTTGAATGTGAACGTCAGAGCCGCCCATTTCTACCAACTGTTCCAATACGTCTTCAATCATTAATTCCATAAGTCTTGCTCCAAATTCGTTATTTTTCGTTATTTGTTATTGGTTGTTGGTTATTGGGTGTTGGTTGTTAGTTATTGGTTGTTGGTTGTTAGGTGTTGGTTGTTGGAAATAGACCAATCCTACTCCCTATTCCCCGATTAATCTGTAAAACGGGGAGTCATGCAGTAGGGACAATCTACCCAGTCCGGCTGCAATTCTGCCGAGCAAGTCCGACAAGTTAAACCACTCTTGCGCTTGGCTTTTAATTCGGCTTCCAATCCAGCATCGGTAAAGGTCACGCGATCGACTTCTTCTAGGGTTGTGCGACCTTCTTTGACCAAATTCAAACTATAAGCCAGCAGAGTAATCATGCCTTCCTCAACGGCCTTTTCTTTAATGCGTTCGGTGGGTGCGCCACTGTTAATCAGCATTTGTAGGTCTTCTGTAATTTTCATCACCTCGTAAACCCCCACCCGGCCTTTATAGCCGACGCCGCCGCATTTACTACAGGTGTCTGCGTTACGTTGGTCGGGGGGAACAAAGTTAGCTTTGTAAAAGGTGAGTTCGCCATCTTGAGAAGCAGACATTCCGTATCGCGCCAATTCTTCGCGAGTGGGTTGGTAGGGGATACGACATTCAGGACAAACTCGCCGCATCAAGCGTTGTGCCAACACCCCGAGCAGCGCGCCGGAAATCATGAAGGGTTCGACCCCCATTTCATCGAGACGGGCGATCGCGCCGGAAGCATCGTTGGTATGTAGGGTGGTGAGAACCAAGTGACCCGTGAGCGCCGCTTCAATTGCCGTTTTTGCCGTTTCTTTATCTCGCGTTTCTCCCACCAAAATCACGTCGGGATCTTGTCGCAGAAAAGAGCGCAGAATGGAGGCAAAATCCATGCCTTTTTCGCGAATGACTTGAACTTGGGTAATGCCATCCAAGGAATATTCGATTGGGTCTTCTGCGGTACTGATATTCACCCCCGGATCGTTTCGTTCGGCCAAGATGGAATACAAGCTGGTGGATTTTCCCGATCCCGTGGGTCCGGTGACCAAAATCAAGCCGAAGGGACGACTGGCCATTTCTCGCACCAACTCCAAGGATTCTTCGTGAGTGATAAGGATATCCAATCCCAATTGCGTGGCCGAGTTATCCAAAATCCGCAGGACGACTTTTTCCCCGTAGCGACTGGGTAGGGTACTCACCCGAAAGTCAACTTTGCGTCCCTTGTACATCCGACGAATTTTCCCGTCTTGGGGCATCCGTTTTTCCGCAATGTCCAACTCGGCCATGATTTTAAAACGCGCGGCAACAGCAGGGGCGACTTTTTTGGGGACGGGAGGGAAGGGCTGCTGCAAAACCCCATCTTTACGGAAGCGCACTCGCAGTTCTTCTTCTTGGGGCTCGATGTGGATGTCGGATACGTCTTCGTTGAGCGCCCGCATTAAGATTTTATTGACTAAATTGACAATGGGCGCGCCTTGGGCATCCTGTTCTGCCCCCAAATCGTCTTCGTTTTCATCGGGAGCATCTTCGAGATTTCCCAAATCATCCACGAGTCCGCTCACATCAACGGCTTTGGCATCTTCTTTCTGCCGTTCCCGTTTCACTTGTTCGTCTAAATATTTATCCAGAAGCTCTTGATAATCTTGGGGCGTGATCACCATGCGTTGGAGTTTGATGCCTTGGGGACGGAGAATGCGTCCCAAATCATCTTGCGCTTCTAGGTTATCGGGGTTGACCATTGCCACTAAAACCGAAGGGGGATCTCCCTCGGTTTTAGTTAGGGGAGCGAGTTGGTGGCGGCGACAAACATCAATGGGAATCAATTCCTCAATCAATTCTGACATTTGATTGTTGGCGGTGGCATCGATTTCCGGATCGAGGGAGTCCACCCCGTAGAGAATTTTTAACTCGAAAAGTTGTTGCTTTTTGTATTGACGCTGTAACTCTGGCGTTAGTTGGCGGCCCGTAACGTTTTCGATCGCCTCGGTGAGAGGACGACCGGTTTTGCGCGTTTCGGCGAGGGCCTGCTTCATCTGTTCGTTATTGGCAAATCCCGCTTGAATGATTTTGTTGCCGAAGGGGGAAAAATCATTGCGAATTGTCAGCGCGCGGGAACGCCGCGAGGTTCTGGGTGTAGATTGGGTCATAGTCGGTGAGTGACGGATTGCCTGACAAAATGATGGGATTCGGGCGGGGAAGGGGGAGATTCGGTTAAATTTTTCCTGCTCCCTCTCCCGGGCTTTCTTAAAGCATTCCCCCAACGCGAGGGGAAATTACGAAAGCCCTGCTCGAGAGGAGAATCGATCGGGGGGATTCGACTCGCACTCATTTTATTAAACCCGAAAGAGCGATCGCGCTTTGGGAAGCATTCTGGGATTCCCTCAACTATCCCGATCATAACTTTGAATTTTGACACTGGAGACAGATTTATTCTGAATCAGAGAAAAATTCGCATTTTTGTGCTAAGTTTTGTAAATAAATTGGCTGCAAAAAATGGAGATCCCTGAAACAACCAATCTTCTCGTCCCCAAGGGTAGGGTTCGATCGCCAAGGAGAGCCAAATCATCCCGCCCCAAAAGAAATCTTGACAAGAGATAAGGTCAGGAGAAAGAAAGGAGGGTATGATATTCAAAATAGAGTAAAGCGTTCCCCCGAAAAACGCGAACGAGGCCAGCAGCTAAGTTCTGTTTCCCGAACGTACTGCAGCAGCAGTTGGCGACATTCAATTTATTCAGGCAAAACTTAAGGGACGATGATCGACGACCAAAAGCAGTCAGAAGCAACCTTAGAACATCCAGATGAAGCCTTAGATTCATCTGAAGATAGGGTGAAGGAAAATAACAAGCCAGAAAACAATTCACCCGGAGAAAATTCTCCCCCAGAAAGTGCTCCCCCTAAAAGTTCGGCTCATAGTGCGGCAGCATCAGAAGAAGCTGCTGAGGAGTCCGAAGTTGAATGGCGAGGCGATGGTTCGGAAAGCGCTGCCCCGGAAAACAAGGAAAATGGCGATGGAGACGAACCCACCTTAGAAAACCTCGAACTCAAAGACCTCGAATTAGACGAGCCAACCCCGAGTGGGGAAACTTCACAACCCCAACCCAAAATGGCTGGAGAGGAAATGGCTGGAGAGGAAATCCCTGGAGAGACTCGCCAAGCCACCATTGCCGAGCCCCCTCCTCAAGTGCAAGCGGCACAAGTCCAAATTATGGAAGCCTTACAGCTCGAAATCGAGTCTCTCAAACAACAACTCGCCAAGCAAACCGAACAGGCCGAATCAGTGAAAGCACAATCGGTGAGAATTGCCGCCGATTTTGATAATTTTCGCAAGCGGACGCAAAAAGAGAAAGAAGAACTGGAAATTTTTGCGAAGCGCAATACCATCACCGAACTTTTACCCGTGGTGGATAATTTCGAGCGGGCGCGATCGCAAATTCGCCCGGCCAATGACGGAGAAATGGCAATTCATAAAAGTTATCAAGGGGTTTATAAAAATTTAGTCGATTGTCTCAAACGCTTGGGCGTGTCGGCCATGCGCCCCGAAGGGAAGGAATTCGATCCCAATTATCACGAAGCCATGTTAAGGGAACAAACCGCCGAATATCCCGAAGGAACCGTGATCGAACAATTGGTTCGCGGCTATATGATCGGCGATCGCGTTTTGCGCCACGCCATGGTTAAAGTTGCTGCCGCTCCAGAGGAAGAAACAAATCCCTCAACTGAGGGTAATATAGACTCTAAATCGGGAAGTGAAAGCCCATCGGAACAGTAAACAGTAAACAGCGAACAGTAAACAGCGAACAGTTGAAGGATAACTAATAGCTAATAACTGGTAACTGACTCACTGATTAACTGATAAAACCTCAACTAGTCTCTTGCAAACTTATAAAACCCGATCGCTATGGGAAAAGTCATCGGTATCGACCTGGGCACTACAAATAGTTGCGTTGCCGTTCTTGAAGGGGGGAAACCCATCGTCATTCAGAACAGCGAAGGGGGCCGTACCACCCCCAGCATGGTCGGTTTTGGCAAATCAGGGGAGCGTTTGGTCGGACAGCTTGCCAAGCGTCAGGCTGTCACCAATGCCGAAAATACCGTCTACAGCATCAAACGCTTTATCGGTCGTCGTTGGGACGATACGGAAGAAGAACGCTCTCGCGTACCTTACAAATGCGTCAAAGGCCGGGACGAAACGGTAGACGTGCAAATTCGCGGCAAAAACTACACCCCCCAAGAAATCTCGGCCATGATTTTGCAAAAGCTCAAAACGGATGCCGAGCAGTTTTTGGGAGAACCGGTTACCCAAGCTGTCATTACCGTCCCGGCTTATTTTACCGATGCCCAACGACAGGCAACGAAAGATTCGGGAACCATCGCCGGCTTGGAAGTCCTGCGCATTATTAACGAACCCACTGCCGCATCTCTCGCCTACGGGTTGGAGAAACAAGACCAAGATCAACACATTCTCGTGTTTGATTTGGGGGGAGGAACCTTTGACGTTTCCATTCTCCAACTCGGAGATGGGGTATTTGAAGTGAAAGCGACTTCGGGAAACAATCATCTCGGGGGCGACGACTTCGATAATGTCATCGTGCGCTGGATGATCGAGAATTTTCGAGAAAAAGAAGGGGTAGACATTAGTGGCGATAAAATGGCGCTGCAACGCCTGCGAGAAGCAGCAGAAAAAGCCAAAATCGAACTCTCTAGCGTGGGCAGCACTTCCATCAATCTCCCCTTTATCACCGCCGACGAAACCGGGCCAAAACATCTCGAAACGGATTTAGCGCGCTCCAAATTTGAGGAACTCGCCCTCGAACTGATTAAAGGCACGGTTCTCCCCGTCAAACAGGCCCTCAAAGATAGCGACCTCAAACCCGACGAGATCGATCGCATTATCATGGTGGGCGGTTCCACCCGCATTCCCTCGATTGGCAAAGCGATTCGGAAATTCTTTAACAAAGAACCCGATCGCTCCGTCAACCCCGATGAAGCCGTCGCGATCGGCGCGGCCATTCAAGCCGGAGTTTTAGGGGGAGAAGTGGAAGATCTCCTCCTCCTCGATGTCACGCCTTTATCCTTGGGCATCGAAACCCTCGGGGAAGTCTTTACCAAAATCATCGATCGCAATACCACCATTCCCACCAGCAAATCCCAAGTCTTTTCCACGGCGATCGACGGACAAACCTCCGTAGAAATCCACGTTCTCCAAGGGGAACGGGCAATGGCACGGGACAATAAAAGTTTGGGCAAATTCCTCCTCACCGGCATTTTGCCGGCTCCTCGGGGTGTACCGCAAATCGAGGTCAGTTTTGAAATCGATGTCAACGGCATTCTTCAAGTTTCGGCCCAAGACAAAGCCACGAGCAAAGAACAAAGCGTCAGAATTACCAACACGGGAGGCCTGAGTAACACAGAAGTCGAAAGAATGCGCGCGGAAGCCGATCGCTATGCCGAACAAGACCGTCGGCGCATGGAACTGGTAGACTTGAAGAATCAGGCCGACAGCATCGCTTACACCCACGACACCACCCTGAAAGAAAATGCCGATTTGATTCGCGAAGATCTGAAAGTGCGAGCGGCCCAGAAACGGACAGAGTTAAATGCTGCCCTAACCGACGACGCTCTCAGTATCGAGGAAATCAAAGAAAAACTCGACGAATTCAAACAGGCCGTGTTGGCAGTGGGAACTGACTTGTACAATCGTGCTAATCAGGGAACGAGCGAAGAATTCGAGCAAGTAGAAGTCGCCGACACGCCAGTCAGCGAACAACCTACGGAAATTCTCGCGGACGAGGAAGGGGGAGAAATTGACGAAGACGACTTTAGCTTTGATTTTGACGATGACGAGCAAGTGGCGGCGACGGATTACGAACCCGTTGATTGATTTCCCAATTGATAATTGATAATTGATAATTGATAATTGAAATTGCACACCCAACAGATCGGCACATATGGCAGGCGACTACTACGACATTCTCGATATCTCCCGCGATGCCAGTCCAGATGACATCAAACG
>JBFRWJ010000696.1:0-3603 GCA_051439525.1 Spirulina sp. | reverse complement strand
AGATGATTGAGAATCTAAAACTGAAGGACAAAATAGAGCGAGAGATAGAAATGCTAGATGAAGAACAACTTCAGGAAGTTGCTAACTTTATCAGTTTTCTAAAGTTTAGCTCTCGATTGAACCATCAAACCGATTTTAATTTAGCTCATGTTGCCAATCTTTATCAAGAGTTTGCAGAGGAAGATCGCAAACTGGCAGAAGAAGGTATTGATGAATATGCGCAATTGCTAAAGGCAGAAGGATGATTTCGGTTTTCTGTTTTCGTTAATGCGATCGCGTTGGCATCCCAGTGGGAAATTCTCCGATTCATCTTGCGGAATTACTCCAAGAGGAGTTGAAGGAGGAAGTCAAAAGGAAATGCAAACCCATTTTGGCTTCTCAAGATGAAAGCACGACATCCCATTAGTTTCGGTTGGTTATTGGCTGCATTGGTTTATGCAGCGACGTTGTTTATGATTGGTTTTTTCGCTTATACGAATAGTTTACCGAGATATTTACACTATATCCCCTATCACGATCTTCTCGGTCATTTTATTTTATACGGGACGGCAAGTTATTTAGGCGATCGGGTTCTTCGCGGTCGAAAATTAACGTTAATGGGGTATCGCATCTCCCTCTTTGCTTTGATTTTTGGTATAATTACTGTTGTCGAAGAATATATCCAATCCTTTGCCCCCTATCGCACGTTTAGTTGGTTGGATATGATTTGCAGTTTATTGGGATTATGGGTGGGATATTGGTTAGCACAACGAGAGTTACGTCGACTGGAACGGGAGGACTTTTAAACAATGTAAAAAACGATTATTGCAACCAATTGAACATTTGTTCTGACGTGAGAGAAAGGTTTAAGTTTTCTAAAACGGGTAAGCGATCGCGGTCTCGATACAAGCTAAAGCGATCGCCAGATTGCAATACCATAACAATTTGTTCGGTCGGATCGATGAGCCAGGCGAGTTGACTTCCGGCTTGCAAGCAAGATTGAATTTTGGCAATGAGTTTGGTGGTACTTTGGTTGGGAGAGAGAATTTCTACAATCCAAGGGGGAGCAACTTCGAGGGGGACATTGCCTATCGGTTTTTGGTCTCGGTGGATAATGGTAATATCGGGAACGACAGATTGAGTATCGAGAATGCAGCGCAGTTCGGGAAAGTCTTCGTAGGGGGATTCTGAAGCGTCGATGAGGGCAACTAAACGTTTTTGGATGGTACTGTGGTAGATTGTTGGCATGGGTTTTTGTATTGCCCGTCCGTCTAGCAGTTCCCAAGTAGGAGACTCGTCAATGTTGGGTAATTTGAGGAAATCTTGGAGATTGAGTTTTGCAGTTGCGACAATCATATCACTTGGGGAAGAAATGCGATCGCTTTTATCTTAGCAAGTTTGGGAATTCCAGACGGCGATCGCGTCGAACATATTGCTTTAATTCATGTTGTTAGAATTGAATAGTTACCTTCTGAAGCGCGGATTGCTTAAGCGATCGCTATTTGCCATATATTGTTCAGCCGAATTCAGCGATCGGGATTTTATATTTAGTGGTGCGATCTCATGTATTTCAATAATATCATTGCATTTTCCTTTAAATATCCCACTTCTTCCTCTGTTTTGCCTCTTGCACTTCTTACAATCTCTAATAGCTTTTTCTTTATTTCTTCTCCAGATTCTAACATTGGTAACATTAAATCAATTACTGACTTTGTTAAAGGCATTTTACCAAACGACTCTCGCAAATCCGATCGCATCTCAAACCGAGACAAATCCCCAATCTCTGCAAAATCTGCCGCCAAAAACCCCAACTCTGCTGCAAACTTAAAAGCGACAAAAAACTCTAAAAGCGATCGATATGCGGGATAATAATCTCCTTCAGCATTGCGAACCAGCATCGTTTGTCCCATCATATCATAATGCCAATGATCCAAATCTTTTTGCTCTTGTACCTCCGCTCCAAAATAACGACGAATGCGATCGGGAAAATCTCTATAATTTAAACTCCTCTTATCTGTTAAAAGCATCTCCCAAGACAGTTCGCAGAGAAAATATAGCTTATCTTCTAGGGAAGTAAACGTGCGTTCTGTCTTAATATCTCGCTCCATCTTTCGCCGAATCGCATACAAATAAATCCGCGCAATATCGATCGCTTTCCCCGCTTCTATCTCCGGTAACGCCTCCAAAATCAACTCAATCATACCCGGACGACGTGCCAAATCCAACAACTGCTCGTTTCCCATCACCTTCTCTACCGTTTTCGCCTCTGTCTGGAAGGAAAGCACCTGTCGGATCTGCTCGTTTGTAAACTTTTCTAACTCCAATACCTCAAACTGTGGCGGTTCCCCTGTTAAGTTAGAGGTAGACGCTTTTAACTCCGCATTAAGCAGTCTGCGTCCTTCCTTCGCCTCCGGAAAATGTTCCGTTCGACAAGTCAAAATTACCTTCGCACCCGGTACCACAACCTTTGCCAACTCCCAAAAATTATTCATCATCGCTTGGCGATCGACTCGTGTAGTCATCTGATCGAAGCCATCAAAAATCAATAATAACTTACCCATACGATTGAGTTTTTCAAAGGCAGAATAACCCGGCAAACCAATCTCGTGCTTGCGGAAAAAGAACTCAGAAAAAAGCGATTCTACCGTCACCGCTTTGGCATAATCTCGCAGAGGAATCACCAAAGGCAAACGGGGACGTTCAATTCCTCGTTTTTTTGCTTCTAAATACTGGGTTAGCGCCGTCCAAGCATAATGTAAAGCAAACCATGTTTTCCCCGTGCCAAATTCCCCTAAAATAGAGATATGCTCCTTGGTCGGATCGTCTAACCACATATCGATATAACCATCAATCCAACCGTCTTGCTCCTCATAATGACTTACTCCAATCCGTTGATGAGTATCGGGATCGACCTCTTCTTTCGTACAAGCAAGCGATACATAAGTTGCATCGACTTGGCGACTTTTAACCTCATTCTCCAGCCAAGCAAAATAACCGCTAAACTCTGCCACATCATCCAACAACTCATCGAACGTGTAGCAGAAAATACTGCAATTCTCTTCCTTTTTGACTTCATTTCTCGCCGCACGACTGACCCGACGGGGTGCAACAATCCATCCCTCATCCGTCTTGTTTGTCGCCACCACTTCCCGCACTTCATTAATATCGTTAATTCCTGCTTCTCCATCCACCCATCGCACCAAAATGCGGTCATACCCCCGTCGTGCGGGAATATTAATAATCCACTCAAAATACTCTTTCTCGATCGCCTCATAACCCTCAAAACGATATCCCAAGGTTGTAAACCAATCTCTCAAATCTCTTCGTAATTCAGTCTCTTGTTTTACTGCTACATCAGGTGATAATTTTTGATAAGATTGAAGGAGCTGTTGGAGTTGGAGACGATCTTCGGCCAGATTTTCTTGTATATAATTTTTTTTAAGAACTTCAATTTCTTGATCGATAAAAAAACTATTAACTAGCCAAAGTCGAACCAATTCAATGCTAATTTTATAACTAGATAAATTGAGTCTGCAAAAATCCCAATCAACTAGATTTTTTATAGTGTTTTCTAATTTCTTGATGTTTTCAAAGCCACTATAATACAAAACAAATGATAAAAAT
>JBFRWJ010000695.1:0-3458 GCA_051439525.1 Spirulina sp. | reverse complement strand
CCGCAAACGACCCGCGTGCAGGATGTCGCGACTCGCTTCGGGTTTTGGCACATGGGGCAATTTTCCAGTGATTACAAACAAATGTTTGGCGAACTCCCTTCGATCGCTTTAAAACGAAAGAATTTTTTAAGAATGTGACGAGTTCGCATCAATACTCTCTCACGACTTTAATTAAGGAAAATTTAAGAGTTTTGGCGATAGAATAATTACAAATTGCAAAGATTTATCGAAATCTTGCAACTGCTTGGACGAGTTCTACGGCAATCTCTATCCTGTTTACTATTTTGTTGTAGAGTAAGCAGGGAATATTCATGGGAATTGAAAAATGCTGAGAATTCTCCCGCCCATCCCACGGTTTTACTGTTTACTGAAATGACCGAACCTACGACCCTTCAGCAAGTCACGATCGCCGTACCGGGATCCCAAACGATCGCGCTATTGCTCGCCGGACTGTTAATGGCTTTTAGCTTTCAGTTCATTGTCGCCAATTTAGAAATTATCGGGGGACTCATTGCCCTCGGGATTCGTTTCGCGATGAAAATGGAAGAGGCAGACACGACGGCGCTATCCGACACGACACCGATGGAGGAAAGTCCTCCCCCAACCGCATCTCGACGGCGCAAGTCTCAACGACGGGGACGGAGTGCGAGGGCTTCCCAGATTGCTCCCGGGGGTTTGCTGGCGAAAGCAACTCCCTCTTCCAATTCCTCCAATACCATTAGCTTAATTGCCGGATTGGGAATAGCCGGGACCATCATCGCCGCGATCGCGCCAGCCACTTTTTTGGCGGTCAAACTCAGTCGCGTCGATCGCCCCATTCTCGGCGCAATTTCGGGGTTGGTACTGTGGTCGGCTTATTTTTTGATTCTCACTTGGCTGAGTTCTCGCACCCTCGGATCGATTTTGCAGACGGTATTCGGGGCAGCCTTAGAAGGAGTTGGCCAATTATTCGGCGCGATCGCTCGGTTATTTCGACGCAAACCCACCGTCACGGAAGATAAAGTCAAACAAGAAATTCAGACTGCCCTTGCGGATTTCAATCTGGATTCTCGCATTCAGACCTATCTGAAGGGACTCCCCCCAGTACAGTTCGATCTCAAACCCATTCAAGAGATGATGTTGCCCATGCTGGCATTGCCCGCCCTCCAGTCTATTGCGGGACAGCAACTCTTGGATGCAGTAGACCGCAACAGTTTGGGGCGGCTTCTCCACCAAAATACCCAGTTTTCAGAACGAGAAATTGCTCAAATTCTCGATCGCCTCGAACCCCTTTGGACGATGGTTCGCAGCCAAGCCCCCAAACAAAATCCGGCGGCGGAGTTGGTCAAACTCCTCGAGCAGATGCCGATCGCGGAAACTGCTAAGATTCAGCCAATCGAAGCAACGGATGTTGCTCGCGCACCCGACTCTTCGAGTATCGAGGCAGAAACAGAGAGTCCGAAGATGGCAGAGAATGAGAGAGATGCAGAAAAATCCACTACGCCAACCGAAGATAATTTGTCCAAACTATTGGGAATTGCAGAAGGCGCGGACATCTCGGCAATGCTGCTGGCAATGTTGGATCTGGTAGATGCAGATGCAGTCTTGAACGAACTGCTCGGGCAAGTCGATCTCTCGGAATGGGATGTGGCGCGACTTTGGGGACAGTTTCAGCAACTGCGCCAGCGCTTGACGGGCAAAGCCGTCGAACCCCTGAGCGTGCTTCCCGAAGATGTGGAAAATTATCTCCTCTCGGCAGCCCCTTGGGAATTAAATCCGACGGTACTCGAGGAAGATATTCCCAATTTGTTTTACGATCCCGAAGCCGATCCGACCGAGATGCTGCGTCAACTCAATCTCTTAAATTTAGACGCATTGACTCGCATCTTAAACCAGCGCGGCGATTTAGAACCCGATACCGTTCAATCTCTTGCGGCTCAACTCGAAGCCCTGCGTCTGGAGGCGATCGCGCGAGGAAATGAAGCCCTCGTCGCCGAGCAATTGGATCGGTTGGGTTTAGCGTTTAAAGCAGACATCGAGGCATTGCCCCCAGAAGCGATCGCCCCCGAGCCATTGGCCGAGCTTTTGGAGTCTCTCTTGGAAGCGACCGCCCCCGATGCCATTCTGACGTTGAAGGCTCAACTGGATCCGTCTACCCTCACCCTCTGGCTGCAAGAAAATACCCAGTTGTCCCCCGATGTCTTGCCCGCCGTCGCAACCGCCTTGGAAACCTGCATCGAGACCCGCGCCGCCCAGATTGAAGCGAGACGGGCTGAAATTCAGAAGGCGATCGAGGAAGGTCAGACCAAACTGAGTGCCTATTTGACCTATACCTCCCTCGATAAACTGACCGATGCGGGCATTCGGCAAAAACTGCAAACCCTCGTGGAAGAGATCGCCGTCGATCCGAGCGAACTCTACCAAGCCTTACCCCGTCTCGATGCAGAGATCCTGCGAGATATTCTCAGCCGTCGTCGCAGCCTCAACACCGAACGTCGAGAGCAGATCGTTGCCCGCATTCAAGCCTGCTGGCGGGAACAGGTGCCCGAAGTCCGCGAAACCGAGCAGATCGCTCAATCCTTTACCCAACGCTTGGGAGAAACATTACAAGAACTCGCGCGATCGCAAAATGCCGATCGCTTGAGTTTGGAGGATCTCAAACCCTACCTCATCCCCCTGATCCGCGATCCGAATCTCACTTTGAATAATCTCGCCCGAGAACTCTCTGAAATTGATTGGAGTCCTCTATTTTCCCTGCTGGCGGAGATTCGCTTCGACCCGAGCCAGATTCGAGAATTACTGGAGTGGTTGCAGGCTCAAATCTACGATGCGGCAAGGCTTCCCCGGCGATGGCTCTCCCGCCTGCAAGATCGCGAGCAACAATTTGAACAGCACATCCAGCGCTACTTGCAACATCGCACCAAAGAGGGATTGCAGCCCGAAAAAATGCGCCGCGACCTGCAAAAAATGTTACAGGTGGAAGTCAAACGCGCCAAAATTGCCGATACGGTCGATCGCGTTATTGGCGCTGCGACTCCAGAGTTGCCAGAATTCCCCGATGCAGACGCGATCGCAACCATCCTGAGCGATCGCGACGATATGACCCCCACGGAAATCGAAACCATCTCTCATTCCCTGCAAACCACTTGGCAGGATGCGTTCGAGCAGTTTCAATCGGCGCAACAAGAAGCACAAGCAGCTCTCAACGAGCTTTGGGAAAGTCTGGCAAAGAGTTTGAGCGCTCTGCAACTCTCTCCCATTGCCCTCGAGCGAATTGAACAAGAACTCGACGCATTACTTGCCCCCCTGAGCGGGAGTCTCGAACAACTCTCGGACTCCCTCACTCTCTGGCTGCCCAACTCTCCTCTGGCAACCCTCCGCAGTCGCATCGAAACTTGGAATCAAGCCGCGATCGCCCAACTCGTCCAAACCCGCGACGACCTCTCCGATACGGTGAACGACTACATTCAGGCTCAGCT
>JBFRWJ010000694.1:0-6032 GCA_051439525.1 Spirulina sp. | reverse complement strand
GCTTTATATGGCCATTCAATTGGGTTTAAAGCTGCTGTATGGCGACGATCGCTCCATTCCCCGAGACGATATAGCCATCGTTACGGGAATTCGCATTCCTTGTGCGGCTGATGTTCCCTCCTATTTCATGGGAGTGAGTCCGGCGGATCTCAAATCCGGTCGCTTGATTCACTGCGCTCAAATCGGACGCGACGCGATCGCCGTAGTGGATCGCCGCAATAATCGCGCCGTTAAAATCGATACGACGACGGGAATTTTGCCCTACGATCGCGAACTGCTGAAGTTGCGCAAAAATGTCATCATGAACAAGCGATCGGCTTCTCGTTCGGAACACCGCCGTTTTTTCGATCGCTTGATCGAACTCATTGTTAAATTCGTGCGGTTGGATCGGGAAAATTTTCGCGCGATCGGCCCGTTTCCTTTCCCTTGGGATGAGTTTTCCCAAAAGTTGACGTTTGTTCCTTGGAGCAGAAAATCCTTTCAACAAATGTTGTTGCACGCGAATCTTTCACCGCAATTGGTTGAAGGATTAATCGGTATCGAAATCTTAGATCCCAAAGGACACTCAGAATTAATACAGCAGCTATTGGCAGGCGATCGCGTCCCTCTCTCTAACGATTCCCAAATCGATACGTTCACTGCCTTAGTGAACGATCGCAACCTATCCACAGAAACGAAAGTATCCCGAGTCATCGAGCAATATATTCTCCCCGTTTTGCAAAACGACGGAGGGAAGCTCGAACTTCTCAATTTCGATGCTCGTGTTGGTGAAGTGACGGTCAGATTTTTGGGAAGTTGTGCGAATTGTCCGTCTTCCATTCTTTCCGTAGAAACCCTTGTTAAACCTCCACTCCTCAATATTCCGGGAGTTTGTCGCGTCGTGCATCGAACTCATTTAAGACCAGATGAAATCGGGCGCAAACCCCCACAAAAAGACCTCTCCAGTATTAAAACCGTTGCCAAATCATAACTGGACTTTAGACGTGAACTATCGACGATTAACCGTAAAGCGGTATAATCGCGGCTTCGGAATTCATAGGGGATTGCTTTCTACTGGAGTTTAGACTAAGAAAAAGACCTCAGCTAAGAAGAGAAAGCTGAGAAAGAGGAGAAAAATGCGAGGAGAGGAGAACAGATTAACCAGATTGGCGTTTTTTGACTCGGGAAAAGCCTTTTTTAACCACGGGATAACGAGGTCTTTTGCCTCGTTTTTTGCCGACTGGCCAGCCCGGAGATTTTCCACGAGGTTTTGGGGGGAGTGCCGGAGTGCCAATCAAGGCCAAAATGCCGCCAAAACTTTGAGCAACCCTTCCGGGGGTTAAAGAATGGATTCAAGGGGTGGGAAAGCCTGACCAATCCCGACCAACCCCATGGGTTTTCGTGGTTTGAGAGAGTGGGAATCAGTGCAGGTAATGCAGAGCAATTCCATGGGAACAGAAGCGGACTGTCGAAAATGGAGTTGAGACCAATACTGAATGCTAACTTCCCCCCAAGTTGGGTCATTGAAGACAAGAGTTGTGAGGGGAGTCTCCCAAGTTTCTGGGGCATTGAGTTTAAATTTCTCACCGTGCTTTCGGGGACGACCTCGACCTGAGTAAGAAGGAGGTTCTCGCCACAAACAACGGTTAGGACGCAATCGCAAGATTTGGTCTGCCGCAATGTCTGCAGTTTGATTAACAAAGGAGGCATTGCCATACTCACTATCCCACACGCTTACCGGATGCACTGATAAGTCTTTGCACACCTGCCTCAGTTGAAATGCTCCTCGACTTAGAGGCGTTTCCAAACTCGTTATCCGGTCGTGACACAACGGTAATGCCCAACTTCCTTGCTCTTCGGGAATCCATGCAAATGTACTGTATCCTTATTTTCTCTTTTGAGGGCGACTGTCTTCGAGTCCCTCATAAATACTTGACCATTTTCGCCGAAACACTGGACATAACGAGAGTTCTGCCAATGAGGAGACACTTCTTGTCAAGAGTACCGCATCCATTAGTTCAAACACTGCATCTTTGGCTTTTCCCAAGGCTTCATAGCTTTGTTGACGAAATCTTCGTAGGTTTTCCATAATCATACTCAGTAGATGTGGATTTTTGCCTAAATCTCATCATCTACTTTTTCGCAGCGAGGGGACACCCCTCTCTGCTTTTTTCCCATTTAGTCTAAACTCCAGAATAAAGAAAAAGTTATAAAAATTGACAAAAATTGATAAAATTGAGTTGCCATACTTGGCCAGAGAACAAGAATGACAACTCAATGCAGTGTTGATTAGACTAACTGATTTTCTTGGCGCAAGTATGCTTCGATAAAGGGATCGATCGCGCCATCCATGACATCGGATATGGCAGTGGTTTCTTCTCCCGTGCGCAAATCTTTCA
Organism: Spirulina sp.; assembly: GCA_051439525.1. Lineage (GTDB taxonomy): Bacteria > Cyanobacteriota > Cyanobacteriia > Cyanobacteriales > Spirulinaceae > CCY15215. The sequence goes on along the minus strand of JBFRWJ010000694.1, from coordinate 3,654 downwards.
CCATTTGATAAGGATGAAAGACATAGTTGCGAATCTGATTGCCCCAAGCAGCTTCCACCATATCGCCGCGAATTTCAGCGATTTCGCTGGCGCGTTGCTCTTCAGCAATGACCAATAATTTCGCTTTCAGTAACGTCATTGCTCTTTCTTTATTCTGCAACTGCGATCGCTCTTCGGTACAGCGCACGGCAACCCCTGTGGGAATATGCACGATCCGCACCGCCGTTTCCACTTTGTTCACATTTTGTCCGCCCTTTCCTCCTGCACGTGAGGTGGAAATGTCCAAATCTTTCTCGGGAATTTCCAACTGGATCGCCGACTCATCCAAAGCAGGCATGACTTCAATGCCGGCAAAACTGGTTTGTCGCTTGCCATTGGCATTAAATGGCGAAATTCGCACTAAACGGTGAGTGCCTTTCTCTGCCTTTAAGTATCCATAAGCATAATGCCCTTCAATTTCGAGGGTTGCGGATTTAATCCCCGCTTCATCGCCTTCGGAAAGAGACTTCACCTTGACCTTATAGCCTTGTTTTTCGCCCCAACGCACGTACATGCGCAACAGCATTTCTGCCCAATCTTGAGCATCCGTACCCCCGGCACCGGCGTTAATGGTTAAAGTGGCCCCCTCGGTATCGTATTCCCCCGAGAGTAACCGTTCCAGTTCCCAACGATCCAACTCATGATTGAGTTCTGCGATCGTTTGGGTTGCTTCTAATAATAACCCCTCATCATTATCGAGTTCGAGGAGTTCCGCGATCGCTTCGGAATCTTCCCAAGAGTTTTGCCAGTGCAGGTAGCGATCGCGACTGGATTTGAGGTCATTGAGGTGTTGTAACGTTTTCTCGGCTACAGCGCGATCGTCCCAAAAATTCGGTTGGGCGGCCAGTTGTTCTAAATCGTGAATTTTGGCATTTAGAGCGGGCAGGTCAAAGATACTCCTGGGTTTTCCCCAGGCGACTCGACAATATTTGAATCTCGCGTTTCAGTTCTGTTAGTTCCATTTTGGTTAGGTAATGGGTAATGGGTAATCGGTAATCGGTAATCGGTAATCGGTAATCGGTAATCGGTAATCGGTAACTGACAAGCACTTCCCCACTCGTTACTCTTTACTCGTTACTCGTTACTCGTTACTCTTTACTCGTTACTTTCCCTCTCAATCATACCGTCAAATCGACCGTGAAAATAATATCGTTGTAGTCGCGATCGCCTCCGTTAAATAAATCCTCGAAACCAAAAGTATTGTTCCCCAATAAGACGAGGTGATCGAAACTATCGGGATTCGCGGCACTATAGAGGAAGTAGGCATTTGAGTTGGCACTGACTGCATTATTGGGATTGTCGTTGAGGAAGGCCGTAGGAGTAGACTTCACAATAATAAACGGAGCATAGAGAGACGACCCATCTAAGGCGATGCTGAGAGAGGTTTGGGTTTGGTTGGCAGGACTGAGGGAAATGTTGGTGACGCGGTTTTCGATCGCTGCCTTGGCATATCCCGCATCTCCCGGGGCAAGACCGCCAACGGTACCATTGATATCGTCGATTTTATACAGTCCCACCACATTATCAAAATTAGCTTCTCGGTAAGCGCTAAAATTCGCCTGCACGCTTCCTGCCGTACTCAGGAGATCGATAACCTCCAAACCTACCCCTTGATTCGTTCCCACCCCCAAGGGAGTACTGGCAGTGGTTTGTTGAATTTGTAGGGTCAACCCATTGCCGAAACTCAGATCGAATACTCCACTGCCGCGATCGCTGACGGAGAGGTTTCCCGGACTAAAACTCGTGGTAGACCCATTCATATCTTGCAGTTCGAGAGAAAAGCGATCGCCCGAGGCAAATGTTCCGGAAATATGTCCTTGCAGATCGATCCCGAAACCACTGGGACGGAAACTATCGGGTAGGGCAGAAAATAACTCAAAGGTACTCGTCGTTTGATTATTCCCATCCAAACGAAGCAATTTAATGGTAGACAGGGTGCTTATTGCCGCACCTTGTAAACTCACCTTGAGATTGGATCCTCCCACACTCCCCGTGGTAAAAACATTAGTACCGCTATCGACACTCAAAAAATCAGAAGGCGTTGGGGGGGGTGTTGGGGAGGGTGTTGGGGTTGGATCCGATACCGTCGCGCTCATGGTAAAGCTAAAGTTAGTCAGAGAGTTATTGTCTGTCGTAAAAGAAACTGTAGTTTGATAAGAGCCAACAGTTGAGGGATCGAAAGTAACATCAAAGGTCGTACTGTTTCCCGAAGCGATGGGAGTCGTCAAGGATGAGGTATCGATGGTAAAGAAAGAACTGCCCGATAAACTAGGAAGGTTGGTAATGTTTAAATCCGTCCCTCCAGAGTTGGTAATGCTGAAGGTCGTCGTGACAACGGGATCGACTCCAACGATAAGCGTTCCTAAATTAACATTATCATCCGGTAAAATTGTCGCCCCCGTATCGGTGCGGGTGACGGAAAAATTCGCTTGAAATTCAGGAATATTGCTCGAACCAATACTATTTCCCCCTCCATTTGTAGCAGTTGCGGTTCCCGTTAGATTTTCAACATTGTTACCTCCCGTATTTCCCGTTACTGTCGTATTCGTCAGAGTAATATTAATGCCATTGGGGGTACCATAAGTCGAAATGCCACCGCCACCCACCGACCCACTATTGCTAGTCATTGAAGTGTCGGTAATGGTTAGCGTTCCACCATCTTTAACGCGAATTGCTCCCCCAGATCCGGTCGAATGAGTATTCCCGGTAATGGTTGAATTAGAAATTGTTAATGTTGCCCCCAGTCCCCCATCATTTTGATTGCCATCATTCTCGATCGCGCCGCCCCCATCATTGTTTCCTCCGTCTCCATTGGCAATATTATTGCTTAGCGTCGTACCGTTAATCGTCATTGTCGCTGCCGAGCTCCCAATCCCAACATTGACTAAAGCACCGCCATCATCTGCCGCCGAATTGTTGGTAATGGTAGAACCATTAATCGTTACAGTGCCGCCATGATTTAATAATGCACCGCCATCATCTCCTAAACTCTGACTGGTATTATCAACGCGTCCATTTTGGAGCGTGACATTGTTTAACGTGAGAGTGGCGGCGGAGGTAGAAGAATCGACGACAAAAAGACGAAATAAATCCGATGCCGAACTCGATCGCTCGACGATCGAGTTATTACCATTAATCGTAATTTCTGAAGTAATAATGGGCAGTCCCGTCGCCCCAAAGGCATTACTATTATTATCGGTAGTGGTTAAACTAAAAGTTGACTGGGTTAAATTAATGGTATCGGCTTCGGTATTACTATTTGCTGTATTAATCGCCGCAATTAACCCCGCAATATCTCCGGCATTGATGTTAAAGTCGGCAAAAATAGAGGGATATCTCGGGAGAATTTCGGGTTGAAAGGCGAGGGGAGAGGAAATTTGACCCGTTTTATACTCGAGCTGCCAATTGCCCTTTAAAGCCGCATTTCCGGTTAACGTAGTGGAGGCGGCAATCTTTGCCCCGGTAAAACGCCCGAACTGCTCGACAAATTCCCGCCCGCGCGCTCCCTTGGCAACTTGACAGCCATAAAGCAAAATTTCTAAATGGGGGCAATTTAAGCGCGATCGCCATTGTTGCAGGAGAGAGGCATAGCGGGTTAAATTCTTGGCATTGAGC
>JBFRWJ010000693.1:0-4086 GCA_051439525.1 Spirulina sp. | reverse complement strand
AAGCAGAATGTCCGGGTTTAACCTGCTCTTTAAAACTTTGTATAAACTCATCGTTAATGCCGTAATCCGAGAGAGTTCCGCTTAACGCCCCCGTTGCGGCACCAATCGCCAAACCAAACAGTGGCATGAGGAAAATCGCACCGATTAACGTTCCCCAAAATGCCCCACTCCAAGCACCGGCTTCAACTAAATCGACAGCTTGTTTGAGCTTGGGTTTACCCTTCTTGGGATCTCGCACGATAATTGCCGCATCTTCGAGTTCGATCAATTTTTGCTTTTGCAATCGACCAATTTCGGCTTGCATTTTTTCTGCGCCGTCTTCAGTCTCAAAACCCAAGACAATTAAGGTACTCATAATGCTTTTCGTCTCCTCAATAAAGGTTCAAAGTCGATCGCTCTCAGTATAAGTCAAAACGATTCGACAAATAACCTTTTATATAAAGAAAAAACGCATCTTATTCTTCATTCTCAATTCTCTTCCAAACCCGAACGATGCCATCATCTCCCCCACTGGCGAGGAGATCGCCGCGATCGCCAAACTCGACGACATTGACGCGATCGCGATGCCCCACCAAAAGGGCAATTTTCTCCCCGGTTTCCCCATCCCAAAGGGTAATGGTGCGATGACTCGTCCCGCTCGCCAAGATTTTTCCGTCGGGACTGAAGGCGAGAGAATAGACGTGAGAAAGAACGCGAATCTGGCGCAGTTCTTGGCGATCGCGATTCCACAGGCGAATATGGCGATCGCTGCCCCCACTAGCCAGCATTGTGCCATCGGGATTATAAGCGATGGCGTAGATTTTCCCCCCCGGGGCAACATTGCCAATCTTTTCCCCATCTTCTACGTTCCAAAACTTAATCGTACCGTCGTGACTGCCGCTCGCGAGGGTTGTCCCATCGGGATCGTAAGCGATCGCGCTCACCCAATCCCAATGGCCGTCTAAGGTGCGCAAAACCCGTTGACTGCCCAAATCCCAGAGTTTTATGGTTTTATCGTAACTGCCGCTCGCGAGGGTTCTGCCGTGGGGACTAAAGGAGATCGCCGCGATGGGAGCTGAATGACCGCGCAAATTGGCAATTTCTGTTCCCGTCTCCACCTGCCAGAGTTTGAGCGTCCCGTCAGTGCTGCTGCTGGCCAGTTGCGTGCCATCCGGACTAAAGGCCAGTGCCGCGATCGCGTCCGTATGTCCGGTGAGGGTGCGGATCGGCTCTCCGGTTTCGAGATCCCAGAGTTGCAAGCAACGATCGCCCCCCGGACTGACCAAAAGTTTGCCATTGGGGGCGATCGCCAAGGCGGCGAGTCCCTCGGCATGATTGGCAAATTCCCAAATACATTCCCATTCTTGCTTTAACTCGACAGTCGCGTCCGGAGTCGTAACGCGATCGAAAATATTTTTAATCGAGGCCCCAAATTCCCATAAGTTTTCACTAATTTCCCGAATGCCGCCTTCGATTTCATCCAAACGAGGGGGAGTGAAGGGGGGGAGAGAGGGGGGAGGCTCTTCGCGATCCTCCCATTCTGGGGCTTCCTCGGGCATGGGGGAAGGTTCTGGGGAAGTAAAGGCTTCGCGACGATATTCGGAGGGAACTGAAGGGGGACGGTGTTCCGAGGCGGTTTCGGGCTCGGGGGGTTCGGCAACGGGAGGATTGGGAACAATTTCCGGCAAACCTTCGAGGCGTTTTTGGATGCGGGCGATCGCGGCTTGCAGTTCTTGGGTGTTGGGATCGACGGGAGGCGGTTGAGAGAGTCCGGCTATATTTCCTTGAATTTCGGCGGCGGGTTGGTTTTGTTGTTTCACCTGTTCCGCGATCGCGCTTTCCGAGGAGGAGGCAGATTCGCCCTTCGAGGGGGGCAGATTTTCTTGTAAGTTGGCGATCGCGCTTTGCAGTTCTTGGATTTGCTCGGGTGGGGGAAGGGTTGACAATTGGGACAGGCGGCGATCGAGGGCGGCGAGGTCTTCTCTTAATGTCGCAATGGTGGCACTCATTTGTGCGATCTCTCGAGTGCTGGTTTCCCAGCGTTCCCGGTCATCCCCGAGGGGAGCGACTTTCTCTTCCAGACTGGCGATGGCGGCTTGCAATTGGGAAAATTGTTCCGGGAGTTCTTCCACCGTCGCGATCGCCACTTGTAATTGGGAGAATTGTTCCGGGAGTCCTTCCACCGTCGCGATCGCCGTTTGTAATACCGTTAGTTGCTGTTGAAATTCGGCGTTGGTTTCGCGATCGGACTCTTCGAGTTGTGCTTGACGTTCTCGAATCGGAGCGAGTCTTTGTTCGACCGAAGCGATCGCGTCAGCTAATTCTTGCAAGCGTTGCACGATTTCGGGATGGGGTTGTTCGGTGGCATTTTCTAAACGATTTTGTCGTTCGATCGCGGCGGTTAGTTGGTATTGAATGCTTGCCCAATCTTCAGCCTTAATTTGTTCTTCAATTTGTTTCTCGAGGGTCTGTTTTCGCTGCCACAAATTCAAACCCACCGCGAGGGTCAGAGGAGCTGCTGCATAAACGACCTTTTCTGTCAAGAGGGCGACGAGGGTTCCCGATGCAGACATAGCGATCGCCAAATATTCACCGATCTCGATCCATTGAGCTTTCTTCATGAATGGGGGTAACGGTTGACTGATTCGATTGTAGCGATCGCATGACTAATTTTTCAAATTCTTGCAATTTTTCAGCATAATGTCCTCCGGCAACCCAGAAAAGATCGTTATGAGAAGCATCTTCTACCCAGAAGGATAATTTCGGTTCGGGGGCTGCTGCAAATAGTTTTTGACCGTGAGTAAAAGGAACTTGCCGATCTTCCGTACCGTGAACGATTAAAACCGGAACATTAAGTTTTTTGATTTTATCGAGATTGCGAAACTTATCAAAAGGCAGTAAAGGAAAAGGAACGACAACGCGAAAAGCTTGGGTAAATGAACTTTCTAAAATCACACCTCCGATGGGTTTTCGCACTGCTAAATTCATCGTCGGGCCGCCTCCTACCGAGCGACCAAACAGAATGATGCGATCGGGAGCAATGCCAATTTCTTCCGTAAGATAAGTATAAGCAATTTCAATTTCTTCGTAGGTATTGTGTTCGCTCGCTTTCCCCTCACTCGTCCCATAACCGCGATAATCGTAAGCAAAAACGTTAAAGCCGACGGCTTGGAAAAACTCTAAAAGCGGACGAATCTGACCCAAGTCTTCAGCATTACCGTGGGAATAAAGCAAAGTATAACGAGCATTTGGATTATCCAGATAAATTGCCGAGAATTTTTCTCGATTTGCGGCAGACAGTTTAATAATATTTTCATCGTCAGTATAGCTTGCAGGGGGCGGTAAAAAAATCATTCGATCTGCAAAAAAGAAGACATACAGTGCAAAGCAAATATAGATAAAAAGAAGAGAGCGAATCATGCGTTTAAAAGTAAATTCACCAAATAGTAATTTTCTCAGTTGTTTCTTATTCATATATCTTTCATCCTTCATCTTTCCTCATTCCGAAACCCCCTTTCGCCAAGCCGAAATTCCCCCAGAAAGAACGACAAATTTTGCGCCCGTCTTTTCTAAATGTCGATAAGCCCGATAGGAACGCGGCCCTCGCTGACAATAAAGGACTAAAGTAGAATCGGGATTTTGGGCGGCAATTTCGCGAACTTTGTCTGCACCCGAACCTTCTTCGATCGCGTTGATGGGAACGAGAATGCTATTTTTAATGCGATCGCGCTGGTATTCTCGAGGAGTCCGCACGTCGATAAAAATAAAACTTTGGGATTTTTGCGCCTGCTGCAATTGTTCCACCGTCACGAGGGGAATATCTTCGAGGTTCAATGCCATCCCTGCGAGAGAGGAATTGAAGGGAGTTTGGCTGGCGATCGCGCCAGTCAGACCGAGAAACACAATCCCCACAAATACCAAAACGATGACTTTACGGGATTGAAAAAACTCAGAACCCAAAAATTTCACAATAAACGCTCCCTCGCGATCGCTCTTCCCATTTTATCTTGCCCGACCCGTTCCCCCTGACCGATCGCCCATAACGAGGAAAACATTTTATGGTTCTGAGAAATTGGTGGGTAAGGAATGAGACTCGATCATCTATGC
>JBFRWJ010000692.1:0-7250 GCA_051439525.1 Spirulina sp. | reverse complement strand
GTACAAGAAGGCGATGCACCAACCCTTAAAATTGCGGGAATGGGATTGGCTGCAAGGGTACGCGTTGGCAAACAAATGATTTCTTTTCAAGGCGATCGCATTGTTTTGAAAAAGTAATTGAATTGGGTTTAAAGCGATTGGCGATCGCCGCCAGGCCGTGCTTCAATAACATAAAAACGAAACTCATTTGACAGGATTGACCAGTTTTGAATTGATTTGACGGTCAAAGTTCATGACAAGTGACCCACTAAGTTGTTATCCCTTGAGAGAGAACTCACTCGCCAAGTTTCATCCCCAAACACTTCTAAAATTTGGTGGTGATATTGAAACAGAGTTGGGCGGTGTCCTACACTAATATAAGTGGTTGATAAACTTTGCAACTGTTGATAAAGATTTTGTTCATTGTGTATATCTAAAGCACTGGTTGCTTCGTCTAAAATTGCATAAGGGGGTTGAATTAGCAACAAACGAGCAAAAGCGACGCGCTGTTGTTCTCCCATTGACAACACTTGCTCCCAATTTTCAATTGCATCTAAACCGAATCTTTCTGCTAAATCGGGTAAATTAACTTGGTTGAGGACTCGATAAATTTCTTCATCAGAGATATTGAGGTCAGTCCGTGGATATAGCAGTTGATCCCGTAAAGAACCTAAAATCATATAAGGACGTTGTGGTAAGAAAAGAATCTGTTCTAATTGCGGTCGGTAGATTGCCCCAGTTCCAGAATTCCACAAACCGGCGATCGCTCGCAAAATAGAACTTTTACCGCTACCACTCACCCCCATAATTAAGAGTCCTTCTTTGGGTTGTACCCTTACGGATAGATCCTTGACTAAAGTCCTTTGATAATTAGGAGTTTGCAAAGTAAGATGGTGCAAGCTTAAACAGGAATCTTCAACAGTATCAATTGTTCTACTCCCTTCTACTGGCGATACTTTTGATTCTTCTAGAACTTTGGCAAAACTCTCTAAACGTTCAATCCCTGCCATAAAACTGGTCAGGTATTCAAACATATTCACGATGACGTTCAAGGATCTAAATACCCTGCCAAAAGCTCCGCGAGCTTCTTGTAATGCTCCGACTTCCAGCCCGGGTTCCCCTGCCAAAATTCTCGGGCCAATAACTAAAGCGGGTAAAATCGCGGGCATATAACGATATATGTTTTGAAAAATATCTAAATTTCTCTCCCAAGTAATCACTTTATTGTAAATCGTTAAAACGGGAGTAAATATCTGCTTAATGTAGGTAAATTCTCTATTTGCTCCATAATAAAAAGCAATTGATTCAGCATTCTCTCGAATTCTCACTAAGCCAAATCGAAAATTTGCCTCGAGTTTCAGTTGTTCTTTTTTGAGCTGAATCAAAATTTTGCCAAACCCTATGGTCGCAATGAGTATACCTGCCACAGAATACACCACCAAAATGAAAACCAATAATTTTGATTTTCCCCAAAGTACAATCACAAATGCAATCAGGTTCAACAATGCTCTTGTAAACGACCTAAATACAGTTACGGAACGATGACAAAACTCTTTAATATCTTCTGCAATTCGCTGATCTGGATTATCAATTTCTCGATAGGAAGTATTGATTTTATAAAACAGATCGTTTTTGAAGTACTTATCTAAATAAAATTGAGTTAGCCAGTCTCGGGAATACAGACGAATTTTATCCTCCACATATTGCCAAGTCGCAACCGTCAGCGCTGAAAAAACAGCAGCAACAACATAGAGGAATATGGATTTCCAGAATCTCTCAGCTTCCAAATTAACCAAGGCGGAAATTAATTCTCCTTGTTGCTTCAGGTGATTGACTGCTATGGTTGAATCTAAGCTGAGAAGACAAAGCAGTAATATTAGTAAACCAATCGCTTTCCATTTTTCTGTAGAATCCCACCAATATAGTTTAACAATTGCCCAAAAACTCTGCAAAGCACGAAAATTAAGTTTTATCTTTTTCATTGGGGATATTCTTCTACTGTAAAACGGACAAAAGCAAAACCAAGAACGGGAGCAGGTCAAACGTGAAGACCTTTTGGACTAATTTTGGATAGAGTGAATGTTTGGGCTTGTTCTGACAGCACTTTGAGCTTGATTCAACGTATAGAATTCAAATGTTCTGAAAAAAATTGACCTGCTCCCCCAAGAACGACCCCTTTCCGATTGATTGGGGATCGCGTCGTGGCGTGACAGGGCTAATCTGGTCAATTAGATTTTGGGTAAAAGCCTGAAAAATCAGGATTATCAATACACCATTTAGGCTGTGTCACGCCAGTAGAAAGTAGACATTTTCTTGAATGTAACATTTTGTAAATATTCAGGCAAGGGGATTGACAAATCTGAAACGGAATCCATGTCTTGTTGATATTTGACTATATGACTATATATAGGTTAACTATAACTTAACGATAACAACGAGAGCATGAAAAGAATTATTGGGGTGCTGACTCCTATCTTGTTACTCACGGGTGGGATTGACCGCAACCCGGCTCAAAGACAAAAAGAGGTAAGAGCCAGCTTGCCAAGCGGTTTTTCCGTCTTAGTGGAGCACAGCCAACCGCACCGACGCGGCCCTGTTACCTTCGATCGGGTGCAACACTCCATCGAACTTGTTGGCGATTGTACAAACTGCGTGAATCCGCTCCATGTTGACCATCTCGTCCTTGAAAATCAGTACCTCCGGATCGAGGTAGCCCCCCAACTTGGCGGTCGGGTACGTAGCGTTGTTTACAAACCTGCCCTTATAAGCAGTAATGGGGTGTCTAAAACGAACACCCAGATGTTTGCCCTCGACACTCCCCGAGGAATCCCACACGACAAATTGCAAGTGGGCGTTCCTTGGAACTATGGAGGTTGGCGCGTGTCCTTCCCCTTCTACGAACACAGTCTGCGGGGTCACGATCGAGCAGTGAGTTATCGCAGGCGAATCCTCGCTGACGGAACAGCCGTGTTGACGATGACCATGTACTCCGACCGTTTCTCAAATCAGCCCAACCCTCTCATTCCTGAAGAAAACTATATCGAGCTCGCTTCTCACGGTAGATATTCACCGCTAACTCTCGTACAAGAGATTCGATTAGCACCGGGGCAAGCATTCTTTCAAGAACGTTTGACCCTCTTCAATCCCTTACCCTATCGTTACGGGTTTAAATTGTGGGATACGACACAACTCCCCCGGGCTAAGGATGCCAAATTTATTTTCCCCGTGTCGCGTATGGCTTTCCATTGGGGGAAAAACCAAGCCTTCCGGGACTGGCCGCTGATGAACGATGGCATCAATGATACTGTGGTCGATCGCTCTATCTTCGCCAATTGGACGGCACACCCCAACAAATTCGGCAAAAGCTATTTCGGATTGAACCAAGTCTACCCCTTTGCGGCTGTCTACTACCCGAGGGAGAATTTGAATCGGCTTCGCATTACCCAGCCGACCATTGCTCCCGGTCTCAAGCTCTACTCTTTCAACGCGAACGAAGGATGGCTGGATTCCTTTGAGCTTTGGGGGGGAAGTGCGGAAATATTTGAAGGCCGCGGACATTTTCTCGACCCTTTTGAGACCTACAGCTACGAAGTCAAATGGTGGATGCCACAGGGAATTGGAGAGCTGAGTGCTGCCTCGGCAGGAATTGCGGCGGGGCTGGTCTATGAAGATGAAGGGCAACAGACTTACGCTCGGGTTCGGCTTACTGCCTCGCATAACTACTCTGACTTAGTTGTTTCTGTAGCGAACGACACTGAATCGGGTCGGGTTCGCATCGATCGCTTGAATCCAGAAACGGTTGTCCTCTTCTCGATTCCAGTGGCCGATCGCGGCAGCCCTGTTTGGGTCAAAGTCCATGAGGACAAGCGAGAACTCTTCAACTATCAAATGCCCGTCAAAATTCCACCTGCGGACAAGGCAGAGGAAGCGTGTCGCGAAGAAATCGATTTTGCGGTTCCCCAAGATAAAGATACCTGTTCGGTCGCTGCCCGAACCCAGTCAACGGGATACCGACGGGCAGAATATTCCGAGTTACGGGGCGAATACTACTGGCCGCCTGATGGTTCGGATAGAGCCTGCAATCCCGAACGAACTCTCAACACTTTTGGCCGTCTCGAAGCCCAAAAAATAGCAACTGCACCTGAAGCCACAGCCCGAGATCGTCTGATTTACGGTCGCATTCTCTATCGGCTGGGGGGGATTTCCAACTTCAACATGGCTCGCCAACATCTAACCGCAGCAACGATTGCCGAGCCTTCTCTCGGTGACGCTTGGTTACTTCTCGGAACCCTCGAGATGGAAATGGGCAATGTTTCGGCTGCCGCGACTGCGTGGAAAAACGCGCTCGACGCAGCTAAACCAGCACCTCTGGCCAACTACTTTCTGGCACTGAGCGCGATTGGTGAAGGCAATCTCGATGCTGCACTGGAATTCGTAGATGCGCTACTTGCAGCACAGTCAGATCATTACTTTGCGCGACTATTAAAAGCCGGAATTCTCGATCGCCTTCAACGACATCGAGAAGCCTTAGAGCTACTCGAGGAACTCGAGAATGTTCATGCCTCCGATCCGGCGCTCGTCTATTTGAAACAGCGAGTCTATACCCATTTGGGAGAGAGTACAAAAGCCGAAGCCATGAAGCAAGTCTCGAGCCGACTCGAAGATCCCTTGCGCGGCGATCCGTCAGCAGCCAAGCGACGACAAGAGTTCGTTAATCGGTTATCAACGGGTACGTGGGAGCTTCCCTTGCGCCCTCCCCATTTTACTTGCGAAATGTGGCTGACTTATAAAACATTGATTCGCCTTCAGAGGGACGACTGGACAAACGGATTAACACCCCTCAATTGAACCAAAATGTCGATCGCAGTCCCCCCCTAAAATCTGCGATTGGGTTGGGGAGCGTTCGATCTAATATTTTCGTTCCTTGGGTTCAAAACGATTGATGACTACGAGCATATATTTGAGGTCGATCGCTTCGGGAGAATAGTAGGCGAGGGAATGTTTGAGGAAATTGCGATCGTCTCGCTGGGGATAGTCCTCTCTTGAATGCGCCCCCCGGCTTTCTTTGCGGTATAAAGCAGATGTGAGAATCGTTTCCGCCACGATCGCTAAGTTCTGCAATTCTAAGGCTTCCACTAACTCGGTATTCCAACACAGATCCTTATCGTCGAGATAAATTTGCGAGAGTTTACCTTTTAATTCTTGCAATTGAGTCAATCCTGCCTGCATATTTTCTTCCGTGCGAAAGACCCCGCAATGTTCGCTCATGCAGTCTTGGAACTGCGATCGCAACTCGCTAATACGGATGCTGCCTTTTTGGTTGACGAGATGCTGTAGGCGTTGTTTGGCGCGATCGAGGTAGGTTTGGGCATCGAAAACGGGCATTCGGCGAGAAGGGACGTAATGGGCGATCGCTTCTCCGGTTTTGCGCCCGTATACCACGCATTCTAAGAGGGAATTACTCCCCAGGCGGTTGGCACCGTGAACCGAGACGCAGGCACATTCTCCCGCCGCAAAAAAGCCTTCGACCAATTCGCTCCCACTCCTGCGCACCCGTCCTTGGGTATTGACGGGGATGCCGCCCATGGAATAATGAGCGGTGGGACGGACGGGCATGGGTTCGTTGACGGCATCGACACCCACCAAGCGATGTGCTTCTTCCCAACAGAAGGGGACGCGACTCATAATTTTTTCTTTCCCCATGTGGCGCAAGTCCAAATGTACGAAAGGCCCCCCGGCACTCCCGTCGGCGTAAATGCCCCGCCCGGCACGAATTTCTAAGGTAATCGCCCGAGAGGTAATATCCCGCGGGGCGAGTTCCATTTGTTTGGGGGCGTAACGTTCCATAAAGCGATCGCCTTCGCTGTTGCGCAAGTATGCTCCTTCTCCCCGCACGGCTTCGGAAATCAACACGCCGACGGGGTACAATCCGGTGGGGTGAAATTGCACGAATTCCATATCTTCTAAGGGCAGTCCCGCCATTGCACACATGGCCAAACCGTCTCCGGTGGAGGCAAAATCGTTGGAGGTGGTATTAAAGACCCGTCCGTATCCTCCGGTTGCAAACATGACGGCTTTGGCGCGGACGATTTCAATCGTACCGTCAAGGATGCGATACATGACGATGCCTTTGACCTCGTTGTCTTCGAGGATGGGTTGCAGGACGTACCATTCATCGTAAATTTGCACGTTGTTGCGGCGCAGGTTGTTGACCAGTTCGTGCAGGATGGCGTGACCGGTTTTATCGGCGGCGTAACAGGTACGTTTGTAAGAATGTCCCCCGAAGGCGCGTTGGGCGATGCGTCCGTCTTCGAGGCGAGAAAAAAGAACGCCCAAGTGTTCGAGGTCGATGATGACTTGGGGGGCTTCTTTGGTGAGAATTTCTACGGCATCTTGATCCGCGAGGTAGTCGGAGCCTTTGACGGTATCGAAGGCGTGTGCCTCCCAACTATCCTCGGGATCGACATTTTGTAGGGTGGCGGCCATCCCTCCTTGTGCGGCGACGGAGTGCGATCGGATGGGGTGGGTTTTGGCGACTAACCCTACGTCAATTTTCGGGTCGATCTGTTTGATTTCTAGGGCGGCGCGGCAGCCTGCGAGTCCGCCGCCGACGATAATGACATCGTGTTCTAACATTGGGGTTCGGGAAATTTGGCCTTATTCTATTTTGACCGATGCGATCGCTCCAGATTGTTAATTTTTTTAGCTTTTTTGGGGGAAAGTTGCTCGACTTTTCTTTTTTCGATCTTTTTGTGGTATTCTTATTACATAATGGGAAGTGGTAGCAGTTATCAATGAGTCACAATATTCCCATTATGTTATAGGTTTAATTTTATAATGAATGTTGGGAAAAAGTCAAGCAAGAAATACAGATAATTCGTAAAGTTAAATGACGAGAGTTTTGGCTTCGACAAACAACCTGAGTTGTTCAAGGGTTTAGGGGGAATTTTTTCGGCTTTTGATGCTTCGATCGCATCGAGAAGACGAGGAGTATTTGTTGGCGATCGCAAAAGATAGAAGGTTTCGATCGGACTGCGTAAAAAGGGTGGGAAAATAAATCGGTAATGAGATTCTCGTTCTCATTGTCGATCCGCCAGGGATTAAAAAGATCCTGATTTTCGATCTGGTTTTGGAGTTGGCAGAAGGAGAGAAAATGGGACGAGAGGAAATCATCAATTATTTTGAACAGTTCTCGCAAATGTTGGGCAGTTTGGAAAAGCGATCGCGAGAGGCTTTGGGGGTCATGCGATCGCTTTCTCGGAAAAAAGCTG
>JBFRWJ010000691.1:0-12047 GCA_051439525.1 Spirulina sp. | reverse complement strand
ATAAGAGACAGATCCAAAATATTCTCGCCCGAGTCGCGGGAGGCAATCCTTCCTTTATTGATGGACTTATTCAAGTCACGGGAGGGAATGCGAACTTATATCTCATGAATCCGGCAGGAATTGTTTTTGGTTCTAATGCTTCTCTCAACGTTTCAGGAGATTTTTTCGCCACAACTGCAACGGGAATTGGTTTGGACGGGGGTATTTTTAACGCTTTTGGCAGTAATGATTATTTGGCGCTGAATGGTGTCCCTTCTACCTTCGAGTTTAATTTAGAAAATCCCGCCCCCCTCGTGAATGCGGGAAATTTAACGGTAAACCCCGGACGCAATATCGGCTTAATGGGTGGCAGCGTGATTAATACGGGAACATTGAGCGCCCCCGGGGGCAATATCCTCATCAGTGCCATTCCGGGGACGAGGCGCGTCAAAATATCCCGACCCGGGGGGTTATTAAGTCTCGATATTGAAGTTCCTTTCAGTAAAGAGGGCAAACCTTTACCCGTTAATGTCCTCGATTTGCCGAAATTACTCGTAGGTGCGGAAGAGCAAGAGGTAACAACGGGATTAAACATGAGTTCGGAGGGGAATATTTTCCTCGATTCCCAAGCGATCGCGCCTCCCGATGCCGGAACGGCTTTGGTGATGGGAACTTTAGACGTTCGGGATCTGACCGGAAATGCGAAAGGAGAACAAAGTATTTATGTTTTAGGCGATCGCGTGGGGGTATTGAATGCCCAAATCGATGCCTCCGGGGTCAACAGTGGCGGTAATCTTTTCTTGGGTGGAGATTACCAAGGAAAGGGCGCGATTCCCAATGCTGAATTCACATGGGTTGACGATAATACCGCGATTCGCGCCGATGCCCTGAGTTTTGGCAATGGGGGCAGAGTCATTGTTTGGGCAGATGACACGACAAAATTTGCCGGGAATATTAGTGCGAGAGGCGGAGTAAATGGCGGCAATGGGGGGTTTGTGGAAGTATCTGGTCAGGAAAATCTCCATTTCGCGGGATTGGTCGATACGTCTGCCCCTCTCGGAGAAGCGGGAATGCTCTTGCTCGATCCAACAGACATTACCATCGTTACAGGTGGGACTCCCGACCCTGGAATTACAGGAGATCCTAAAGTGTGGGCGTTTGCAGACAATCCGGGATCGCAAAGTATTGGCGTTGAGGTAATCCGCACACTTCTCCTTAGTAGTTCGGTGACTTTGCAAGCCACGAATGATATTACTTGGGATACGGGAGTCACTCTAGACTACAATGGGATTGGCTTTGGGACGAAAACTCTGACCTTGGAAGCCAATAATAATATTGATTTTCAAGGCAAAATTTATGATAGCGATACCGCCGTAATCAGCGAGGATTCTTTAAACGTCACCTTTAGCGCGGATACAGATGGGAATCAAGCGGGATACCTCACTCTCGCAGGGACGGGGATCGAAACAAGGGGCGGTCATGTCAATCTTCAAGGCAATAATAATACGGCGGGTAAGCGTGCGGTTTTCGTGACCGGGAATATTAACTCCAGTGGCAACTCCAGTAACGGCAATATTAATATCGCGGGCAATGATATTAACAATGGTGGAAAAGCCGGGATTGAAATTACAGGAAACCTCAATTCTGGTGGAGGGACAATAAACCTCACGGGAACGAGTGCTAAAAATGATGGGGTGGATTTGAATGGAGGAACCTTAAGTTCGGGAGGCGGTAACATTACAATTTCGGGCACGAATGCAGATCCCGCAGAGACTGGCACGGAAGATCAAGGGGTGGATATTGATGGCGCGGTCAACTCGGGGGGAGGCGCGATTACCATTGACGGAACGAGCGGACTGATTGGGGTTGATGTGGGGGCGAACGGGAGTTTGAACTCGGGAGGGGGCGCGATCGCCATTACCGGCACCGCCACGGGAACGGATGTCAGCCGCAAAGGTATTTTGGTGAGAAATATCATTAACGCTGGAGCTGGAGATATTACCTTAACCAGCGATCGCCCCAATATCAGCCACTCGGTTTCGGGAACCGGGACGCTGTTTCTCAAACCCAAAACTGCCGGTCAACCCCTCATCTTGGGCGGAGGAGGAGACATCGATGCGACCTTCCTCAACACGACAGAACTCGGCAATTTGGGTGACGGTTTCAGCAGCATTCAAGTGGGAGATCCCGCACTGTCCTCAATTGTTGAATTGCTCGCTCCCGGGTCATTTAACGACCCCCTGACCATTCAAAACGCCTCTCTACTCAAAGGACCCCTCGCCGATACGAATTGGACATTAACGGGAAACCAGCAAGGTAGCATTTCCGGCTATGCCAACCCCATTACCTTTAGCGATGTTGCCACGATTCGAGGGAATAGCTTTCAAGATACCTTTGTCTTTTCAACTGGGGTTAATTTTAACGGGTTTATTGATGGCGGTGCGGGAATCGACACCCTCGATTATTCCGGGTATGGCGGGGCGGCAACGGTGGATTTGGCTGGGGGGACGGCGACAGGAACCACGGGGATTAACCGCATTGAAAATGCGATCGTTCCTCCCCCAGTCATTGCCCCTCCGACTCCTCCTGCAATGGCCCCTCCAACTTCCCCAGTGGTTTCCTCTCCGACGAACTCGACTTCCGATCCCACCATTACCCTGCCGTCCATATCAGACATCGAACACCTTCAGGAAATACAACCCCTGTGGTCGTCTTGGCATCTCGAACAAGAAGGAAAGACAATGAATTGGGTCGATCGCCAGCGCATTATCAGCTTGCTCGATACAGGGGATTTAAAAAGCGCGATCGCCCTATTGGATCAATACTACAGTCAAAAGTTTTTAGGCTATCTGGGTAAAGAAACTACCGCATCGGCTTACTCTTTCCGAGATCTGCGCGATGCCCTCGAAAGAATGGCCGTGGAAACCGGAAAATCCACTGCCGTCCTTTATATTTTCACCCGCGATCGCCGCCTCGATCTCATCTTAGTGCCTCCCACCGCCGACCCCATCCACTATACTGTCGATGTTCCCCGCCCGCAGCTTTTTGCAGAAATGGGGAACTTCCAATACAAACTCTCCCATCCCGTCCATCGCCGCAATACCCAATATCTCGCCCCTTCCCAACAACTTTATCAATGGCTGATCGATCCCGCCCGAGAAGATCTGCAACGTTTGGGCATTGAAGGCATTGCCTTTGTCCTCGATGAAGGTTTGCGCACCCTCCCCATGGCTGCCCTTCACAATGGCAAGGAGTTTTTAGTAGAAAACTATGCCATTTCTTTGCTGCCCAGTTTCCAGTTAATTCCCCACCGTTATGCCGATATGCGCCGGGGAGCCGCGATCGCCATGGGGATGTCAGAATTTACCCAACACGACCCGTTACCTGCCGTCCCTGTCGAAGTGGCAACCATTGCCGAACAATTCCCCACACAGCCCATGTTTCTCAATGAAACCTTTACCGCGAATGCCGTGCGGCATCAACCCGGGCGATCGGGGTCAAATATCGTGCATTTAGCCACTCACGGACAGTTCCAACCCGGTACCCCATCCGAGTCCTACATTCAACTGTGGGATCGAAAATTGAGTTTAGCGGATATGGGAACCTTAGATTGGCAGGATATCGAACTGTTAGTCTTGAGTGCCTGTCGCACGGCCTTGGGAGACGAAACCGCCGAATATGGCTTTGCCGGGCTATCAGTACAAGCAGGAGTCAGTTCCGCCGTGGCGAGTTTGTGGTATGCCAGCGATACAGGGACTCTCGCCTTAATGAGCGAATTCTATCAACAGTTGCGATCGCGCGAAACCAAAGCCGAGGCACTCCGACAAGCACAAATGGCCATGATTGCTGGCAAGGTGCGCTTGGAAAAAGCCAGTGGAACTTCAGACCGTAAGGCGATCGGCCAATTGGTGGGAACGTTGGGACGGGTGGATCTGCCTTCCGAGTTAGAAACTCTCAGCGATCGCGCTTTCCAACATCCTTACTATTGGTCGGGTTTCACCTTAATCGGTTCCCCTTGGTAATTGTCACTCACCAGTTACCAGTTATCCACGATCGGTCTACTCCTTGGGCGATCGCTCATGGGGTTTTAAGGATTGTAGCGAAATTCAGCAACCCTCTCGACAAATCCATTATCCTGTGGATTAGGCTCAAAATATCTACGAAAATTCACCAATAGTTTTTATGCACCTAAGCGAACTAACTCATCCCAATCAGTTGCACGGCCTGTCTCTCCGGCAACTGGAGAATATTGCCAAGCAAATTCGAGAAAAGCATCTGCAAACCATCGCTGCCACTGGGGGACACCTCGGACCCGGACTGGGAGTGGTGGAATTAACCATCGCCCTTTACCAAACCCTCGACCTCGATCGCGATAAAGTCATTTGGGATGTCGGTCATCAGGCATATCCCCACAAAATGCTCACGGGACGCTACAACCATTTTCACACCCTGCGGCAAAAAGACGGCGTTGCAGGGTATCTCAAACGCTGCGAGAACCAATTTGACTGTTTTGGTGCCGGACACGCTTCTACCAGCATTTCTGCGGGTTTGGGCATGGCTTTGGCCCGGGATCTCAAAGGCGAAGATTTTAAAGTCGTTGCGGTAATCGGCGATGGGGCATTGACGGGAGGTATGGCTCTCGAAGCCATCAACCACGCGGGACACCTGCCCAATACCAATATTATGGTGGTTCTCAACGACAATGAAATGTCGATTTCTCCCAATGTGGGGGCAATTTCCCGCTATCTCAATAAAGTGCGCCTTTCCGATCCCGTGCAGTTCCTCAGCGATACCCTCGAGGAACAATTCAAGCACCTTCCCTTCGTCGGCGAACAGCTTTCCCCGGATATGGAACGCCTGAAAGACAGTATGAAACGCTTGGCTGTGTCTAAAGTGGGGGCGGTAATTGAAGAATTGGGCTTTAAATATTTCGGTCCCATCGACGGACATAATTTAGAAGAACTGATCTCTACTTTCAAACAGGCACATCACATGCACGGGCCCGTCCTCGTTCACGTCGCCACGGTGAAGGGGAAAGGCTATGAAATTGCCGAAAAAGACCAAGTGGGCTATCACGCGCAAAAACCCTTCGATCTGACCACGGGCAAGGCGCATCCTTCCACAAAACCCACGCCTCCCAGTTACTCGAAGGTTTTTGCCCATACCCTCACCACTCTAGCAGGACGTGACCCGAAAATTATCGGCATTACCGCCGCTATGGCTACGGGGACGGGGTTGGATAAGTTCCAGAAGAAACTCCCCAAACAGTATATCGACGTGGGGATTGCGGAACAGCACGCGGTAACGCTGGCTGCGGGTTTGGCTTGTGAGGGAATGCGTCCGGTAGCGGCGATCTATTCCACGTTCTTACAACGGGCATACGATCAGATCGTTCACGATGTCTGCATTCAAAATCTGCCGGTCTTCTTCTGTTTGGATCGGGCGGGAATTGTCGGGGCGGACGGTCCGACGCACCAAGGGATGTACGATATCTCTTATCTGCGCTGTCTGCCCAATATGACGATTATGGCACCCAAGGACGAGGCAGAGCTGCAACGGATGGTGGTGACGGGGATCGAACATACAAGCGGACCCATTGCCATGCGCTACCCTCGGGGGAGTGGCGTTGGCGTACCCTTGATGGAAGATGGTTGGGAAGCGCTTCCCGTGGGGAAAGGGGAGATTCTCCGCAATGGGGATGACCTGTTGCTATTGGGTTACGGGACGATGGTTCAGACGGCAATGCAGGTGGCGGAGATGTTGAGCGAGCACGGTATCTCTGCAACAGTGGTCAATGCCCGTTTTGTCAAGCCTTTGGATGAGGAGTTAATTTTGCCTTTGGCGCAACGCATCGGTAAGGTGGTAACTTTGGAAGAGGGCTGTTTGATGGGCGGTTTCGGTTCTGCGGTGGCGGAATCTTTGTTAGATAATGACATTCTCGTTCCGGTGAAGCGGTTCGGGGTGCCGGATATTTTGGTGGATCACGCTTCTCCCAATGAGTCTAAGGCCGATTTGGGTTTGACGGGTTCGCAAATTGCCGAGAAGGTTCTGCAAATGTTCTTTAGCAAACAGCCTTCTGTGGTGAGTTAGTTAGGTTAGAGGGTGGGCAGTTGCTCACCCTTGTGGCTAGACTTAGATCGTTTGCATTATCTTATTTATTTTCATGTCATCTAACGGATCCCGCGAGTCTTCTGGTTCTGACGATTTAAACATTCTTTCGGCAGATAATCCGTTAACCGATCCAGACGGCGATCGCTTGGGATACGCTCCTTTTGCCAAGAATCTCGCGGATAGCATTTGCAAAATGTCGCCTCCCGATGGTTTCGTAATGGCAGTTTATGCCCCTTGGGGATCGGGAAAATCAACGTTACTCAATTTTATCGTTCATTATTTAGACCAAGAGCCTGAAGACATAAAACCTCTTATTTTTCGATTTAATCCTTGGTGGTTTTCCGGTCAGGAAGAACTCACTCGACAATTTTTTAGCGAGTTTATAGCTTTTCTACAAGAAGAATGGCAAAATTTATTCGATAGTCTTAAAAGCCCGCTTAATGATTTAGCCGAGATAGCTTCTAAAATTCCTGTCGGTTTCGATCTTATTCCTTTTGTTAAAGAGGTAAAAGTGAGTGGAGAAGCAGCCAAACGTATTTTTGGACGAGATAAAACAGTTTATAAATTAAAGAAAGAGATTGAAAAAAGATTAACAGAAGAAGATAAAAGAATTTTAGTTGTTATTGATGATATAGATCGCTTAGAGCCAGAGGAAATCAGACAACTCTTTAGGCTCCTTAAAGCTGTTGCTAATTTTCCAAATACTGTTTATTTCTTGTCTTTCGATAAAGGTGTTGTTATAAAAAATCTCGAAGCTATACAAAGAGTATCGGGCGAAGATTATCTAGAAAAAATTGTGCAAGTTCCTTTTGAACTTCCATTACCAGATCGAGACTCTTGATCTAATATGCTGAATGAACAATTATATAGAACCAAAATACCAAAATTCGATAAAACGATTGATAGCTGCCTTGTTTCCCAACATCAAAACAATACTTGGAATCCAATCTCCATTATAATTGGTTGGATGAAATCTTTTGTAGAGCCTCCTCAAATCATCGATCGCATCAGAAGATTAGAAAACAATGAAGAGTTAACCGAAATGCAGAAAATTGCAGTTCGAGAATTTATTCAGATGTATGACAATCAAGAAAATAATAATCTTGAAGAGGAGTAAGAGATCTTGAGAATTTGGGTGCGTTACGCTCTCGCTAACGACACCCTACATATGATACAATCTTTTTAGACAGAGTAGCATATTTAACCAAAAATCGATGAATTGTCAAACCTATGAAGAAGTTATTCAAAATATCTGCGATCGCGTTGAAAAATATGATGGCATTAAAATTGAATGTTTAGGGCATTCCTGTCAATGTGAAGGAAAATCGGAAGTTTTACATCAGATTGACATTTTGATTTCCTACAGTCCGGATCGCGATCGCATCTACAAAATTGCAATAGAATGTCAGCATTGGCATAAAAAAATCTCCAAAGATGTTGTCATGAAACTTCACTGTATTTGTGAAGATTGTAAAATGAGTAAAGGAATCATTATCTCTAACATTGGATTTACAACCGATGCAATTAAATATGCCCAATATGCTAATATCTCATTGGTAAAACTGCAAGAAATAGAATCGGAAGATTTACAAGAAATTATTGTCAATCTGGCAGCAACAATAACGCATTTTCACAACCTGCAAAAGATGAGCGATCGCGAATTTATGAAAAGTGTCATCATTAATCCTTCACTTGATTTTTTGAACGATCCAGAAGAAGATATTTATACGCTAGAAGACGGACAACCATTCCATGTGTAAAGGTAAAATTGTTTTAGTTCCTTTTATATTTGATGATTTGTCTTAAAGAAACGAGCGATCGCGCCTTAAATTCAAGATGCGATGAATTAGTCAAAGCTATAAGAGGACACAGATAGTTTTTATCGTGAAAACACATGAACAAACCAACTTTAACAATTTCAGATTTACAAAAAGAAGCTGAGAGATTCGCAAGACAAGAGTCAAATCACGATGAAAGCGAACTTTTTGGCGTTACAGATGGTAAAGCTGTAGGGACTTATATCGAACACAAATTTCAAGCATATTTACAGCAAAAATATGAATATGTTCAAGGATCTTCAGCTAAAGGAATTGATTTTCCCGATCTTCAAGTTGATTTAAAAGTTACTCGTATTAAACAACCTCAGTCATCATGTCCCTTTCAATCTGCAAGGCAAAAAGTATACGGTTTAGGTTATTCACTTCTAATCTTTGTTTATGAGAAAACTGATAATCAAACTCAAAAAACAAGCCGTCTCCATATTCAACACGCTATTTTTGTTGAAGAATACCGAACTGCAGATTTTCAGACGACATCAGGACTGAGAAAAATTGTGGACAATGAAGGAAATATTGATGATATTCTCGCTTTTTTTGAAGAAAGACTGTTACCTGTTGATGATATTCAAGCCCGATCATTAGCAGAAGAAATTATGAGCAATCCACCCAGTCTTGGTTATTTAACAATATCGAATGCCCTCCAATGGCGACTTCAATATAGTAGAGTAATACAACAAGCCGATCGAATATCGGGAATACAGAGAGTGCTTTAACATGAATAAGAAAGAATTTGGAGATTTTCAAACGCCTGACAGCTTAACTCGAGAGATAGTTAATTTTCTCGGAGAATCTAAAATTCAACCCGATGTTGTTATAGAACCAACCTGCGGTATCGGTAATTTTTTGCAGTCGGCTTATGGATCTTGGCAAAATACAGCTAATTATTTTGGCTTTGAACTCAATCAAGAATATTATCAATACTCTCAACAAAAATTTTCAGAGATCGATCGCATCACCATAAAAAAACAAGACTTCTTTACTTTTGATTGGAGTTCATTCTTGAATCAATTTTCTAAAAAACAGATTCTTATATTGGGTAATCCTCCGTGGGTGACGAACTCTAAACTCGGAAAAATGGAGAGTAAAAATTTACCTCAAAAATCAAATTTTCAGGGTCACAAAGGTTTCGCAGCCAAGACGGGTAAAGCCAATTTTGATATTGCAGAATGGATGATTATTCGTCTATTAGAGTCTTCCATTCACTTGCAAGGTCACTTGGTCTTTCTCTGTAAAAAAACTACGGCAAGAAAGTCACTTTTTCACTTCTGGAATAAACAAGTAAATATAGGTAGGGCGCAGATGTATGCGATCGATGCCAAGAAATATTTTAACGTCACAATTGACGCTTGCTTATTGATTGTTGAGTTAGAGAATAAGCCCATCGATCGCGCTGCTCTTGTTTATTCTTCATTAGGAGATCGACGAAAAATCCTGTATGAATTTGCTTTACATCAAGGGGCAGCGATCGCCAATTTAACCCACTATCAAAAATATCAATATCTTGACGGTGTTTCCTGTTATCAATGGCGTTCTGGGATCAAGCATGATGCGGCAAAAGTTATGGAACTGACTTGCAAAAAAGATCGATTAGTTAATGGTTTTGGCGAAACTGTCGATCTCGAAGAAACTTATCTTTATCCCCTCTTAAAATCATCAGATATTGGCAATGGAAGATCGATGGCTAGAAAATATGTTATCGTCACTCAGAATTCCTTAAAGGACGATCCGCAAGCAATTGCGATTCATGCTCCTAAAACATGGATGTATTTATGCCAATATTCGCGAATCCTTGACAATCGCAAAAGTTCAATTTACAAAAACAAGCCAAGATTTTCAATTTTTGGAATTGGTCAATATAGTTTCGCACAATGGAAAGTAGCAATTTCGAGTTTATATAAGGAGCTTCATTTTGCTCTCGTTCCTCCTCTAGATTGTAAACCAACGATGGTTGATGATACTTGTTACTTTATTCCTTTTGATTCGCAAGTGCAAGCAGAATATTGGGTCAATTGTCTTAATTCTGAAGAGTGTCAGGAGTTTCTCAAGTCCTTAATCTTTTTTGATGCTAAGCGCGTTGTTAATATTGACATATTAATGAGAATTAATTTAGCCAAACTCGGAAGATCTTAGCGATCGCTAAGTCGGGTAGCTCTCGTCTATCCTACTGTTTACGATTTTAAGCGTTGTTGGCTTTCATTTCTTCCCGCGCAACCAATAGGTTGTCATGTCTCCCTTCCCTTTCACAGCAATTTTGCCTCGTTCTTCCAAAAGATAAGACTCGTGTAAAATATCATAAACTGCTTGAGTCACTTGAATGCGATCGGGCAAGCCTTGGGATTCCATGCGCGAGGCAATATTCACCGTATCTCCCCACAGATCGTAAATAAACTTACTCACCCCAATCACCCCCGCAACCACCGGACCCGTATGCAGCCCCACCCTCAAGGCAAAATTTTGACCCGTTCCCTCATTGAACTCTTTAATCGTATCCAATAAATCTAACGCCATAGTGGCCGCCGCTTCCACGCCGTCACTTTTGGGATAGGGCAACCCCGCAACCGCCATATAAGCATCGCCAATGGTTTTAATTTTCTCCAAACCGTGTCGCTGCGCCAAATAGTCGAAATCCGAGAAAATCACATTTAAAATTTCTACCAATTCAATCGAAGACAGTTGCGTTGAAAGTGCGGTAAAATTCACTAAATCTGCAAACAAAACGGTCACCTCGTCAAACTTATCGGCAATGGTACTCTCCTCCTCCTGCAAGCGTTGGGCGATGGGTTCCGGAAGAATATTCAATAATAACTGCTCCGATCGCGCCTTTTGTTGTCGCAATGCCGATTCGACTTCCTTACTCGCCGTAATCTCCCGCGCCACCCAAATGACAGTATCTTCAGAAAGGGGAGAAACATTAGCGGAAAACCAGCGCATGTTATCTTCGAGCGGCAAATGATACTCTACTGTCATGGTTTGGAGAGTTTCTAAAACCTCTTGAATGCGATGCAGGTGTAAGTCTGCTTGTTCCGAGGGAAATAAATTACTGACGGTGAATGGACCGAAGGATTCTCCCTTCACCAAAGCGCGATCGGAGTTCGTGGGGGCAATTTTCAAACAAGTCCCTTGGCGATCGAAAACTAAAATCAGATCGTCCATCGCCGCAAACAACGCCCTTAACTCCGCCTCCGATGCTTGCAATGCCTCCTCTGCTGCAACGCGATCGCGAACTTCTTGAACCAAGCGCTGATTTTGCGATTCCAATTCCTGTTGCAAGCGTCGCATCCGTAATTGATTTTCCACTCGTACCAAGACTTCGGCAAATTGAAAGGGCTTGGGAATATAATCCACCCCACCTACGCCAAAGGCTTTAACTTTATCGAGAATATCGTTGAGAGCACTAATAAAAATCACGGGAATATCCCGAGTCATTTCATCTTCCTTTAATTTCTGGCAAACTTCATAACCGTCCATGCGAGGCAAATTAATATCCAGCAAAATCAAATCCGGGGGTGCCGATCGCGCCGCCTTTAATGCCATTTCGCCACTGATCGTGCTGCGGACTTTGTACCCTTTCTCAGTTAAAAGGGCCGATAAAATTCTGAGGTTGTTGGGAATGTCATCAACAGCTAAGATCTCGCCCTTAAAGACTTCGGGACTCTCTTGAGGATTGGCAACCGAATCCGTCATTTCAGTGAACAGTGAACAGTGAACAGTAAACAGTGAACAGTACCTATTTTTTTTATTGTGTCAGATGGGTTTGCTGGCTTCATCAGTTACGACGCGATCGCGCCCCCGAGCTTTTGCCGCATACAATGCCTCGTCTGCTTTAGAAATTAACGCTTTCGGATCGAGATGGGGGGCGGGGATCGCCGTCGCCACTCCCAAACTGACCGTCACCCATGCGCCGATCGCGGAGTTGGAGTGAGGAATTTGCAACTGTTGTACGGCGGCATGAATTTCGCGGGCGATCTTGTCCGCCAATTGACAATCGACTTGGGGGAGAATGATGGCAAACTCCTCACCACCATACCGTGCCAATAAAAGCCGCGAGCCCATATTTTCCCCCTGTTCGGCGATCGCGCTTTCAACGCCCCGCACGATCGCTTGCAAGCAACTATCCCC
>JBFRWJ010000690.1:0-14358 GCA_051439525.1 Spirulina sp. | reverse complement strand
AGCTATATTCTATTTTTTTTTATAAATAACCTATCCCACGATCTTGCTATCGCTTCTCTGTTGGGAGAGGAACGCGATCGCTGTACAATCAGAAAGTTTGCCAACCCATTCCCCTATATTGATTCATGGTTGTCCTGCTCGAGAACTGCCCTCCCCACCAAGATTTAATCGTTACGCCACCAACAACGGGGATATCCTTACAAGGTACGGTGAAAATCCCCGGAGATAAATCGATTTCCCATCGCGCCCTCATGTTAGGCTCGATCGCCCGAGGAAAAACAACCATTCAAGGGTTGTTGTTAGGAGAAGATCCTCGCAGTACCGCCGCTTGTTTTCGAGCCATGGGGGCAACGATTTCCGAGTTAAACGAAACCGAAGTCACGGTAGAGGGGATCGGTTTTGGCAATTTGCGAGAACCGGAAGCGGTCTTAAATGCCGGAAACTCGGGAACGACCTTGCGATTGATGTTAGGATTGCTGGCATCCCACCCCGATCGCTTTTTTGCCGTGACGGGAGATGCTTCCTTGCGATCGCGCCCCATGTCCCGGGTCGTGAAACCCCTCGAACAAATGGGCGCGACCATTTGGGGACGCAAGGAGAATTCTTTAGCCCCCCTAGCCATTCGCGGACGACAATTAAAGGGCATTCATTACCATTCTCCCATCGCTTCCGCCCAAGTTAAATCTTGTATTCTCTTGGCGGGATTATCGGCGCAAGGGAAGACAACGGTCACGGAACCCGCCCTCTCTCGGGATCATAGCGAACGAATGCTGGCCGCTTTTGGCGCGCAATTAAGCGTCGATCCCGACAGTCGCAGCGTGACAGTGGAGGGACAGTCGGGCAGTTTACAGGGGCAAACCGTCATCGTCCCGGGGGATATTAGTTCGGCAGCATTTTGGTTGGTAGCGGCAGCGATCGTGCCGGGTTCGGAATTATTGATTGAAAATGTTGGCGTGAACCCAACGCGGACGGGGGTTCTCGAGGCGTTGACCCTGATGGGGGCAGATATCGTGCGGGAAAACGAGCGCCTCGTCACCGGGGAACCCGTTGCCGATCTGCGGGTACGCTACGGGAAGTTAAAGGGATGTACCCTCTCGGGAGATATTATTCCCCGTCTCATTGACGAGATTCCCATTTTGGCAGTGGCGGCGATGTTTGCTGAAGGGACGACGACAATTAAAGATGCAGCAGAATTGCGCGTGAAGGAAAGCGATCGCTTGGCGGTGACGGCTTCGGAGTTGAATCGCATGGGTGCAAAGATCGCGGAATTGCCCGATGGTTTGGAAATTACCGGAGGAACTGCCCTGACGGGATGCGAAACCGATAGTTATACCGATCATCGCATTGCCATGAGTTTAGCGATCGCGGCACTGGTTGCGAAAGGAAAAACAATCGTGCATCGCGCCGAAGCTGCCGCCGTTTCCTATCCCAATTTTGTCACGACGTTGGAACAAATTATCCGTTGATATCCTCTCTGACCTCAATCTCCTAAACTTAAACCCGCGATCGCGCGAGCGTTCTCTATCAATTCTCAACTCTCAAAATGACCGTAGAAGCGTGGACATTTGTCTTTGTCACCCTTTCCTTTCTCATTTATACCTATATCGGCTGGCGATCGCGAGTCCGAGATACCCAAGGCTTTTTTGTGGCCGAACGGGGAATTCCGCCCATTGCCAACGGTGCCGCTACCGCCGCCGATTGGATGTCCGCCGCCTCTTTTATCTCTAACGCCGGATTGGTGGCTTTCTTGGGCTACGATGGCATGATTTACTTGGTGGGGTCAACGGGGGGATTTGTCCTGCTGGGCTTGCTCATTGCCCCTTACCTGCGAAAATTCGGTCAGTATACCGTCCCGGATTTTATCGGCGATCGCTATTATTCCAAAGCCGCCCGCATCATTGCCGTCGCGATCGCCATTATCATCTGCGTAACTTATGTATCGGGACAAATGCGGGGGGTGGGAATCGTCTTTAGCCGCTTCCTGCAAATTCCCATTAGTGCGGGCGTTATCATCGGCATGGTGACGGTGGGCTTTTTTGCCGTCTTGGGGGGCATGAAAGGGATTACTTGGACGCAAGTGGCTCAATATGCCGTCTTGATTGTCGCTTATTTAACCCCAGCCTGCGCGATCGCGTGGATGCTGACGGGAAACCCCATCCCTCAGTTAGCTTTTGTATTTGGCGATATTACGGACAAATTAAACGCCATCTTTCTCGATCTGGGATTTCACGAATATACGGAACCCTTTGTCAATAAATCCGAACTGGATGTCTTATTTATTAACGCCTCTCTCTTGCTCGGGACGGCGGGACTCCCTCACGTGATCGTCCGTTTCTATACCGTCCCCAGCCCTCGGGGGGCAAGGTTTTCGGCAGGTTGGGCATTGGTGTTCATTGCCCTGATGATGACCACTCTCCCCGCGATCGCAGAGTTTTCTCGCTACAATCTCATCACCAGTTTGCACGACAAAACTCCCACGGAAATTCACGCTTTAGACTGGGCAACCAAGTGGGAAAATACAGGTTTATTACAATTTAACGATAAAAACCACAACGGACGCATCGAGTTAACCCCAGAGGAAGACAGCAACGAAATTACCATCGATAAAGATATTGTCTTTCTCTCCACCCCAGAAGTCGCCCAACTTTCCCCTTGGGTCATTGCCCTCGTGGCGGCGGGAGGACTGGCTGCTTCTCTCTCCACGGCGGCGGGGCTACTTTTAGTGATTTCCAGTTCCATCGCTCACGATGTCTATTATCGCCTCATCGATCCCGAGGCATCCGAAGCCAGACGGGTAATTTTAGGGCGCGTCATGGTCTGCGTTGCCATCGTCATTGCCGGTTATTTTGGCATTAATCCCCCCGGATTTGTGGGAGAAATCGTCACTATGTCCATCGGTTTCGCGGCGGCGAGTTTCTTCCCGATCCTCTTGTTAGGGATTTTTGACAAACGGACGAATAAAGAAGGCGCGATCGCGGGGATGTTGGTGAGTCTGCTCTTTACTGGCTGCTATATCATCGGCGAACAGTTTTTCGGGATGTCTCCTTGGTGTTTTGGCATTACCTCTCAAGGAATCGGGGCGATCGGGGCGATTCTTAACTTTATTGTAACCTTATCGGTCTCCCGCTTCACTTCACCTCCTCCCTTAGAAGTACAACAATTGGTAGAAGATTTAAGGTATCCGGAAAATGTTCCTCTTGCCTTAGTTGATATCGGAGAAGAACAGTTAGATTGAATTCAAAATTCAAAATTCAAAATTCAAAATGAAATTCAACTGTCAACTATCAACTGTCAATTGTCAACTATCAACTAAGCCCATGACGCGACGATAATGCGCTTCCATTTTTTTAGTGGTTGCCGATTTGCGATCGCTCGTCCAATCGCTATATTGAAACAAATCTTGGCGCAATTTCTCCATGTCGATACGGGTGGGTTGTCCTTCTGCAACAACGCGATCGCCATTCACCCAAACACTATCCACTGCGTTTGTCGGACGACCCAAAACCAACAACCCGACGGGATCGGTACGGGGTAATAAAGAGAAATTGGTTAAATCGTAGAGAACTAAATCGGCTTTTTTGCCTGCTTCTAACGAGCCAATTTTATCCGCTAATTGAATTCCCGTCGCACCGCCTAAAGAAGCCATTTTCACGGCTTCTTTAGGACTTATCCAGTGACGATACTCGCAATCCGTCGTATTGTGCAATATCGTCCCGATCTTAATCGCTTCTAACATATCCTGACCATCGCTGCTAGCGGTGCCATCGCAACCCAAGGCAACATTAACCCCAGCTTGACGATATTTTAAAATCGGAGCGATACCACTCCCCAAACGTAAATTACTTAACGGATTATGCACCACCGTCGATCGCGTTTTCGCTAAGAGCAAAATATCATCATCATTCAACCAAACGCAATGAGCTAAAGAGGTGCGATCGCTTAAAAAACCAATGCGATCTAAATATTCCACCGCCGTGCAACCGTATTTTTCGCGTGCTAATTTTTCCTGTGCTTTCGTTTCTAATAAATGAGTATGACGGCATAAATTGTAGCGATCGCTGAGTTCGATACAGCCTTGAAATAGAGCATCCGAACATAATTGAGCGCCCGTCGGTGCCGTCATAATACTAATGCCTTCTTCGGGACGGTGAAACCGTTCGATCGCTGCTTGTAAAAACTGTAAATTTTGCTCCGCCGTCCAATAAAACTCACCAATTTCTCGATTTTCTCCCTCATCAGGAATTCCGGCATCGAGTTCGCGATCGTAAATTAAGGGACCGATAAATGCTCGCATACCAATGTCTCGATAGCCGCGAATTGTGGCTTCAACTGTTTCAATTTCTTGACCCGGAATGAGAACTAAATGATCGACAACACAAGTCCCTCCCGATAACAAGGTTTCGACTGCCGTTCCCAAAGCACTGAGATAAGTTTGGTCGATAGTAACGGGAGGACAATCATAGAGTTGTGTCAACCACAATTCTAGGGGATAAGGCGAAATTAGCCCCCGTTGCCACAGTTCTGAAGAGTGGGTATGCGCATTGACAAAACCGGGCAGTAATAATTTATTCGTTCCGTTAATTATTGTGCCTTTCGCGTCCAGATTGGGGGCTATTTTTGCGATCGCATCTCCCTCAATTTGGACATCAACGGTAGCATATCCCGTCTCGGTCAGAATTAAAGTATTTTGAATAGTAAAACTCATATCAATTCTCAACGAACAATTATTAATGAATAACGATCGATTTTTGGTTTAAAATTCAAGTAAGTTACCGATCGCGAGAAAATGAATAAACCTTTACATATTTTAGGGACTCCTCCCAATGCTTGGCAAGTGAATGCAGAAATTGCCGACATTACTCGTCCTCCTCTGCAACCCCAGATCGTGACCTTACCGACAGAAACAAAAACATTGCGTTTGGATTTAGCGAAAGCAGCCCTCCTCGTCATTGACATGCAGAATGATTTTTGCCATCCTGACGGTTGGCTGGCGAGTATTGGGGTGGATGTCAATCCTGCGCGATCGCCGATCGCACCGTTGCAAAATTTATTACCGGAGTTGCGATCGCGAGATATCCCCATTCTCTGGGTGAATTGGGGCAATCGTCCCGATCTGCTCAATATTAGCGCGGGTCTTCGCCATGTTTACAATCCTACAGGAGAGGGAGTGGGTTTGGGGGATCCCCTACCCAAAAACAATGCCCCGGTTTTAACGCTAGGAAGTTGGGCTGCTGCAGTAGTGGATGAGTTGGAACAAAAACCGGAAGATATTTGCATTAGTAAGTATCGCATGAGCGGGTTTTGGGATACGCCCCTCGACAGTATTTTGAAAAATTTAGGCAAAACAACGCTCTTTTTTGCGGGAGTCAATATCTATCAGTGCGTTATGGCAACGTTACAAGATGCCAATTTATTGAGCTACGATTGCATTTTATTACAAGATTGTGCGGCGACGACTTCTCCTGCATATTGTTTGCAGGCAACGCTTTATAATGTCAAACAATGTTTTGGTTTTGTGAGCGATGCTCAAAGATTACAGGAGAGTATAAAATCAGCTTGAAAGATGGCGATCGCGCTTTTTTCGGGTTGGAAAAAGGGGTGCATCTCAAAAATGTAAATCTAGAGGAACGTAACGCACCTCAATTATTAAAAAACGGTGCGTTACGCTGTCGCTAACGGCACCCTACGGGCTTAATATTGATTTTATAAACAGTCTCTAATATTATACCTAGAAAGGTGAAAATTTACTCTTCATCTCCGAAAAAATGACGTATAATACGTTGGTTTTCTACTTGAATTCCACGAATCTCGGATTGAATCCCGCGAATCTCGGATTGCATTCCTCGAATAACTTCCCGATCGCGTTCTGCATTTTCAGTCAAGCGATCGACGCTCTGAGTTAAGCGATCGACATTCTGAGTTAAACGAGCAACATTATCGGTCAGTTGTGCAAGAGTAGCTTCTGCACGTTCCAATCGTTCCCCAAAATTACCCAAAATTCGTCCGGTTTCAAAGATAACGCTACCAATGCGCTCATTCTGTTGCTGTTGGGTTTGAACGAGATTAGAGATAGCATTGTCGGTGCGTTCGTTCTGTTGCTGTTGGGTTTGAGCTAGATTGGAGATAGCATTATCCAGGCGCTCATTCTGTTGCTGTTGGGTTTGAACGAGATTTCTGACCATTTGCTCGCTTTCAGAAACAAAGCGATCGATACGTTCATCCTGTTGCTGCTGGGTTTGAGCTAGATTAGAGATAGCATTGTCGGTGCGCTCATTCTGTTGCTGTTGGGTTTGAACGAGATTTCTGACCATTTGCTCGCTTTCAGAAACAAAGCGATCGATACGTTCATCCTGTTGCTGCTGGGTTTGAACTAGATTGGAGATAGCATTGTCGGTACGCTCATTCTGTTGTTGCTGGGTTTGAACAATAATTTCTTGCCGTTGTGCTACATTGTCCAAAATACGCTCGATTCGGTCTAAGCGATCGCTACTCATTCTCTATAACTCCAGATTTTCCATCGTTCTTAAGAATATTATACTGATAAAGGTGAAGAAACTCAAACTACAGATTGAGACTATCTGGTAAGGATTGTTTTTGTCGAATGGGATATTTTTTTTGCTTAATTAATTTCTGTAATTGTTTAACTCGTTTTCGAGAAGAAGGATGCGTTGATAAAAAGGGAATATTAACTTGAGGTTGTTGGCTTAAACTCTCAAAAAAATCTGTTGCTCCGGCGACATGACCGTAATATTGATATAATAATTCTAAGCCAAAGCGATCGGCTTGAGTTTCTTGTTTTTGAGAAAATTGAGCCTTCGCGATCGCATTAACCAGATCCACTCCCGATTTCAAACTCCCCAGATCGCCGAAAAAATAAGTTAGTAGGATTCTCATCAGTAACGCATTCCCCAAACCCCGCAAGTGATCGCGATGGGCAAAATGTCCCAATTCATGCCCTAAAATCATCATTAATTCATTTTCCGATCGGACTTCTGTTAATAGACCTCGATAAATAATTATAGAATCTCCCGGAATGGCGATCGCATTAATGGTATTTTCCGGGATATATAAAACTCGATAATCTCTGGCTGTTTCAGCGCGATCGGCAAGATTGGCTTCTAAACCCTCTAATAATTGATTTAAAGTGTCTTGGATTTCAGAAGGTTGAGCTTGTTTTTCGTAAACGGGAATAATTAGAGAGCCTAATTGTTGTTCTACACTTGCAGGAATCCAATTGACTACACCATTAATGAACCAACCAATTAACCAAAATATGAAAACTAAAAATCCAATAAATAAACCCAATAAAGTCAGGAGTTGTCGGTTATTCGGTTCGGGATTTCGGTTGGTAATTGGCGAAGAATAAGACATTCTTTTTAGAGCGGCGATGTTTGCTTTCTCGTTTCGTTTTCCAACTCATCACAAAGATTGAATTAACTACTTTTAGTCGGACGAAAAGGATACAGAAAATTAAGGAGAGGGTAAATATTGCGGGACTGCAACCATAAACGACCATTGCCACTAAAGCGACAGACTAAACCTTCTCCTCCTAGAATTCCCGTTCTCAAACTCTTAAAAGATAGTCCGCCAATCATTTCTACATTGTAACTTAAGGTGTCCTCAAAAGCAACAATATAACCCGTATCAACAATATAGTTTCCTGTCACATTAATTTCTACAATTGCCCCATAGGAACTAAACCAAAAATCACCTTTTCCCGTTGCTTTTATTAAAAATAACGATTCGCCACTAAAAAAACCTTTGAATCCTTGAAATTTAGTATCAATTTCTACGGTGGGACTGCAAGCAACGAATCCTGAAGATTGAACCATTAAATCAGAATCACCACTGAGATAATAATATTGAATATCTCCCGGCACTCCGGGGGAAATATATAATTCTCCTTTGCGTCTTTCCGCCATAAATTCACTGATAAATAATGATTCTCCTCCCAACATTCTGCCTACTCCTTTCAGCAAACCGCCTCGCATTTTTGACTCCATTTTAATGCAAGAGTCCATTGCTGCCATTGCTCCCGCTTCGACTAGAACTTTCTGATTTGCTGCCAATTCTAAGATTAAAAAAGCATAAGCCGGATTGTGTTGAATTTGATAGGCTATTTCTGACATTGTTCGCTCCTTTTGTTAGTTTCTAACCGTTTGTTTTTTCAGCGTTTTAAAACTCGTCTATCTGGGTGGTAATTGCGAGCCGATGCGCGAACCAAACGCTCCAGTATTATGGGTTTGACAATACAATTTACCGCGTCCTTGGAAGCGACAAACCAAACCTTCCCCTCCTAGAAATGCGCCCAGCCAACTCGAACCTGCTTTCGTGATTTTAAAATCTAAGCTCTTTTCAAAGGCAACAATGTGACCGGTATCGACGATATATTCTCCATTGACATCAATTTCATAAATACCGCCAAAGGAAGTTAATAAAACCGGACCGTAACCCGTAATTCTTAACCAAAAAATGGATTCTCCAGAAAAAACGGATTTGAACCCTTGAAACCCGAGATCGATATCGACTCCCGAAGCAGATGCAAGGTAAGAAGTCGCTTGGACGACTAACTCATTTTCCTGCATTTCATAAACTAAGATATCCCCCATTAAACGGGGAGCGAGAAAGACTTCTCCATCGTCCCGATGACAGCGAAACACGCTCAAAAACAAGGATTCTCCCGCAACCATGCGTTTTAATCCCCCCATGATGCCACCCCCTTTTCCTTGTCTTAAGGTGGTGCTAACATTGATAAAATCGCTCATGGCAATCATGGCGCCTGCTTCGGCGATAACTTCTTCATTAGAAGCCAAAACGACGCGAGCGATCGCACTATCCGGTTGTTGTAAAATTTCGATATCCATAATTATTCATTAACGCACTTTCGGGCGCAAAAATCCCACTAAACCACTAATACTACGAGACTGAAGATAAATCGTTCCTCGAC
The DNA here is from genome assembly GCA_051439525.1 of Spirulina sp. Lineage (GTDB taxonomy): Bacteria > Cyanobacteriota > Cyanobacteriia > Cyanobacteriales > Spirulinaceae > CCY15215. Next base: position 5,411 of record JBFRWJ010000690.1, on the reverse strand, counting down.
CGGAGAGTTTATTGACGAATCCTTCTCCCGAGGTGAGGGAGCCAAACAACCCTCCTGACAAGCCAATTCCCATTTTAATTCCCGATTCATAGGCAACTAAATGACTGTTATCAACAATAAATTCGCCTTGAATTCTCTTTGCGGTTAAGCCTCCATAAGCTCCAAAAAAAACTTTGCCTCTGCCCGTGAATTGCAGTTTAAATAAACCTTCTCCTGCAAACCAACTGGCAAAACCCGCCCATCTTACTCCCATTTTAGCACCGGGAGTATGAGCGATATAGGCACCGGGTTGAAAACAAATGGTTTTACCCGTTAGATCGATCGCTTCAATATCGCCAATGACAGACTGGGTTAATACTACTGTTAAAGGGCGATTGCTGTGATTCGCAAAAACATTTACAAATAAAGATTCGCCCCCAAAAAACTTTCTCAAGAAGGCTTGTATGAAGCCCCCAGAAAGTTCTGTAGTCATGGATAAGTCTGCGTCCATACTGACCATTGCTCCTGCCTCAGCCGTAATTTTTTCTCCCGGTTCTAAGGTGACAAAAATAGCAGCAAAGGCAGGTTTATAACGGATTTCAAATCTCACGATTCAGTTTCTCGCTGAATTATTTCCGCATAGATTCTACTGCACGATCGCTCGATCCTGTAAAAAGTCCCCAAAAAATTTATATTTATATACATTCAAGTCTAGACAACCGTAAATTTAGCGCGATCGCATGATGTTAACTTTCCACAGATGGCAAAATTTATGCAATCGATTGGGAGCAAAAACCATTCCCTCTCTGACTCCTCTTCTTGATGCTTATCGAGAACCCCATCGACATTACCATACTTTACAACATATTGAAGACTGTTTGCGTTGGTGCGATCGCATTCCTGTCAAATCTCCAGTCGTTGAAGCCGCACTCTGGTTTCACGATATTATTTATCATCCCCAAGCATCCGATAATGAGAGGAAAAGTGCAGATTATGCCGATCGCATCTTAGCAAGTGCGGGAGTCGAGAAAACTTATCGATCTCGCATCGCGGATTGTATCTTAGCAACTCGTCACGATGTTTCTCCAACGGATCCCTTGGCTGCAACGGTTGTTAGTATCGATCTGGCAATTTTAGGCAGTGGGTTGGAGCGATATCGAGAATATACCCGAGCCATTCGTTTAGAATATCATTGGCTAAGCGATCGCCAGTTTAATGCCGGTCGCATTCAAGTCTTGCGATCGCTTCTCCAACGCCCTAAAATCTTCCTGATCGAGCCATTATTCTCGCAATTGGAAGAATTAGCCAGAATCAATATTCAAGCCGAATTACAAGATTTAGAGGCGATCGCATCAACGGCGATCGCGACAAGCTCGAATGACGACAGCCGCAGATCGCGACAGTCCGTAGCAGATAATCGCGATCGCGACGGCTAGACTAATTGCCATGCCTGCTTCAGTATTATTTAAGGAGATTTCTCGCACGGTATCGAGAAGAATGTGAGGGGTTGAGGTGCAAGTTTTGGGATGTTCCATTTTGCCTCTGGGTTAATAAGATTGCTTTACATTTTATGTTTTTATTCTGGCGTGAATTTCTGATTTGAAAAAGCGGGAAAATGTCAGAGAAAGGCAGGGATTTTTAAGAGAATTTGGGGCGGTATATCTGGTTTTGTCGCCTGCATTTTTTCTGTTAGAATGAAGAGGTCGGAGAAGGTCTGGTCTAACCCGATAAAACCAGACTTTTATTTTTTAGATTGGGCGATAATTAAATTCTCTTGCTCATTGTCGATCCGCCAGGGATTGAAAATCCCTGTCTCATACGAAAAATCCATTGAAATGGATTGGGGAGTTTGGCGATCGTACCTCATCTTAACAAATGCAGTCCTCTTCAGAGGACTTCCTATATGAGACAGGGAATTTGATTCCCTGGCGGATCGCAAGCAAGAAAGATGATTGAATTCCCGACTTATTTTCTTAACTTTCAGAGGCGGATCTCGATCGCTGGTTAAAGCAATTAATTGATGATTGAAAACGGGTGACTGGTGACTAAAAAAAAGCCGATGTTTTCGTGAAAAAAGACTAAAAAAAGAAGAGTTAACAATCAGCCTAGGACTGTTATAGACTACAGATATTTTGGAGATTACTCGATAATTAAATTCTCTTGCTCATTGTCGATCCGCCAGGGATTGAAAATCCCTGTCTCATACGAAAAATCCATTGAAATGGATTGCGATCGTAAAATCCTTCCTCAAATTCATGAATGCAGTCCTCTTGAGAGGACTTATAGTATGAGACGGGGAATTGGATTCCCCGGCGGATCGACAATAAGAAAGACTATCTCATTACCGATTTATTTTCTTAACTTTCATAAGCAAGCTAAGAGCAATATCTTAAATCTATTGATGAAAGTTAAATGTATTGTTATGACCCGAAATTTGCAGCGCAATTCTTCGACGATCCGTAACGATTCGGTTATCAGTAGGCGAAACAGTTGTCAGACGGAGCGTTGATGTCCCCCGGTTACTGATGGCTGGTAACTGATAACTGAATTGCCGGGTATCGAATTGGGAAAAAGCCGATGTTTTCGTGAAAAAAGACTAAAAAAAGAGTTGACAATCAGCCTGAGACTGTTATTAACTACAGGTTACAGTTCGCAATGCGAGAGAAGAGCCCAGTTCGCCCCCTCAAGCCTACTCCCGACGACGGACCAGCCGCGCCACTCGCGCGGAGCCAACCACGCGGCGCGACGAGCCACCCGTCCGCCCCAAGGCAGGTGAGCGGTTCGGGCTTGGCTATAACTCCACTTCATGTCTCTGTCGCTCCTCCATCGGATTCCTTCACTATACCATTCTATCGCCGTGGCAAATTTATAATATGCCCTCAACCACTTTTGTTTTCGCTCATCTGGCCAATTTTTTGAATCTTCAAATTTGTAGTAGTCACGAAAATCCAAATCTTCGAGTTTTTCTCCCATTTCTTCCCAAACATATTTTTTCAATATTTCCCCTTGTCTCTTAAAACCAAACTCTATTTTACCGTCACTATATTCTTTACTTTTCTGACTCCATAATCGATCCATTTCTCCCAATGCCTTACAGTCGAAATCATACAAACTCTCGACAGTTACATAACGATGCTGATCTGGTATTGTTGCAATATATTCTATCATTTTCCATGTTAAGCGATCTGCATCCTGTAGCTTAGATTCATTATCTAAAAAACTCTCTAACTCATCTAAATAATGGTAAAGTAAAGAATATTTTGCTTCTTTTCTCCGATCTGCATATTTTGCTTCTCCTTTCATCACCTCAATCATTTCTTCATGAAAGGCTTCTATATCTTGCTGAGAAATAATCCGCAGTGGAATAGTATCATCAAAAGGAATACTATTTTGTCTTACGTCTTGATTAGGATTTCTAGGATCGCGATCGACACGAACTATCTGAAAAGCATTTGCATAATGTCTCATAGCCTCTGTTTTGTTGCCAATAGACATTAAGTGTTTTGCTTTGCCTTTAAGATAATGAAAATTCACCTGTTTATAATTCATATTACTCGGATCGACTCGTCGCAATTCTTTCTCTTCCTCATCCGACTCTTCACTTTCTGAAATCTCTGATTTCCTAGCTAGTATTTTCACATATTGTGAAAGCTCCTCACTGTTCCGTATTTCTTCTGTCAATGTTTGTAATTCTGCTTCAGCATTTACCGCTTCCTTTCCCTTCACTACTGCAACAAACAGCGAACCCAACGCTAAAAACAGCGTAACTCCTAAAACCACCATCCCAATCCTTTCCCGTCGCCGTGCCTTCTGATTCGCCTCCTCTAACAACCGATTGCGTTTCTCCGTTGCCTCCCTATCCTTCTTCTCCCGTGCCAAACGTGCCGCTAAATCCTGACTCGCCTGCAAGAACTTGCGTTCTCCTGCCATTAAATTCTTCCCTTTTGCCCACACTAACGCTTCCGCCAACGCCTGCCCCTGCAATAAGCGAGACCCATCCCGATCGCCCAACGCTTCCCACGCCTTCAACTGTGCCGCAAAGGGTCGCAAAGAATCCAACGCCAACTCGATCCAATCCTCATCAAACACCAACCGATAAATGGGGTTATACACCCGCAAACCCTTCTCTGTCGCCACTGCCAACCCCGATAACAACAACTCCGATCGCTCGACACTCTCCCCCTGCCGCAGTCCCTCACTTTCCTCCCGCAATACCCGCCGATATAGCTCCAATAAATCCCCCGCCCACTCGCTGTTTTTCACCCGATCTTCAATCGTCTTCAAATGTTGGGGATTATCCTTTTGTCGCCAATTCTCCACAATCCCTTGGCGAATAACCCATTCTACATCCGGTTTGCTCTCTCCCTGTCGCACCACCAACCCGATCGCCTTCTGAGTTAAAAACGGTTGTCCCCCCGTCCAGTGCAAAATCTCCCGCAAGACCCCTGTTGCATCCGCCACCGTCGTCGCCAACACCGGAGTGAGAGGCGCGATCGCGTGTTCCCAGCGCAACCCCGTCATCAGAATCGCCTGACCGATATTAAAGGGCGTGCGTCTCTTATCCTCAATTAAACGAGACGGAGCCGCCACCCCCAACAAACAGAAAGTTAAGCGATCGTACTCCGGATTATGGGCCCTTTGGTTATAACAGGCACGAATAAAAACAAAGAGATCGTCCGTCGAAAAATCCCGAGCAAGAACAGAATCAATCTCATCGATAAAAATAACAATCTTCTCCGGGAGATGGGGAAACAGAACATCCTCGATCGCCTCCGTCCAAAGCTCGAGGGGCGATAAATACGCCCGTTCCCGCCACCAGGTCTGCCAATCCACATACCGAGACAATTGGAGCGCTTTCATCATGCGGTGAATAATATTTTTATACCACTCCAACGGCTCCCCCACCCTTTGAAAACCCGAAAGATCGATCGCACCGCAAGCGACTCCCACTTCCCGCAACCGCTTCACCGTCCGCACGCACAAACTCGACTTTCCCATTTGTCGCGCATTCAACACGTAACAAAACTCCCCCGCCATCAGCTTGTCGAATAACTCATCATCCGCCTCTCGCCAAACATAGGTGGGATCGTTCGCTTTTAAACTGCCATTCGGCACCCGATATAATTTTCCCTGTATCATGGGTTTATCCATTTCTCATAGTGACTGATATAGCATTACGAAAGCAGGTTAGGACAATTTCTCTCCCTCTCTGTGTTTCTCTGTGTCTCTGTGGTTCATTATCACAAACATTCTTGAAAATACAACCGATATAACCGACAACGAGGCGCGATCGCATTGCCTTCCCGACGCACCAAACCCAAACTGTACAACTTAAACGCCTCATCATTCCCCACCGTCACGGGTTTGCTCTCCTCCACCACTGCTTTCATCGCTGCGGACAAAACTTCGCTTTGCCGGAGACAGTCCTGCAA
>JBFRWJ010000689.1:0-12714 GCA_051439525.1 Spirulina sp. | reverse complement strand
CTATTATGGTATTCGCGTTTTAAGCAAGCCCGATAAAATCTTTCTCTGGTTGGGGCGCTTGTTGCCTTTTATGACGATTGCTGCGAGTGTTGCTGTTATTTTATTTCGACAAGTTCTCGAAGCCTTTTGGACTCGTGTCAGTTCTAATACCGATCTAGCCGAACGCATCCGTTTGGGTTTTATCGGACCTTTTGATTTTATCAAAGTTACGGATTTAGATGGTTATGGTGCCGGAGCTACTCATGCCGGTGCGGGATCTTTAAGAGCTGTTTTTAGTTTACCCCCGGGAACGCCTCTTCCTTTTGAAATCGAGCCGGAAATGGGACGAGTTGCTCTCGAATTAGGTCCGATTGGCTTTCTCTTATGGTATGGCATGAGAGTGGGTTTTATTATTACCTTATTTTTGATTTTTACGCGCTTAAAACGTCCCTTTTTACGAGATTTAGCTTTGGCGGCCGTTCTGATTCAATCCATTTTATTTATCAATCAGATGGTGTATCATAATAGCTTTGGACTCTATTATTGGTTGTATACGAGTTTTATTTTTGTGTTACCGTGGCTCGAACGTGTTGAAAATTGGCGCGAACAACAATTATCAATGAACAATTATCAATGAACAATTATCAATGAACAATTATCAATTATCAATGAGGGGACAGAGAAAAACCAATAACCAACAACCACTAACCAACAACCAATAACAAAATGGCAATTACGCTCATCCATCCTACGGGTAATCCTTTTGCTCGCAATGCCGCGATCGCGCTTTGGGAAATCGGTCTGCTCCAAGAAATTATCACCGCGATCGCTTATAATCCCAAGGGGAATCTGGCTCGCTTTTTGCAGAAGGTTTTCCCGGCTGGCGATCGCGAGCTGGGACGGCGAACTTGGATTCCTCCCGAAGATGGGTTTTTAAAAACTTATCCTCTCGAAGAAATCCTGCGCATTGCTCTCCTGCGCACGGGTTTAAATTATCGTTTGGGGTTCAACGCTCAAAGTCTCGGAGATTGGGTTTATGCGTCCATAGACAGGCGAGTTGCCAAAAAACATCTTACAGGACTTACAGGGGTTTACGCCTACGAGGACGGGGCTGCTGAGACTTTCTCTATTGCCAAACCGCAAGGGATTAAATGCTTTTACGATCTGCCCATTGTATTTTATCGCCAAAGCCAACACATTCAACAAGAGGAAGCAGAATTATTTCCCGAACTTGCTCATTGTTTGCAATCGCTTCAAGAACCGGCTTGGAAGTTGGAGCGAAAAGAACGAGAAATCTCTCTCGCCGATTCTATCATTGTTCCTTCCACCGCCGTCAAGCGATCGCTTTTAAATGCAGGAGTTGAAGAAAAGAAAATTACTGTGATTCCTTTTGGTGCCCCCCACGACTATTTTCAACCGCAACCCAAGCCAGATCGACAATTTCGCGCCTTATTCGTGGGGAGAGTGGGAGCGAGAAAAGGCGTTCATTATCTCTTGCCAGCATGGCAGAAATTGAACTTTCCCGATGCAGAATTGTTATTGGTGGGCATGAATGAAATAGGCGATCGCTATTTGGGACAATATCAAAATTGTTTTCGCTACATTCCCTCGGTTCCCCATGCGACGCTGAATCAGTATTATAGTTCTGCTAGTGTTTTGGTTTTCCCGTCTTTAGTGGAGGGATTAGCGTTAGTCTTATTGGAAGCAATGGCTTGCGGTATTCCCATTATTACCACGGAAAATGCCGGGGGAAGCGATATTATTACCGATGGAGTGGAAGGATTTCTCATTCCCATTCGCGATACGGAAGCAATTCAAGAAAAACTCGCTTGGTGTTATTCTCATCCCCAAGAATTGGTAGAAATGGGTAAAGCTGCAAGAAAGAAAGCAGAGGAATTAACTTGGAAATTGTATCGCGATCGCTTGTCGAGTTTAGTGTTAGGGGTAATGAATGAGAAAACGCAATGCGATCGGCCTGGCGATATATGAAGCAGTGTAGAGGTTCGGTTATGTGTCAGTCCCAAAGTGCGATCGCAGTATTGGCAAAATTACTTTAGAGGTCACGTATGCTGCAAAAAAAAGCAGTAGAGGCGTAATTGTAGTTGCTAAAGTTAAAAATATGTTACAATGTGAAAAATTGCTTGATGTCGCTTCTTTTTTTCATAGGTGTAGACTGCGATCGCAAGCATTAGAGGCTTATTATAGAGCTTTGGGAGTTGAGGGTAAATATCAATCTGACGATGAATATCGCAATAATCTTTATCAAAGTTTTTTAAAAGTTGTTAATCAAGAATATGGCGATCGCTTAGAACAAGAATTCAAAGATAAGCTGAAAGGAGCATTAAAATATGGGTTTTGCTCCAGAAATCATTCAAAATATATTGAATCGTCAGAGAGATGCGGGACTGGAATGGAGAAAAACCGAAAAGAATTAATTTTTATATTGAGTTGGCTTATCAAAAAGCAAAAATTTTATTGATATTAAAGTAATTCTTTAAATTCTTCAAAATACGCCTCTATTTCTTTCCAGCTTGGATAATCTCCATAGCAGAGATTTTGACATTGTTCTTTATAATCCCGAGAAATAATTTTGCGGATATCTCCAGTGGGAAATAAAGCGATGCTATTAGCAAATTTCATTTTGTCAGGTGGCTCGATATAATCTTTTTTAAATTTTTCTTTGCCAATGCGATCGCAATCTTGCTTGATGTCATTATATTCTTCCGAACGTAGCATTGCTTGAACTTCTGGTGTTTGAGCAAGGAAAAATAGATCGTAGTAATGACGAGCATTTGTTCCGATTACAGATCCATCCTTTTGACTTTTGACAACTTTGGAATGGATGGCAAATAGCTTTTCGACAAAGGTACGACGAAAATGAAGTAATAACATAGGAAATGTGGATTCATCTTCTGTATCTAAAGTGTTACCTGTCTCTCGCAAAAATTGGGTAATATAGGATGACAAATTTACAATCTCTGTAGGATAGTATCCACTTCTCGTCCCGATTTCTAAAAAAATGCGATTAGCAATTACATTATTGAGAGAGAATTGCTGAGGATAACTGAAGTAACTATTACGATAGACTTCTCTTTTCCGTTGATATCGATCGCAAGTTAAATTAAGATTTTCTGTGATAGAATCTTCTATTTCTTTTAGTTTATTATCAACTTTACTTCGACTAAGCCGAGGATTGAACGCATCTCTATTTAAGAAAAGATCGACATCTTCTGAGAAGCGTTCAATTAATTGCCAACCTTTAGAAAGACTCGTTCCTCCTTTAAAAATTACTTGATTCGGATACAAATTTGCAACAATTCGTAATGCTTCAGTTACATAATAATCCTTCTCAATCAGTTGTTCTGTCAATCCGGGATGGTTGAAGTAATTTTTTGCAGCAGTAATAGCATCGTAAAAATCAGGATGCTCGTATAATTTTGTCATTTTCCTTGCCATTTCTTTATATAGCGAAGTGTATTTAATTTACCAAAGTCAAATCGTGAAAGAGGATTTAACCAATTACGAATATGCGCTAAAAGTTGAGAATTAACGTTGATTTCTTGGCCGATCGCCCCTAACAGTGCTTGCACTCGAGGCGGTTCTGTTTCTGCAACTTTCACCAGCTTCTCAAAGCGATCGCTTTCTCGAAAATAATCGAGCAATAGTTTCTTGGTTTCAAGAGGAGATAATTCACTAAATTTCCCTCTCGTTCTCAAAATATCCAATAAAGCTGCATCTTTTATAGATAAACTATTCCAAATTTCGGGTCTATTTGTGTAAACTCGAGTGCGCGGATCGAGAATTTTTCGAGGTACGCTAGAAGCAGGTGTTGCAAATACACCTGCAACAGAGTTTTGTGTAGAAAAACCTAAGAAATTAGCCGCACTTACCTCAGCCGGATAAAGTTTATATTGTTTGCTATTTTCTTTTGTTAATAATTGATAGAGATCGGCTTGAGAGGGATGTGATAAACCAAATCGAGTTTGACGCGGTGCATAATAAATTCCTTTACTTACGCGCACTAATTGACCTTCATTCACCATCCGAGACAATGTTTTCAAAACTGCATGAGTCGGCAGATCGGGAAAATCCCCAATTCCAAACAAATCTCCTTTTCTTGCTTTGATGTGTTCGCGCACTATTTGAGCCGTGCTAGTCATGAACTTGAAAATCTAATCTTCCTCTATACCTTGCATTTTAAGGCTTTTGGTCTATTATGTCAAGTTTTTTTTTAAAAAAACTTGACATAATTCTTATGAGTTGTTGACGCTCGCTTACAATAAACCAAAAAGTATGGGAGACGAGAAAAATGGTTCGATCGCCGGTCAAACTGACCTTTGAGGAATATTTGCGCTATGACGATCGCACGGATAACCGTTACGAGTTGGAAGACGGAAACTTAGTCCTCATGCCTCCTCCGAGTCCCTAACATTCTAATATTCTGCAATTTATGGTCTTTGAATTCGTCTAGCGATCGCACTTCTCCCCATTGTTCATTGATAACTGATACTTGAGACTACCAGCCATCAACGGACTCATTACTCTCGATCCACTCTTTTAAATCCTTATCCGCTTTCACCGTATCGAAAAGATGCAAACCAAACTTGCGGGAGAGTTCTTTGCAAACTTCGATACCGCGAATACTATTGCCCATTGGATCGAGGAGAGGAGAAAAAACACCAATTCCTAATTTACCCGGAACCGCCGCCAAAATGCCGCCGCCAACACCACTTTTAGCAGGAATGCCCACCTCGTAAGCCCATTCTCCTGAATACTCATCTAACCCGCAAGCAATCATCATGCTCATCACATCCCGGACATAACGCTCGTCGATCGCGCGTTCGGAGGTGATAGGATTGATCCCGCCATTGGCCAAAGTTGCGCCGATCGTTGCCAAATCCTTCGCATTCACGAGAATCGAAGTGTGTTGAAAATAGAGATCCAGCGTTTCCTCAATGCGATCGCCGATCGCCCCCACATCGAGCAATAAGTGAGCGAGAGCCCGATGGCGATGTCCGGCGGCTTTTTCTGAGAGAAATACGGGAAAACTAATATTAACATCCCGCCCGGCATAGAGATTAAACTTCTTCAAAATGCGATTGAGGCGATCCGTAGTGCTATTGCCCTTAATTAAATCCGTCACCGCGATCGCGCCCGCATTCACCATCGGATTGTAGGGCAGTTGGCTGTGTTCGTCGAGAGCAACCGTATTCGCCGATTCTCCTGCCGATTTAATATTGACCTTACTGCGAACCATTTCCCGACCGCAATCTTCCAATGCCATCCCGTAAACCAGCGCCTTAGAAATCGACTGAAGGGTAAAGAGGCGATCGCTGTTTCCCACCTCAAAGATCCGGCCTCCCGTCGTCACCACGGCGATTCCAAACCATTCTACTTTCGCGGCGGCTAATTCGGGAATGCGATCGCCGATCGCTCCCTCTTCAGTGGCTAAATATTTCTGGTGGAGACTGCCGAGATAGGATTGAAATGGGGATGTTGGAGGGGATGTCACGACGGGCTTAATGGGATCGAGAGATGGTAGATTGGCATCGAACTTCATAATTTCAAATCCTCAGTCGGGGATGCAGGGTTATCGATATACTCTTTTCCAACAACAGGCAGAGAATCCGGAAGAAATCATCTGAAAATCATCCATGTCTTTAGAGTTGAACGCAGAAATTTATCGCATCCATACCCGATGGATGTTCCGTGCTTTAGAATTAGCTAAAGAGGCAGGAGAAGCTGGCGATGTTCCTGTCGGTGCAGTGGTGGTGGATGCTGATGGGAATGCGATCGCCGAAGCAGCCAACCGCAAGGAAAGAGAGAAAGATCCCACGGCCCATGCCGAAATTTTGGCACTGCGTCAAGCTGCAAAAGTCCGACAAAACTGGCATCTGGAAGATTGTACCCTTTACGTTACCCTCGAACCCTGTCCCATGTGTGCTGGAGCCATTATTCAAGCCAGAGTGGGTTTATTGGTGTACGGAGTGGACGATCCCGAAACTGGAACAATTCGGAGTGTTCTCAATCTTCCCGATAGTCCCTGTTCCAATCACACTTTACCCGTTCTTGCCGGAATCTTGGAAACCCCCTGTCGAGAACAATTACAGCATTGGTTTGCCCATCGGAGATGAAGAGTGGGGGGAGAAGGGGGAAAGAAATTACATCTTCTTCATTTATCCTTTCATCCTTCCTCCTTCCGAAATTCCTTCCTCCTACATCCTTCATCCTTCATCCTGTCCAACAGTCAATCCATTTAGTGTCCCGTTTGCTAAGGTTAGTGAAGGTTTTTACCTTTAGGGTAAGACTAGACAGTTAATTTTGTTCAGATCGCGCCATGACTTTAGTTTATCCCCATCGCCCTAACTCGATCGCCGCTCAAAATTCTCGTTCCCGGAGTGCGATCGCGCCTTCAAAAATCTCTCCTTGGTTGGCGCGTTTGACCTATCTCGTCGGACGTTATTGCCTGCTTCCCCTGTATTTTAATCGCATTGAGGTTAACGGACGCGAAAATATTCCCCTCGACGGCCCCGTTATTCTCGCACCCACTCACCGATCGCGTTGGGATGCGCTGGTTTTGGCTTATGCTGCCGGAAAATTGGCGACGGGAAGGGATTTGCACTTTATGGTGTCCATTAATGAAATGAATCGGAAGGTGCAAGGATGGTTCATTCGTCGTTTGGGAGGTTTTGCCGTCAACCCCCAACGCCCGAGCGCGGATAGTTTACATCACAGTATCGATCTTTTGTGTCAGGGGGAAATGCTGACTATTTTTCCCGAAGGAGATATTTTTCATCAGCGCTTTGTGGAATCCTTAAAGCGGGGTTTGGCCGCGATCGCGTTACAAGCTCAGGCGAAACTCCCCGAAGAAACCGTTAAAATCCTGCCCATTAGCATTCACTACTCCCAACTTTATCCAAGTTTTGGCTGCGATGTCACGATCGATATTGGCCAAGCGATCGCGGTTTCTCGCTACGGGACGGGAAAATCGACCAAAAAAGCCTCCCAACAGCTCACCGCAGATTTAGAAAATACCTTGAGAGATTTGCACGAACCGGATGAGTATTCGCCGTTAGAAAAAACGAACTTCAAATCGGTCTCAAGTAGCTCGCAAATGCCCAACCATCCACAAAACCATCGCCTTGAAGGTCGATTTCGACCCAATTATCTTGTCTCTTGCCTGGGAAAACCCGACTCCGGAAGGGCATGACATCAATGATATCAAAACCGACACCGGGTCCAGAGCGCAGTCGCAGTCCCGACCGAGCAATGACTTCGTACTGTCCTACCGACTCGACAGCAAGGGTAAAGGCGCCAAAATCAGAGCGATCGGGATTGACAAAGTTGTCATCGATAATAACGCCACAGACGACTTTAGCGGGATGCTCGATCTTTTGTTTCAAATGCCACTGCTTGCTGTCGTCAAACTCGCGAGTTTCGCGCCATCCTCGCGCCCCAGCCAACCAAGCATATGAGGCATGATTACTTTCAAACAACAGGCGGCAAACCAAACCCGAGCCATAAACGCCAATTGCGTAACCCGGACTGCCATCTGCCTCCTCGCGGAAGGCATCGGCGACCCCTTGAAAGTAAGGACGAATCACTTGTTCCACCTCTGCTTGAGAGGTATCGTAATCAACGGCAAAGTAAATCGCTGAGTTCTGAGGTTGCCCGATCTCGTCACGAGCATAATTATAGGCAATCCGACCGGCACTGTATCCCTTGGGATAGTCGAACCTCGCGCGACTGTTATTGAAATCTTGGTAGACCACTGCTAGCGAAAGCCCCGCCTTAGCGATCGCTCTAGCTTCCTTTGACTTCAGGAGTTTAGGGTTGCTGAGGGCGCGAGTGTAGTAGCGGATGACGCACTCATAGCCACTGCGCCTAAGAGAATCGGCTTTATTCGTAATTTTTTGTGCGGTATCTAGTACTTTCATCTTTCATCTCTCCTCTTTTGCGATCGTCACCAGTTCGTATTTTGTCCCCGACTGTCCACGTGGACAAATCGAGAGTATGCGTTGATTCCTCCTAAAAACTTGACTTCTAACTGACCGTTATTACGCCGTTGCGGTAGCTCCCAAAATGGGACGTATCCTCTGGGCACTCGCACTTGAACGCGATCGAAGTCGATGGGAACTGCTATCCATTGATTCCGTAAATTGCGTGCTGCCCTAGCCACAGTAGATGGAGATACACCTGATATGGAAAAGTCTGCGGCAGTAAAGGCTTGATGTTGGCTCAAAGAAGCTGCACCAGTCAGCCTGCTGTTATATGCAGGAGTTCGATAGCAACTGGTGATGATGAGCGGGCGATTAAATTCTGCCCGCAACTTATCCAAAACTAAGGCTGTTACAACGATATTGCCCCATAACCGTTCGGGGGGTTGTTGATTGTTCGGTCTGTCTGTGTGAATCAAGAATTCATACGGTTGAAAAAAACTGAGATTTAAGCTCTCAATAAAACTATTGAATGACATCTTTTCCTCCTTCATCAGCTCATTATTGTTTATCGTAAAGATTGAAGGAATTGTTCGGGGAAAATGCCGGGATTCGCTTCGCCTTCGGTTTCCTCGTAAATGAAAACTTCTCCTGCTGTTTTCGCTTCTGCCATGCCGAATAAGTGTTTGACTAATTCCGTCAGAATTAAGCTAGCTTTCTCAACGACCTCTGCGGAATAAATCCATTGACCCGAAGCATGACCTTTGACCATAATGGCGCTACCTTCGTATTCCCTCAGATCTAGCTTTCGTCCTTCAGGACGTTCAGCCGCCTGCATGGAAATAGCAGTCAGCATAACTTTATGTCCGCCGGAGAATGGAGTTGTTAAAATGAGAAATCCTCCGTTTTGAACTATACCTAAGAAATGTTCGTTCATCGCTTTTTATCTCATCACTTTTTTGCAAAATCCAGCTCTAGCCCTTAATTTTGGGTTAAGTTGATAGGAGAGCTGACTCTCTGCCGATACAACTCACAATATACTCGAAGGTCGAGGATTCCGAACCTAAAGATTTCGCAATCGTCACGAAAATAAAAGAAAATTCAGAACGGTTAGTATTTTTACTATTATCTAATTTAAGTTTGATGAAAGCAAAGGGATAATTTATGCTATCCCTACTCCCTACTTATCGCCATGCCGTTTTTGATGCCATTGCCAAGCATGGGCGATAATTTCTTCAATCTCGTTATATTGAGGAGTCCATGATAATATTTTGCGTGCCTTTTCGCTAGTTCCGACGAGTTTGGGAGGATCTCCCGGACGGCGATCGCGGTTCAATACCTGAAAATCTCTGCCCGTCACCATTTTAGCCGTTTCAATCACTTCCCTAACCGAAAATCCCGTCCCATTGCCTAAATTAAATACCTCAGTTTTACCCCCTTGTAAGAGATACTCTAATCCCAAAAGGTGAGCGCTGGCAAGATCGCTAACATGAATATAATCGCGAATGCAAGTCCCATCGGGAGTCGGATAATCCGTGCCAAAAATATAAATTGCCTCTCGCTTTTCCAAAGCTGTAAATAAAGTAAGAGGAATGAGATGGGTTTCCGGATCGTGATCTTCTCCCAAGCGACCTTGGGGATCGGCACCGGCGGCGTTAAAATAACGGAAGCGGACCGATCGCAAATCGTAAGCGCGATCCAAATCCTCGAGGATTTGCTCCACCATTAATTTACTCTGTCCGTAGGGATTAATAGGAGCTTTTGGATGAGCTTCGGGAATGGGAAACATTTGCGGGACTCCGTAAACCGCACAAGTCGAAGAAAAAACAAACTTATTCACTCCTGCCTTTAACATCGCTTCGAGGAGGGTTAACGTTCCGAGAACATTATTGCGATAGTACTTATCCGGTGTCGTGACGGATTCCCCAACATAAGTATAAGCTGCAAAGTGCATGACGGCAGCAATCTTGCGAGTCGCAAAGAGATTGTCTAACAATTCGCGATCGCACGTATCCCCAACCACTAACTCAGCCTTTAAAACCTTTTCCACAAATTCCCGATGTCCGTACACGAGGTTATCGAGAACGATCGCATGATATCCCGCTTGTTGTAGGGCAAGAACGGCATGAGAACCGATATATCCGGCTCCTCCAGTGACTAAAATCGTGGTTTGGCTATTTTCCATTTTTCCGACCATTCAGATTCTCATATTTTGGCATTACTATTGTCCCATTTCAATCGTTTTGCGGGAGCAAATGCCAACCCACAATTCTGAAGAGGCTCTGGGGCTGCGATCGTATCCCGAAAAATGCGTCCGGTATTTCTCGAACCGATCGCCCCAAAATTTTTAATTGAAAAACTTTCTTAGTTTTTTCCTCGCTTTATTTTTATACTTAACAAAAGTGCTGTAAAAATCTTCCCAATTCAGCCAGACATCAGCCTGCCATCCCGTTAAACCGCGTTCGATTTCTAAGCATTTTCGTCGCGAAGCCGTCATCGGTTCTGCATAAGTATTTGCGGTTGAAATTAGAGGTTTTGCGCCACACCAATGAATCACGGTCGCATCATCATTTTGCACCAAGGGAACATTGTTGGTAATCGGGAAACGTTTGGCTAATTCCTCGCGTTCGCAGTTGGGCGCGAGAACCTGAAAATTTGCACTTCCCAAACGGATTTTACCCGCATCTGCCGCCCGACAGAGCATAAAATTCAAAAAGCCCATTTCTCCATATTTAAAAATCTGGGGATGCGCTTCAATAAAATCCAGCATTTCGATATACTCTTCCAAAGGAAAAAGATTGCGAATGCCGAAAAAAGTCCCCGTACAAAAATATTCAGTCCGATGTTTTCTCCAGTCGAATTCAGGGAAATATTGTTCGATTCCTTCAATATCGAAAAAGAATTCAATAATTTCTTCATCGAGATAATTACATTGAGGATCGTCGATGGTGGCATCAAAATTATCAAAATCAGCAAACTTCAAAACATTTCCCCAAACATTTGTATCGGCATCAAGGACGAGAAAATGCTGCCAAGGACTTTCCCAAAAAGCAATCATTTTGGTTTTCCCCCAACCAAAACTTCGCTGTCTTAAAATATCATTTTTAACGGTCTTGTGATTAATGACTCGAACGCGATAGGCTTTTTCTAAAGCGTGGGTCGAAAAAGTTCCATCAACCAGTAAGCAAATTGGCACATCACCGAGAAAATGGCGAATACTTTGACAGCATCCTTTGGCAAACAGATAATCTTGAAAACAACAAGCAACAATTACGCCAAAGTCATCGAGAGAAGAAGAATAAAGACTCATCAGTAAAAAAATAGGTTAACTTTAATTAATTATCGTCGGGAAACAAAGCTTCTATATCGAGTTAACCGCTAAGAACTCGGAGGATTTCAATGCGATTGGCAACAAGACGATAAAATATCAAATAATCTTCCATGGGCAAGCTCTGCAAGCCCTCATGCAAAATATCATGATGTTTGCCAATGTTAGGAAAATCCGTGATTTGTTGAAATCTTTGTTTGATGATTTGCTTGAATTTCCGAGCAGCAGCAGGACTAAAATTAGCAAGATAATGATTGATCTCTTTGAGATCTTGTCGGGCTGAATGGGTTAAGAAATATTGTGCCATTTTCTAAATTTGGCGATGTTGTATTTGGACTTCAATACGACGGATATCCTCCTCGAGTTCGGCAAAGACTTCTTCCCCATCGGACAATTCTCCGCGATCGCTAGAGTCGATCCCTTCTTGGATTTTAGCTTGGAGTTCGCTCAGGCGCGATCGCCGATCGCGATCGCGTTGGTCTAATAATCGCAGGGCTTCCCCAATCACTTCCAAGGGAGATTCGTATTGATGGGTATTCACTTTTTCTCGAACAAATTCTGCCAGATAGGGGGTTAAGACGATGTTCATGGGCAGACTCCAATTTGAGTGAGCGATCGCGTTACAGTACAACCATAATATAAACCTATTTTAGTCTCATGAAACATTTGGCAGCCTTGTTAACTTGTTACAATCGCAAGGCAAAAACCTTGGAATGTCTCGATGCACTTTTTCAGCAGGAGGGCACAGAAAACGTCACCCTTGATGTTTATCTGGTGGATGATGGCAGTCCCGATGGCACGGGAGAAGCCGTCAGTGAGGTATATCCTCATGTTAAAGTCATGCAAGGGACGGGGAATTTATTTTGGAATGGGGGAATGCGCTTGGCGTTTGCAGAGGCGATCGCAGGAGATTATGACGGCTATTTATGGCTCAATGACGATACGATTTTATATCCCAATGCCCTGCGATCGCTCCTCGATACGGCGGAAAATTTGGCGCAAAAGGGGTTTGAGAAAGCGATCGTTGCTGCATCTGTCAAGGATCCCCAAACGGGAGAGTTAACCTATGGGGGAATGAAGCAAAAAGGCTGGTTTTACCCCCCGTTTAAGATGCAGGCGGTTCATCCCGGGGATGCTCCCTTACAATGCGATACCATGTGCGGTAATTTTGTTTTCATTCCTCGCAGCGTCGTGAAGGCGATCGGGAATTTAGATTCTTGTTTAACTCACTATGCCGGAGATTGGGATTACGGATTGCGAGGGAAACAAGCAGGGTGTACGATTTGGATCGCCCCGGGATATCAGGGAACTTGTTCTCCTAACCCGAAACCTTCCCCAGAAAGTACGCCAGAACTCCAAGAAGGATTGCAGAAAATCGGACAGCCAAAGGGGTTGGCGTTGCAGGATGTTACTTTACATCCTTTTCAAGAATGGAAAGTCTTAATGCGGCGACACGGGGGAGTATTCTGG
>JBFRWJ010000688.1:0-7101 GCA_051439525.1 Spirulina sp. | reverse complement strand
TGCCATATCCGCGATCGCCTCGAGATGGTCGGGTTTGGGTTCGGGAAGTCCTCCCGCCACCATATAAGCATCCCCAATCGTCTTAATTTTTTCCAAGCGATACTTTTCGACAAACTTATCGAAGGTCGAGAAAATGCGATCGAGAAGTCTGACTAATTCTGTTGGCGACACTTGTGAGGAAAGCGGCGTAAACCCCACCAGATCGGCAAATAAAATACTTGCCGACTCGTGATATTCCGCGATCGCTCCCGTCGTGACTTTGAGGCGATCGGCAATAGAACGGGGAAGAATATTGAGCAACAAGCGTTCGGACTGTTGCTGCTCTAGGTGTAAAGCCAACTCCGCTCGCCGTTTCTCACTAATATTTCTAATTATAAAAAGAACTTCATTCTGTCCGCTCGGCACCACCCGAACCTCTTCATACTGTACCCGACCCGCGATCTCGACTTCCTGTTGGTAAACTTGCAGTTTCCCTGTCGTTAGAGCCGATCGCGCTGCCTGCAAGTGACGTTCTGCGATTTCAGGGGGAATAAATTCAGAAATATGTCTTCCTGTTGGGTCGATGTCCTCGGGAAAAAGAGGTTTGACTTCTTTATTCGATATGAAGGAATCGAGATAAATGCCGTCAAGGGTGACGCGAAACATGAGATCGGGAATTGCCGTCAGAATGGCGCGATTTTTCGCCTCGCTTTCTTGTAGGGCGAGTTGGGCAGCTTTGAGGGTCGTGATATCCGTCGCAACTCCCAAGACTTGTGTATTTTGGGAATTGTTGGTAACCAGAGGCATTTTAATACTTTGAAAATAGTGGATTTCTCCCGTTGCGGCGATCGCTTTTTCGGTTCGGATTTGTGCGTTTCCCGTCGCGATCGCGGGTTCGTCATCTGCGAGAAATTGAGCGACTTCCTCTGAGTTTACCTGAATCTCTGCAATGGTTTTGCCGATTATTTCTTCCACAGTCGTACCGTGAAAATCGGCAAAGGTTTGATTGGCCAAAAGAAAACGACCGTTCGCGTCTTTAACAAAGATAAGATTGGGATTGCTATCGATAACCGTGCGGAGAAAAGCGCGCTGTTCTTGAAGTTCTGTATTGGCTTGTTGCAACAGTTTTTGTTGTCGTTTAATCGTTAATTGATTCTCAATTCGGGTGAGAACTTCCTCCTCTTGAAACGGTTTGGTAATATAGTCGATTCCTCCCACTTCAAAGGCTTTAACTTTATCCAGAACTTCGCTGAGCGCGCTAATAAAAATTACTGGAATCTCTTTAGTGCGATCGTCTGATTTTAAAATTTGACAAACTTCATAACCATCCATATCGGGCATTTTAATATCTAACAAAATTAAATCCGGCGGTTTGATTTGCGCGGCTTCGATCGCGCTTTCACCATCGGTTGCTTGTCTGACTTTATAATTTTTTTCCTTCAACATTGCGGTTAAAACGCGCAAGTTCGGAAGCAAATCATCAACAATTAAAATATCAGCTTTTAAATTCGTTACTTTTTCATTACTCATTTTAGTCCTACTTTTCAATAAGTCTCTAAATCTAGCGATGTTTAAAGTATAGCAATTTGCACTGGGGTGACTCTACCATTTAACATACACTCCTTGTTCTTACGTTAAATCAGAAAGCGATCGCGATTGGCCTTATCCGAGTAACTGACAGATCTGCTTGAGTTGAAAATTTTCGACCAAATCCGTTAAGCGATCGGCTAAAGACGCTCTCTCGGCGGGAATTTCCTCAATTAATGCCAAGATCGCGTCATCATCTAAAGCCTTACTGGCATTATACAATTGTTCCCGCCATTCCGGAGGCATCACTTCTAAGTCCGCAAGACTTAAAGGATTCGTTTGAGTAACTTTCAGTTTTTCTTCTTCTGCATAGATGTACTCTACGCCCAAATGTTTTTCTAGCGCTGCAAAAATCGTTGCTTCTCGAAATGGCTTTCTCAAGAAATCATCGCATCCTGCCGAAAGCACGATCGCTTTTTCTTCTTCCAAGACACTCGCCGTTAAAGCAATAATAATCGTCGCATTTCCTTTGAGCGTCCCCTTAATTTGTTGGGTTGCTTCGTAACCATTCATCACCGGCATTCTCATATCCATAAAAATCAGATGGGGTTCCCAGACTTCCCATTTTTCAATCGCTTCTCGTCCGTTGCTCGCTTCTTGCACGGCAAAACCGAGGGGTTTTAACAGTCTGACCAACAAGAGGCGATTGTGAGGGCGATCGTCTACAATTAGGATTTTGTAGGTGCGTTGACCGGGTTTGAGAGCAATAACTTGGCGAGAAGTCGGTTTGGGTTCCACGTCCGCAGCCCTGGCAATTTTGGCTTCGATCGCAAAGGTAAAAGTCGTCCCTTTTCCGACGGTACTGCTCACGGCAATTTCTCCGCCCATTAAACGCACGAATTTTTGTGTAATGGGGAGTCCCAACCCCGCCCCTTGTTGACTGTATTTACCGCTTTCAGTTTGTCCGAAAACCTCAAAAAGCTGTCCTAACTCTTCTTCGGCAATGCCAACGCCAGTATCTTGTACTTCAAAAGCAAGAGTTGCGATCGCATCTTCTTTTCCCTTGCAAATTACTTTTACGGCAATGCCCCCTTCGGCGGTGAATTTAATGCTATTGTTAATCAAATTCAGCAAGACTTGGCGTAGTTTTGTTTCATCCGTGCGAATGTATTGAGGCAGAGTTTCATCGCGATCGAATAGGAGTTGCAAACCCTTACTTTCTGCTTGTAAATGCAGCAAATCCTCAATTTCATGCAGCAGCAAATACAGGTCGAAATTGCGAGGATTCAAGGTCATTTTTCCCGCTTCCATCTTGGATAAATCCAAAACATTGTTGATTAAGGTCAATAAATAATCGCCACTGCGGTTGATGATGCCAATATTTTCCCTCTGTTTCGGGGAGAGCTGGCGATCGCGAATGGCAATTTGAGAAAAACCCAGAATCGCATTTAAAGGAGTTCTCAGTTCGTGACTCATGTGGGCGAGAAATTCGCTCTTGGCTCGGTTGGCACTATCGGCAGCTTCTTTCGCGGCGGCTAATTCGGCGGTGCGTTCTTCTACTTTGAGTTCGAGGGTATCGAAGGCAGTTTTCAATTGGTCGGCCATGCGGTTAAAGGCACGAGCGAGAATGCTGAGTTCGCCGATCGGCGTATCCTGAACGCGATAGGTCAGCTCCCCCTTCGCGATCGCGTCCGTCCCTCGGGACAAAAGAAAGATGATCCGGACGATCCAGCGAGAGGTTAAGATCCCCAAGCCTGCCGCCACGACGAGAGCAACCCCACACAAAACCATCGTATTGTGAGTATTGGCATCGATCTGCTCCATAAAGTCCGCTTCGGGAATGACAATGACGATCTCCCAATCCAAACCCGCATCGTCTTGGAAAGAAGTCACTTGCAGAAAATGTTTTTTGCCCGCGATCGCGATCTCGCTTTGATACGTGTCCCGAATTTGAGACAGGTCGCCAAAATGCGATCGCAGGTATTCTGCGGTTTGATGGACGATGGGGTTGGGAATCTCGAGAGCCGAAATGGGTTGGAATTCATCGCCGTCGCGAATGACCAGTGTGTCTCCCGTTGAAGTGGCGATGGCAATCCCCGATCGCTCGAAAATAAAAGCCTGTCCGGATTTCCCGATTTTCAGTCCCGCCAGAAATTCACCAATGGCATCGAGGGTAAAAGAGGCCGAAAAAACCCCCTCGAGTTCTTCTCCCGTTTCTCCCCCATAAAAGGGCATAACCAGATCGGTACTTAAAATGTCATCCCCATACCAAGCATAAGGGGTAGTCCAAGTCGAGCGTTTGGCTTCTACCGCCGTTCGATACCAAGGACGGGTTCTCGGATCGTAATCGGGAGCCCGTAAGACTTCCGCCCCGATCTTCCCCTCGCGATCGCTGCGAAACTTCACATAATCGCCATCGAGGGCGCGATCGACAAAGATATTGCCTTCATTATCCGGATGGAAGACTCCCATTAATTCTCCCCGTTCGTTAGCCCAACAGATGTAACTGAGATCGGGAAACCAAAATAACTGTTGGAGAAAGTGTCGATCGATCTCGGGGGAGTCTTCCAAGTTTAACCGCCCGGAGCGAACTAAATCCCCATTGATTTGATGGACGATCGCGGGGATTTCCGTATAGGTATGCAGGCGATCTTCAATCCTCTGGGCAATTTCCCCTTGCAACTCCCGAGCCAGAGTCGCGATCGCCCTCTGTCCGTTGCGAAAGGAGAGCCATCCCACTAAACTCACGGCGGCAAAAATCTGGACGAGAAAGGGAATAATCAGCACCCATCGTAAGGGGAGCTTGCGAGGGCGAGAGGGACGCTTTTCGGGAGGGATAATCGCCATGATTTTAAAAAAAATTACGATGGGTTTGAGGGAGTTTTATCGTCCTTCTTCAAGCAATTGGCGGATGCGTTTAAATTGAAAGTTATCTAGCAAGTTTGTTAAGCGATCGGCTAAGAATGCTTGACTGTTTGGGATTTCTGCGATGAGTTCTAAAATCAAATCGTCATCTAAGGCTTTGCTGGCATTATACAACCGCTCTCGCCAGTCTGAAGGCATTATCTCTAAATCCGAGTATTTCAAGGGTGGGGATTGGGTTGTCTCTGGCTGTTGCTCTTCTGCGTAGATGTATTCAACGCCTAAATGTTTGCCAATGGTCTCAAAAATTGCCGAGTCTCGAAAGGGTTTTCTCAAGAAATCATCGCAGCCTGCGGATAACACAATAACTTTGTCTTCTTCTAACACGCTGGCAGTTAAGGCAACAATTGGCGTTGTTTTCCCTTTGCTTCTCTGTTTAATGTGTCGCGTTGCTTCGTAACCATCCATAATTGGCATTCTCATATCCATAAAAATCAGATGGGGCTGCCATATTTCCCATTTTTCAACAGCCTCTCGACCATTGCTCGCTTCTTGCAGGTCGAAACCGAGGGGTTGTAACAGTTTGACCAGCAATAAGCGATTGTGGGGGCGATCGTCCGCAATCAAGATTTTATAGCGCTGTTGACCGGGTTTGAGGGACACAACTTGGCGAGAAATTTGCTTGGGTTGAATGTGCGAAGCATCAACTCTCTCGGCTTCAATATCAAAGGTAAAGGTCGTCCCTTTTCCGGGGGTGCTACTTACGAGAATTTCCCCTCCCATCAATTGCACGAATTTTTGGCTGATGGGCAATCCCAAACCCGTTCCTTCTTGACTTTGCCGACCGCTTTCAGTTTGTCCGAAGGCTTCAAAAAGCTGCCCTAACTCTTCCTCGGCAATACCAACTCCCGTATCTTCAACTTTAAAGAATATTCGTTGTTGGTTATTGGTTATTGGTTGTTGGTTGTTGGTTGGTAACTGATGATTGATTAACTGGTGACTGGTGACTGTTACTGATATTCCTCCTTCTGAGGTGAATTTAATGCCATTGTTAATGAGATTAATCAAAACTTGGCGGAGTTTGGTCTCGTCCGTGCGAATGTATTGGGGAACGTTGTTCTCGCGATCGAAGGCAAGATACAAGCCTTTATGGGTTGCTTTCATGGTTAATAAATCTTCGACTTCTTGCAATAATGCGTGCAGATCGAAGCTCTGGGGAGCAAGGAGCATTCTTCCAGCTTCGATTTTGGAGAAGTCCAAGATATTATTAATTAAGGTCAGCAAGTAATCTCCACTGCGATTGATAATACTCAGATTTTCTTTCTCTTCTTGGGGAACGGTACGAGAACGCATCATAATTTGCGAGAAACCTAGGATGGCATTGAGAGGGGTTCGCAATTCGTGGCTCATGTTGGCGATAAACTCGCTTTTGGCTTGGTTGGCAACTTCGGCAGCTTCTTTTGCTTTTGCCAGTTGAGCCGTGCGGTTCTTAACGCGAGTTTCCAATAACTCGACAGATGTTTTTAACTGGACTGTCATCTGATTAAAAGATTGATTTAATATGTCAATTTCATCTCCTCCGAGATCGTTTTTTAGGGAGATTCCCAGACGATCGTGCGGATTTTCCGAGGGATTGGTTTGGGATCTTTGCACGTCTTCTCGCGACATTTGTTGGCATTGTTCCAGAATCGGTTGGAGACGACGATTGAGACGTTGAACAAAGAGGATGACAACCAAAGCGAGAATTGCCCCCGCACCTGTCGTTCCCCCGATCGCAATGGACAACACCGGACGGAGAACGACGGATTTGGGGACGACTGCCAAAATCAGCCAATCGATTCCCGCTACTCGTTGATAAGTCCAGTATTGCCCTGCTGCTTGGATGATTCCCGACTCGTTGTTGCCAATGTTTTCGTAAACGGCTTTTAAGATGGGAATATCTTCATAAGTTGCGAAGTTAATTGCCTGTTGCGGATCTGGAGGATAGGCCAGCAAATTCCCCTCTCGACTGAGAATGATAAAATAACCGCTCTCCTTAATCACTGGAATATTAAATTGCTGACTCAGAGCCGTCACATTTAAATCTGCACCTGTTGCCCCCAACAGTTGTCGATCGCCGTCGAATATGGGTCCGGCAAAGCTCGTGTAGGTATTTCCGTGCCATTGATACGGCTTCAACCAAATAAATTTGCCAGCTTTTACGGGCTCGGTATAATAATGGTTTTGAGTGTAGTCGCCATCAGTCTTACGATCGCCGATATTAACGTATCGGATATTTTCATGGGGAGCCTGAAGATGCTCACCCAAGCCTTTTGGGGTAAATTCATGGAGTGCAAAGTAAGGCCAGAAAAATTGACGATCGCTGACGATTTTAGTGGGAGTCTGACCAAAGCCCAAGGCCATCAAAGATGTCGTTCCTTGGGATAAATATCGTTCAAATAGTTCTAAGATTAAATCTCGATACGGTGCTTCGTCCTGAATGTTTTCGTGCTGCATGATCCTGACGGCCGTTACCATATTGAATGATAGCTGTTCGATTTGTTGGATTTGTTCTTCGACCGATTGAACTTGCATATTCAAGACTAAACGAATTCCATCTTTTTCCCGAGTTTCTAAAGTTTGATAGAAAAAATAAGCCATGCAGCCCAAACCAATTAGGGCCGCAATCAACACATTGAGAAAGAGTTGAGAACCAATTGAGTTTTTAAACAGTCGTTTGAGGAAATGTTGCCT
>JBFRWJ010000687.1:0-3642 GCA_051439525.1 Spirulina sp. | reverse complement strand
CTGATAACTGATAACTGATAACTGATAACTGTTCACTGTTCGCTGATAATTGGTAAGAGTTTTAGTCCTTCTTCAATTGGGCGATCGGGGGGAGGACTGACCACTTGTTCGCCAGCTTCCAAACCCGTTTTAATTTCTGTGGTCGTATCGCCGACCAAACCTAACGAAATCGGACGGCGTTCTGCTTTACCAAACTCCGAAACTACCCAAACAAAAGGATTCTCGCTGTCGCTATCTTGGATGAATTGAGGGGGGAGCGCGATCGCATCGTCTTCGCGATCGACGATAATTTCAACGCTGACCTGACTGCCTGGAATGAGTTTTTGACTGGGTGTATCTAACACGATAATTGCCTTAACCGTCTTTTGTCCTCCCCGAGATTGCGAGCTTCCGGAATCTTCTAAAGCAACTCGTCCTAATTCCTGCACTCGTCCGGAAAAAGAACCGGAAATTAAACCGATCGCGGAAACAATAGCCGCTTGATTAGCTTTAACTAAAGCCGCTTGTAGCGTGGTCAAACGAATTTCAACCTCTTCTCGACGCGGATCGCCAATGGTCAGTAAAACGCTATCTTGTTGGAGAACTTCTCCGAGTTTGACATTAATATCCAAAACTCGTCCCTCTGTTGTGGCGCGAATTAAACTATTTTTTTCAAAATTTTGTTTGCTTTTATTAAGATTAAGTTGCACTCTTTCGAGCTCTCTTCTCGCCGTTAATACAGCAGAACGAGCATTTTGTAAAGCAATTGCTTTAATCTCAACTTGTTCTTGTCGTTTTTGTAATGTTTCCCGAACGGTAAGGCGTTGATTCTCGAGATCGAATTCGGCTTGCTGAAAGCGCTGTTCGTTATCCCGTAAAGTCGCTTCAGCTTGTCGCACGGCTTGTTCCTGTTTTCTCTGCTCATTGCTGGCTAAATAACCGCGTGCGACTAAATCGCGAATGGATTCGAGTTCGGTTTGTAATGCCTCTAATTCGATTTGTTGTTCCCGTATCTTTTCCAGAGCGCGATCGCGATCGCCTCGTGCTTTACGAATGGCACTCTGATTTTGCTGTTTAATTTGGAGTTCGGTTTGCGCTAACTCGAGTTCGGCTTCGGCTTGAATGACAGCCCGTTCTTTGGCTTCGAGATCCAAGCGTTGTTTTTGAATTTGCAAGCGCTGTTCGTTCACTTGCGTTTGTCCCTCGGGATCTTTGAGTCGGACGAGAATTTGCCCTTTTTGAATGGGACTATTCACGCCAACTTCGATCCGTTCGACAATGGCCGAGCGATCGGCAGAGGTGGGGACTTTCAAGGATTGTTGATTCCCTAATTGAACCACTCCCCCCGCAGGCACGGATTTAACCACCTCTACTCGTTCTACCGCGATCGCTTGCACGGGAATCGCCTTCGCATTGGGGTTAAAAAAAAACCAATAGGCTAAATAACCGCCAATACCCGCCACCGCGATCGCGCCAGATCCCACTATCAACCGAACGCCCATTTCCTCGCTCTTTTTTGCGTCGCGCCCCATTCCCGAGTCCTATCTCTTATTCCTCATCAATCATAACTAACTCATTCAAATGAGCAACTCCGACATCGGCGTTTTGGAGGACTCCAGCGCGGGCATTCCCCCAGCAAATGCCCACAACTCCTGCCGCGCCTGCATTCTCTGCCATTTTAAAATCGAGCGCCGAATCTCCCACCATTAGGGTTTTTTCCGGCGGGCAAGTCAAATCCCGACAGGCCTCCAGAAACAATCTCGGATCGGGTTTGTTGGGTCCATTGGGTTCGACCCCCCGAGCCAATTGGATATATTCGGCAATGTTCGCGCGATCGACGAAATCTTTGACCCCTCGGGTAGAATCCGCCGAGAGAATTCCCAGTTTTAACCCGGCTGCCGATAAAGTTTGTAAAACCGCCAAACTTCCGGAAAAAAGAGGAGACGTTTGCGGGGTACGCTGAATGTATTGGCTCGCCTCCTCAAAAGCACGACGAGCAATTTCGAGGGCTTCGTGCCAACTGCGTCCGGTTTCGGCAATGTAGGCCGCCGCCGCAATTTGATTATCGCGACGACTGCCCACTGCCGTTAAACCCGTCGGATCGAGAGTATCTTCATCCACCCCAAAAGCCATGAGGAGGGGGTCGCCAATGCCCGGAATTTGGGCATCGATGAGGCGCGATCGCTTTTGGGCCAGTTCTCGTAAAAAGTTGCGGGAGTCTTCTAATGTCCCGTCTTTATCGAAGAGAATGGCCTCAACATTTGTAAAAACCCGATCCCCACAGCGAATTTTGACCAACATTCCCTCCTTGTTCTCTGTCGTTGAAAATATACATTAACTGCCGATCGCTTGCCATAAAAGGGTTCATTTCTCAATCTGGCAAAAATTCCTTAATTCGATCCACAAACTCTTGTTGATCCACCACGGGTTTTGAGATATAGCCATCTGCTCCGCTTTGTTTGAGGAAGTTTTCGCGATCGCCTTCCATGGCATGAGCGGTGACTAAAATGATGGGTAAATCCGCCGTTTGCGAATCCGCCTTTAACATTTGCGTAATTTGAATACCATCTACGGCCTGTCCCTGATAAACGCTGTGAGAGAGGGAAACATCCATCAAAATAATATCGACTTCCCCAGAGCGGGCAACATTCATCACTTCTTCCACATCTTCTGTCGCCTTAACCGCTAAAGGGCCGCGTTTTTGGAGAATCTTGGTAAAAACGCGACGATTCAAGGGATCGTCTTCTACAATCAGAACAGTTTTCATAGACGTTAATCGCAAACAATGCAGATAGGAACGGGTTGAGAGAATAATGAAGGAGGTGTTACCTTGTGTAATGTTGCCATTATTTTACGATAATCTCCTATCCCCTCTAAGCTGTCAAACCGAATCGAGGGGCTCTTTCGCGAATTCGATCCGTCATCATCTCGATGAACTCCATCGAATATCTCGCGCAGGCAAAAAAAAAGAGGGCATTTTCCCCTCCCGAAAATTCTCCTGAATTGAATTTTGCCTTCAAAAAATAGTCATTACTCGCCCCCCACAGGAACGGGTTCGACGATCGCTTCCTCTTCCTCGGGTTCCGAGGCATCGGGTTCCGATGCCTCGGTTTCTGATGCGACTTCCTCTGCTTCGGATTCCACTTCAACCTCAGCGATCGCTTCGGGCTCGGGGTTTTCTGTTTCCTCAACGGTTGCAGTGACTTCTTCGTCTGTTGCACTCGGAATCTCGGTTTCTTCGACGACTTCACTCGTGGGTTCGTCGCGAGCGGGTTCGTCGCGAGCGGTTTCTCCCCGTTCTTGCTGTAGGAGTTTTTGGCGATATTTTTCCGCCATCTCTTCCGCTTTCTCGAAGACCACTTCTCGATTTTTCAACATATCCCCGGGTTCGGGTTCGAGTTGTTTGGTCGAGAGGGAAATACGACCGCGTTCTGCGTCTAAATCAATGATCATCACTTTTAATTCATCATTGACGGCAAAAACGCTGTGAGGTGTATCGATATGATCGTGAGAAATTTCTGAAATGTGAAGCAGTCCGCTCACGCCACCAATATCGATAAATGCGCCGTAGGGTTTGATCCCCCGCACCGCGCCGATGGTGACTTCTCCCACTTGCAGCCCGTTCATCTTCCGCTCGACGAGAGCGCGACGATGGCTCAATAC
>JBFRWJ010000686.1:0-2957 GCA_051439525.1 Spirulina sp. | reverse complement strand
ATGGTCACCACCGCACTATGTTTATTTAACATGGGAAATGTGCCTAAAACCTGTCCCGTCGCAAAGATAATTAAGGTGACGACGAAGACTCGAATCATAAATAATTTCAAGACATCTTGGATGCCATTGCGAATGCGCTGACCTTCCAGAAAAGTATGGGGAAGAGATGCAAAAGAATCTTTTAAGAGAACAATATCAGCAGCATTTCGCGTCGCCTTACTGCCGCTTTCCATGGCAATTCCTAAATTCGCTTTTTTTAAAGCCAAAACATCATTGACGCCATCTCCCATTGCTGCAACATAGCGATCGTCTTTGCGCAAACTTTCCACTAATTTTGCTTTTTGTTCGGGAGTCGTGCGTCCAAAAATTCGATATTTCTTGGCAGCGCGAGCCAATTCGGAATCGTCCATTTTTGCTAATTCTACACCGGAAATAATGGGAATTTCTTCGCCCAAACCCACCTGCGTCGCGAGAGAAGCAACGGTATCGGGATTATCTCCAGAAATAATTTTTAAGTCAATTCCAGCATTGGTAAAACCCGCTAGGGTTTCTTGCGCGTCTTGGCGCAATTCGTCGCCAAAACTCAGAATTCCCAAGGGAGTGAAGTGAGGTACTCTGGATGCGGGAGAGAAAAAATTGTCAATTTCATTAGGAGAGAAAATGTTAGAATGACAAACAAGAAAGAGAACGCGCAGTCCTTTTTTAGTGAGAGCTATCACGGATTCTTGTTCTACTTCGCTTAAGCAAGTTAGATCGCTTAATATTTCTGGCGCGCCGAGAATATAAGTCCCCCGTCGCCCGGGATCGTCAAAGGCGATCGCGCTCCATTTTCGCGTTGAAGAGAAGGGAATTTCCCCATCGATCGCTCGCTTCGTCCCGGGACAAACCGTCGCGATCGCCTCGCTGGTTTTGTTGCGCGTCGTACTATTAAAAACATAATCTCCGAGTATTTCTCGCAAGTCTGTTTCGTCAATCTCAAGGCAATCGAGACGACGGAGATCGATGCGATTAGTGGTTAAAGTTCCTGTTTTATCCAAACAAAGAACATCGACATTGCTCAAAGATTCGACGGCATTTGCTTGTTGAATTAAGACCTCTTGCCCGACCATTCTTACGGCTCCCAAAGCGTAGGCAAGGGTAATAGATAAATATAAACCGCTCGGCACTAATCCGGCAATCACTGCCGCCCGTTGTATCCCATCTCGAAAGTTTAAAAGCCCGGCGAAAACAGAAATCCCTACTAAAATCCAAAGGAAAGTTGCCAGCAAGAGAAAAATCCGAATCACTAAGTTAATTTCTAATTGCAATGGCGTGTAAATTTTGCGAAATTCCCGGGCTTTGGCGGCAAGCTGATAGGCAAAACTGGCTTTGCCCACTCGGGTGACTCGATAATAAGTTCGTCCGCTCGTACAGATGCTACCCGAGTAGACTTTATCGCCTTTTTGTTTGACGATCGCATCGGATTCTCCCGTCAGGAGGGCTTCATCCACCTCAACCTTCGTTTCCCCGATAATTTCCCCGTCCACAACAATTTGATCCCCCGCTTCTAAAACCAGAATATCGTCCAAGACAATCTCTTTGGGATCGATATGGCGTTCTTTTCCTTCTCGCCGTACCGTCGCGCGAGGGCGGGTTAATAAGGCAATGCGATCGAGGGTTCGTTTGGCCCAAACTTCCTGTAAAACATTAACGATAACGCCTCCTAAAATCACGACTCCAACCAGGAGAGCATCGCCAACCCGTCCGAGAAAAATCAAGAAAATACTGAGGGTAAAAAAGACAGCATTAATAAAGGTAAAAAGATTTTCTTGGAGAATTTGCAGATACGAACGGCTGGTTTCGAGGGTGACATTATTCCCTTGACCCGCTTGGCGGCGCGCGATCGCATCGGTTTCGCTTAAACCTGTAAGGGTAGACATATCAAGATCGTCCAATCTGTTGAATATTGAGGAAAACGAAGATTTTCTGAAAAGACGCTTTAGGAGTTACGGTTTGCGGTTTACTGGATCGCAGTCACCGATCGCGGAGGATATCATGTCAGCAGAATTTATGGATTTTCTCAAACACAAATATGCCTATGTCGCTATCGGGGAATTCAAACCCGGTAAGTTTGAGGAAGCCGAACGTTTATTTGTTAACGCCGTCTCCACTTATACTCATGGCTTTAAAGGGGCTTATTTGCTGCGAGAAGAACCCAATACGGATAAAGGTATTGCTTTTATTCTTTGGGACAATATTGAAGATATGGACTCCAATCGCAATGAAACTCATGAAAAGATATTAAAGGAGATGGCTCATTTATTTGTTTCTCCGCCCACGACTGCTTTTTATGAAGTGAGCAGCGAGATCGACGGAGAAACTTAGTTCGACGAATTCCCAATTACTCGATTTCGCGCTGTGCCGCAGCATTTTTGGGCATGGCTTTTGGGGGTTTGGGGACATGGCGTTTAAATTTGGCCAAGGCTTCGCTGGCGGCGGCGATCGCTTCGCTGTCAGTATCCTTGAGAGCGCGTTGCAGGTAGGGAATCACCTCCCGATCGTTGATTTGAGCTAAGGCGGTTACGGCAGCCAAGCGCACGGACGGTTCGGCATCCCGGGAGAGCTGCCCTAAAATGGGAATGATTCGCGCGATTTCGGTTCTCACTTTTTGCTCTGCAACAATATTCCCGATGGCGAGGGCGGCTTCTCGACGAACGATGGGATCGGGGTTATAAGTATTGTTGAGAAGTTGAACGAGATCGGAGACTTCCCCAGTTTTCAGAGGTGGGTGGGGTTCAATGACCGGGGATGGGGATGGGGGGGTTTCTGGGATCGCTGGGGGTTCTGGTGGGTGGGTTTCCGGGATGGGCGTTTTCGCGATCGCTGGGGGTTCTGGTGGGAGGGTTTCCGGGATGGGCGTTTTCGCGATCGCTGGCGGTTCTGATGGAGTCTCCCGAGCGGGGGGTTCTGCTTTCAAG